>JANQLT010000096.1 GCA_028280455.1 Kiloniellales bacterium
ATTCCCCTCAGCCACAAAAGACTCAAAGCAAGATGGAACGACCAAGACTTCATCAGCCTTTTGACTCATGTGCGATAGCCCTGCCGACGGGGGAGAGGGCGTAAGTGGCGACGCTTCAATCACCCTCACTCCAGAACCAGCTTGTAGCCCTCGTGGCTGGCGACGAAGCCGAGGCGGTCGTAGAAGCGGTGGGCGTCGGCGCGGGTCTTGTCGCTGGTCAGTTGCACCAGGCCGCAGCCGGCATTGCGGGCGAGGTCGATGGCGTGGCGGAACAGCGCTTCGCCGATGCCGGCGCCGCGCTCGGCGGCGGCGACGCGCACGGCTTCGATCTGCGCGCGCAACATGCCGCGGCGCGACAGGCCGGCGATGAAGGTCAGTTGCAGGCAGCCGACCACGCGGCCCGCCTCGACCGCGACCAGCACCTGGTTGCCGCCCTGGGCCGACATGGCCTCGAAGGCCGCGATGTAGACAGGGTCCAGCGGCTCGCCCGGCGCTTCCCGCTGTGCGCCGAGCGGGTCCTCTGCCAGCAGCGCGACGATGGCGGCGATGTCGCCGCGCTCGGCCGCTCTGATCTCCATCAGGCGCTCCCCTTGTCCGCCGATCCAGCTTCACGGCCCAGCAGCGCCAGGGCAAGCGGCCCGCTGGCCACCGCCAGGCCCGAGGAGACGAAGGCCAGGCCCCAGGCGAGCGCGCGCTCCGGACCGCCGCCGAGGTCGAGCACGACGCCGAAGACCAGGGGCCCGAGGAAGGCGCCGGAGAAACCGACCAGGGAATGCAGCGCCATGGTCGCGCCTTGGCGCTCCGGCGCGGCCGCGCCGATGGCGCCGGCGGTGATCGAGGCGGAGTCCGCCGAGACGGTCAGGCTGTAGAGCAGGGCGACGGCGACGACGAGCGCCACCGGCAGGCCGGCGGCGAAGCCGAAGAGGCCGGCCAGCACGGCGGAGGCCAGCATGACCAGGGTCACGAGCCGGCGCCGGCCGAGACGCTCGGCCGTCTCGTTGCCCAGCACGCTGGCCGGCAGGCCGACCAGGATCACCAAGGTGGCGATGGCCGTCGGGCTCCAGTCCTGGCCGAGGCCGCCCTCGGGCGCGCGCGCCTGGGCGAAGACCAGGAAGGCGACCAGCCAGGAGCGGAAGGCGAAGAGCTCCCAGTTGTGCGCCCAGTAGGCCAGCACGTAGCCGAGGGCCCGGCGGTTGCGCAGCACCGGCCGGAAATCCAGCAGCGCGCCCTCCGGCCGCTGGGCCGCGGCCTGGCTCGCCGGCCCGGCGAAGCCGAGGAACAGGCCGATGGCCAGCAGGGGCCCGAGCGCGGTCGAGGCGAAGGTCCAGCGCCAGCCGAGCCAGGCGTCGAGCTGACCGGTCAAGAGGAAGGACAGCGCGACGCCGATGGAGAAGCTGGCGGTGTAGAAGGCCACGCCGCGCGAGCGCGTCTCCGCCGACAGGCGGTCGTTCAGCGCCTTGAGGCCCGGCATGTAGGTGCCGGCGAGGGAGGCGCCGGCCAGCGCCCGAAAGCCGAGCGCCGTCCAGAAGCCCTCGGCGAGCAGCGCGAAGCCGAGCGCGGCCAGCGCCGCCGCCAGGGCCGAGAAGATGTAGATCGCGCGGGCGTCGACCCGGTCGGTCAGGCTGACGAGGACCGGCACCGCCAGCATGTAGGCGCCGAAGTAGATCCCGTTGATCCAGCCGGCCTCGGTGCTGCTGAGCCGCCAGAGGTCGACGAAGCCGGGCAGCAGGGCCGGGAAGCTGCCGAAGCCGGCCAGGCTGAGGACCTGGGCCAGGCAGAACAGCCCGATGAGCCGGGGACCGGGACGCAAGGCCATGATCCGTCCGTTGGCGCGCGCGGTTTCCCGCGCGCCGGTCACATGTGGATCGGCCGGCCGTGGACGGCGAGCGCCGCCTCCTTGACGGCCTCGCCCATGCCCGGATGGGCGTGGCAGGTCCGCGCGATGTCCTCGGCCGAGCCGCCGAACTCCATCGCCAGGACCGCCTCGGCCAGCAGGTCGCCGGCCAGGGGGCCGACGATGTGCACGCCGAGCACCCGGTCGGTCTCCTTGTGGGCGAGGATCTTGACCACGCCGTCGGTCTCGCCCGTCGAGCGCGCCCGGCTGTTGGCGGTGAAGGGGAACTTGCCGACCCTATAAGGGACGCCATCCTCCTTGAGCTGCTCCTCGGTCCTGCCGACGCCGGCGACCTCGGGCCAGGTGTAGACCACGCCCGGCACCATGTCGTAGTCGATGTGGCCCGACTGGCCGGCCAGCATCTCGGCGCAGATGACGCCTTCGTCCTCGGCCTTGTGCGCCAGCATCGGGCCGGGGATGCAGTCGCCGATGGCGTAGATGCCGGGCACCGAGGTCTGGAACTTGGAGTCGACCTGGATGACGCCGCGGTTGTCCTTGCGGACGCCCAGCGCCTCGAGGCCGAGGCCGTCGGTGTAGGCGCGCCGGCCGATCGAGACCAGGACCACGTCGGCCTTGACCTGCTCCGGGTCGCCGCCCTTGACCGGCTCGACCGTCAGGGTGACGCCGCCGCGCGCGGTCTTGGCGCCCGTGACCTTGGCGCCGAGCCGGAAGCTGAGGCCCTGCTTCGCCAGGATCCGCTGGGTCTGCTTGCAGATCTCGGCGTCCATGCCCGGCAGGATGCGGTCGAGGAACTCGATGACCTCGACCTCGGCGCCGAGCCGCGACCAGACCGAGCCCAGCTCCAGGCCGATCACGCCGGCGCCGATGACGATCATGCGCTTCGGCACCTTGCCGAGCTCGAGGGCGCCGGTCGAGGTGACGATCTGCTTCTCGTCGACCTCGACGCCCGGCAAGGGAGTCGACTCCGAGCCCGTGGCGATCAGGATCGACTTGGTCTTGAGCGTGCTGCTGCCGCCGTCGTTCAGCGCGACGGCGACCTCGCCCGCCTGCGGGATCGAGCCCTTGCCCTTGATGTAGTCGACCTTGTTCTTCTTGAAGAGGAACTCGACGCCCCTAGTCAGGTCGACGACGACCTTGTCCTTGCGCGCCATCATGGTCTTCAGGTCGAGCTCGACCTTGGGGATCTTGATGCCGTGCTCGGCCAGATGGCCCTTGGCCTCGGCGAAGCGCTCGGAGGAATGCAGCAGCGCCTTGGAGGGAATGCAGCCGACGTTGAGGCAGGTGCCGCCGAGGCTGCCGCGCATCTCCACGCAGGCCGTCTTGAGGCCCAACTGGGCAGCGCGAATGGCCGCCACGTAGCCACCCGGCCCGCCGCCGATGACCACCAGGTCGTAGTTCGTCTCGCTCATGTCAGATCGTCCTCGGCGCCGCCAGGGCGCTCACTTGCCCACCGCCGGCAGCTTGCCGGAAGCCCGGTGGCCTAACAAGAGCTTGGGTCCGGCGGCAGCCGGCGCAAGAAGCGGATGGAAGCGGCCGCGCCCGCCGGCCATGCTGCCGGTACAAGGTTCCGCCCAGGCAGGGCGATAAGGGGGGAAAGCGCGTGTCGAAGCCCATCAATCTGCAGATGACCCCCTGGGAGTGGTTCCTGCTGATCGTCCTGGCCCTGGTCTGGGGCGGCGCCTTCTTCTTCAGCGAGATCGCGCTGGAGGCGCTGCAGCCCTTCACCATCGTCTTCGCCCGCGTCAGCCTGGCCGCGGTGGCGCTCTGGCTGGTGGTCCTGGCGATGGGCCTGCCGGTACCGCGCGCGGCCGGCTTCTGGGGCGCGCTCTTCGCCATGGGCGCGATCAACAACGTGCTGCCCTTCAGCCTGATCGTCTGGGGCCAGACGGCGATCAGCGGCGGCCTGGCGGCGATCCTCAATGCCTCGACGCCGGTCTTCACCGTGCTGCTCGCCCATGCCTTCACCCGCGACGAGAAGCTCACCCCCGGCCGTCTGGCGGGCGTGCTCCTGGGCCTGGCGGGAGTCGCGGTGATGATCGGGCCGGAGGCCGTCGCCGGCCTGGGCGGCAGCGTCGCCGGCCAGCTCGCGGTCATCGCCGCGGCGATCTGCTACGCCTGCGCCGGCATCTTCGGCCGGCGCTTCGCCGACCGGCCGCCGCTGGTCACCGCCGCCGGCCAGGTCACCGCCTCGAGCTGCCTGATGCTGCCGCTGATGCTGGCGATCGACCGGCCCTGGATGCTCGCCATGCCCGGGCTCGCCACCTGGGGCGCCCTGCTCGCGATGGCGCTGCTGGGCACGGCGCTGGCCTACATCATCTACTTCCGCATCCTCTCGACCGCCGGCGCCACCAACATCCTGCTGGTCACCCTGCTGGTGCCGGTCAGCGCCGTGCTGCTCGGCATGGCCTTCCTGGCCGAGCGCCTGGAGCCCTATCACATCCCCGGCATGATCCTGATCGGCCTCGGCCTCTTGGCGATCGACGGCCGCCCCCTGGCCTTCCTGCGGAGACGCCTAGCCGCCTGACGCTCGCCGCCACCGCTGCAGCGGCCTATGCTGCGACGAGCGATCGGGAGCCAGGAAGTCATCGAAAGCCGGCCAACAACGCTGTCCATCGAGGCGCTCGACGATTGGATCGTCGGGGAGGGCCTACAGAGCTCGAGCCTGGACGATTTCGCCGAGGGCTTGGGGCCGCAGCTCAACGCGGCCGGCCTCCAGGTCTATCGGCTACATATCTCCCGCTCCGCCCTCGACCCGAGCCTCGAGGGAACGGGCTGTACCTGGTTCCGCGGCGAGGGCGTTCGCCCGGAGGGCTACGCCCACGGCAACACCGACACCCAGCGCTGGCACGAGAGCCCGCTCAAGGCGATGATCGACCAGCGCATCCTCAAGATGCGCCGCCGCCTCGTCGGCCCCGAGGCCCGGCTCGACTTCCCCGTCCTCACCGAGTTTCGCGACGCCGGCGGCACCGACTGGATCGCCTACCTGAACGAGTTCACGCCGGGCGACAACCCGACCGCGCTGCTCGGCATGTCCGTGACCTTCGCCAGCGACGCCCCCGACGGCTTCACGGCGGCGCAGGAAGCGGCGCTGGACCGCCTTGCCCAGCGCATCGGCTTGGTGGTCTTTCGCCTCACCCTGGCGCAAACGCTCTACAACGTCATCAGGGCCTACATCGGCTTGCACGCCGGCTGGCGCATCGTCCAGGGCCGGATCCGGCGCGGCGACGTCGAGCGACTCAAGGCGGCGATCCTCTTCGCCGACCTGCGCGGCTTCACCCGCTTTGCCGAGACTAACCCGGCCGAAGAGGTGATCTCGGGCCTCAACGACTATCTCGGTGCCACGGTCGAGGCCATCGCGGCACGGGGTGGCGAGGTCCTGAAGTTCCTCGGCGACGGCCTGCTCGCGGTCTTCGATCTCGAAGGGCGCAGCGAGGCGGAGACCTGCGCCGCGGCCCTGGCGGCCGCCCGCGACGCCCTCGCCGCCAACCGCGCGATCAACGCGGCCCGCACCGAGCGCGGGGAGACGCCTCTGGGACTCGGCATCGGCCTGCACCTGGGCGAGGTCCTGTACGGCAACGTCGGCGCGGCCGAGCGGCTCGACTTCACCGTGATCGGCCCGGCGGTCAACCAGACCAGCCGGATCGAATCGCTCTGCGGCTCACTCGACGTCGGGCTGCTGACCTCGGAGCGCTTCGCGCGGGCCTACGGCGGCGCCCTCAAGGACCTGGGCCTGCACGAGCTGCGCGGCGTCGCCGCGCCGCAACGGCTCTTCACTTTGGAAGACTAGAGCACTACCGGCTCGGGTGGCATCGCCGGCCCGTTGCCGAAGGGAAACGAACCGCCCCCTCACCCGGCTCCGGCTAGGCTCGGCTATGCCTCACCAAGCCTGCGCATCCCTCTCCCCCGTCGGGGGAGAGGGTTGTGGAGGCTTAGCGAGGCCGAAGGCTGAGCTTAGCCGGAGCTGGGTGAGGGGGCGGTTCGTTTCGATCTCGACGGCGACTGTCACGAGCGGCGATCGCCGGAGCGTTGCCGCGCGGGCGGATCGGCTACATGCCGATCAGCAGGCGCTCGGGATCCTCGATCGATTCCTTGACGCGGACCAGGAAGGTCACGGCCTCGCGGCCGTCGATGATGCGGTGGTCGTAGGACAGCGCGAGGTACATCATCGGCCGCGCCTCGACCTTGCCGTCGACCACCATCGGCCTCTGCTGGATCTTGTGCAGGCCGAGGATCGCCGACTGCGGCCGGTTCAGGATCGGCGTCGAGAGCAGCGAGCCGAACACGCCGCCGTTGGTCATGGTGAAGCTGCCGCCCTGCATCTCCTCCATGGAGAGCTTGCCGTCGCGGCCCTTCTTGGCGAGCTCGCCCAGGGCCGACTCGATCTCGGCGAAGGACTTCTTGTCGCAATCGCGCACCACCGGGACCATAAGGCCCGAGGGCGTGCTGACCGCCATGCCGATGTCGTAGTAGTTCTTGTAGACGATCTCCTCACCGTCGATCTCGGCATTGACGGCGGGCAGCTCCTGCAGCGCGGCGACCACGGCCTTGGCGAAGAAGGAGGTGAAGCCGAGCCTGACGCCGTGCTTCTTCTCGAAGTCCTCGCGGTAGCGGGCGCGCAGGGCCATGACCGCGCCCATGTCGGCCTCGTTGAAGGTCGTCAGGATCGCCGCCGTGTTCTGCGCCTCCTTGAGGCGCTTGGCGATGGTCTGGCGCAGGCGGGTCATCTTGACCCGCTCCTCGCGCGGCTTGCCGTCGGTCGCGGCCGGTGCGGCGGAGGTGCTGGGCGCCGGGGCTGTGGCCGCCGCGGGAGCGGGCGCGCTCGGCGCGGCCGCGGCGCCGCCGCCGGCGACGAAGGCCTGCACGTCGGCCACGGTGATGCGGCCGTCCTTGCCGCTGCCGGGGATGCGTGACGGGTCGAGTCCCTGGTCGCCGATCATCTTGCGCACGGCCGGTGAGAGCGCGTCGTGCGCCGGACCGGAGGCCACGGGCGCCGCCACGGCGCCGTCGACCGGCATGCCGAGGAACTGCATCAGATCGGCCTTGCCGATCTTGCCGCTGTCGGCATTGCGGGCGATGGCGTTGGGATCGAGGCCGCCCGCGGCCGGCGGCGGCACGGCCAGGGGCGCAGGCGATGGCGCCGAGGCGGGTGCCGGCGCCGGGCTCGGGGCCGGACTCGGTGCCGCTGCAGGGGCCGGCACGGCCGTCGCCGCCGCGCCGTCCCCGGCGCTCACCCTGCCGAGCAGGGCGCCGACCTCGACGGTGGCACCGGTCTCGGCGACGATCTCGCTCAGCAAGCCGGCGCTCGGCGCGTTGACTTCGAGGGTCACCTTGTCGGTTTCCAGCTCGACCAGGGGCTCGTCGGCGGCGACTGCCTCGCCGCTCTGCTTGAGCCACTGGGCGATGGTCGCCTCGGTCACGGACTCGCCGAGCGTCGGCACCAGGATATCGACGGACGCGCCGCCGCCGGCAGCCGCCGGGGCCGCTGCAGGGGCCGGCGCGGGCGCCGGGGCTTCGGCGGCCGGGGCCGGCGCAGGAGCCGGCGCGGGGGCCGGCGCAGCGGCCGCGGCACCGTCTCCCTCGCCGATGCGGCCGAGCAGGGCGCCGACCTCGACGCTCTCGCCCTCGGCCACGACGATCTCGGAAAGCACGCCCGCGGCCGTGGCGTTGACCTCCAGGGTGACCTTGTCGGTCTCCAGCTCGACCAGGGGCTCATCGGCGGCCACCGCCTCGCCGGGCTGCTTCAGCCATTGCGCCACCGTCGCCTCGGTGACCGATTCGCCGAGGGTCGGGACCAGGATTTCCGTCGTCATGCTCGATCCATTCAGATGTCTCGCCGGCGCCGCGCCCGGCCGTCGCTATCTCTTGCTGCTGGTCTTCTTGACCGCTGCCCGGCTGGCAGCCGACTTCTTCGCCGCGGCTTTCTTGGCCTCGTCCTTGGCCGCCGCCTTGGCCAGGATCTTGCCTTCCTCGTCGGTGACGCGCGTCGTCTTGGAGCGGCCGACGCGGGCCCGCTTGGCCTTCTCGTCGTAAAGCGCCTTGCGGATCTTGGTCCGGCTCATGGCCTTGCGGCCGAGGGTCAGGGCGTCCTCGACGAGGTCCGCCTGCTCGCGGGCGTGGCGCGCGAAGGAGCCCGTCGCCGGCGAGGCGGCCGACAGCCGGCCGGCGAAACGCAGCCGCGGGTTCTTGAACTCCAAGTCCTCGGCGATCTCCTCGATGAAGGAGGAGACGAAGCTCCAATAGCCCTGGTTCCAGGGCTCCTCCTGGCACCAGACCAGATCGCAGTGCTTGTATTGCTCCAGCTCCGCCGCCAGGGCGTCGGCCGGGAAGGGATAGAGCTGCTCGATCCGCAGGAGGTGCACTTCATCGAGGCCGCGCTTTTCGCGCTCCTCCTCGAGGTCGTAGTAGACCTTGCCGGTGCAGAGCACGACCTGCTTCGCCTTCTTGGGATCGCTCGGCAGCTCGTTGGCATACATCACGCGGTGGAAGCTCGAGCCCGGCCCCATGTCGGCCAGCTTCGAGACGCAGCGCTTGTGCCGCAGCAGCGACTTCGGCGTCATGATCACCAGGGGCTTGCGGAAGTCGCGGTGGAGCTGCCGGCGCAGGACGTGGAAGTAGTTCGCCGGCGTCGAGCAGTTGACGACCTGCAGGTTGTCCTCGGCGCAGAGCTGTAGGAAGCGCTCGGGCCGCGCCGAGGAGTGCTCCGGCCCCTGCCCTTCGAAGCCGTGCGGCAGCAGCATGACCAGGCCGGACATGCGCAGCCACTTCGATTCGCCGGAGCTGATGAACTGGTCGATGATCACCTGGGCGCCGTTGACGAAGTCGCCGAACTGCGCCTCCCAGAGCACCAGGGCGCGCGGCTCGGCCAGCGAGAAGCCGTACTCGAAGCCGAGCACCGCCATCTCGCTCAAGGGGCTGTCGATCACCTCGATCTTCGCCTGGTCCGGCCGGATCCGGTTCAGCGGCACGTCGCGGGCCTCGGTCGACTGGTCGATCAGGGCGGCGTGGCGCTGCGAGAAGGTGCCGCGGTTGCAGTCCTGGCCCGACAGCCGGACCGGCGTGCCCTCGGTCAGCAGCGTGCCGAAGGCCAGGGCCTCCGCCGTCGCCCAGTCGATGCCCTCGCCGGTCTCTATGGCCTTCGCCTTGGCGTCGAGCTGGCGCAGGATCTTGCGGTTGATGGTCAGGCCCTCGGGCGGCGTCGAGATGGCCTTGCCGACCTCCTTCAAGGTCTTGAGCGGCACCGCGGTCTTGCCGCGGCGGGCATCCCAGCCCTTGGCGGCCTCGAGCCCGGTCCAGGCGCCTTCCAGCCAGTCGACCGAGTTGTCCTTGTAGCCGGCCGCGGCCTCGAAATCGGCGTCAAGGCGGTCGTACCACTGCTGGACCTGCCCGTCAGCCTCGGCCTGGGTGATCACGCCGTCGCCGACCAGGCGCTCGGAGTAGAGCTCGCGCGTCGTCCTGTGGTCCTTGATCCGGCCGTACATCAGCGGCTGGGTGAAGGCCGGCTCGTCGCCCTCGTTGTGGCCGTGGCGCCGGTAGCAGAACATGTCGATGACCACGTCTTTCTTGAAGGTCTGACGGAACTCCGTCGCGACCCTGGCGACGTGGGTCACGGCCTCGGGATCGTCGCCGTTCACGTGGAAGATCGGCGCCTGGATCATCTTGGCGACGTCCGAGCAATAGGGCCCGGAGCGCGAGTTGATCGGGTTGGTGGTGAAGCCGATCTGGTTGTTGACGATGAAGTGGATCGTGCCGCCGATGCGGTAGCCCTTGAGCTCGGAGAGGTCGAGCGTCTCCGGCACCAGGCCCTGGCCGGCGAAGGCGGCGTCGCCGTGCATCAACAGGGCCATGACCTTGGTCCGGTCCCGGTCCTCGCGCTGCATCTGCTTGGCTCGGACCTTGCCGACCACCACCGGATTGACTGCCTCCAGGTGCGAGGGATTGGCGGTCAGCGAGAGGTGCACGACGTTGCCGTCGAAGTCGCGGTCCGAGGAGGTGCCGAGGTGGTACTTGACGTCGCCCGAGCCGCCGATGTCCTCGGGGTGGGCGGCGCCGCCCTGGAACTCGGAGAAGATCGCCGCGTAGGGCTTGCCCATGAAGTTGGCCAGCACGTTCAGGCGGCCGCGGTGCGGCATGCCGACGACGACCTCCTCGAGGCCGAGCTGGCCGCCGCGCTTGAGGATCTGCTCGAGCGCCGGGATCATCGCCTCGCCGCCTTCCAGGCCGAAGCGCTTGGTGCCGGTGTACTTCTTGTCGAGGAAGCGCTCGAAGACCTCGGCGGCGCAGAGCCGCTCGAAGATCGCCCGCTTGCCGTTGACCGTGAAGTCCGTGCGGTTGTGGATCGACTCGATGCGCTCCTGGATCCAGGCCTTCTGGGCCGGGTCCTGGATATGCATGAACTCGACGCCGATGGTGCCGCAATAGGTCTCGCGCACGGCCGACATGATCTGCCGCAGGGTGGCGGTCTCCATGCCGAGCACGTTGTTGATGAAGATCGGCCGGTCCATGTCGGCCTCGGTGAAGCCGTAGGTCACCGGGTCGAGCTCGGGATGGGGCTCCATCTCCTTCAGGCCGAGCGGGTCGAGGTTCGCCTCGAGGTGGCCGCGCACGCGGTAGGCGCGGATCAGCATCAGGGCCCGGATCGAGTCGAGGGTCGCCGCGCGGACGTCGGAGGCCGTCAGGTCGCGGTCGCCGGCCAGCGCGGTGGCCACCGCCGCCGTGCCGTTGCCGCCGCTGACGCCGGCACCCTTGGCGCGGTGCAGCTCCTCGACGAAGGCCCGGGCATCCTCGTCCAGATCGTCGAAGAAGCGGCGCCAGGTCGGGTCTAGCTGATTGGCGTTGCTGAGATAGGTTCGAAAGTTCTCCGCGATCAGGGCGGCCTTGGGGTTGGCGGCAAGCTGTTCGGTCATGGGTCCCTGTCCTAAGACACCTGCGTCCTACGGCAACCGCTCCCCGATCAGGCGGCCATGGCTTCGACCATCTTGACGCCCAGGGCCGCCGGCGAGTCCGCGACGTGGATCCCGGCCGACTTCAGGGCCTCGATCTTGTCCGCGGCGCCACCCTTGCCGCCGGCGATGATCGCCCCGGCATGGCCCATCCGGCGACCGGGGGGAGCGGTCTGTCCGGCGATGAATCCCACCATGGGTTTCTTAGTGTTTGATTGACGATAGAACTCTGCGGCCTCCTCCTCGGCGGATCCGCCGATCTCGCCGATCATGATGATGCCCTCGGTCTCCTCGTCGGCCAGGAACAACTCCAGGCAGTCGATGAAATTGGTGCCGTTGACCGGGTCGCCGCCGATGCCGATGCAGGTCGACTGGCCGAGGCCGGCCGCCGTGGTCTGGGCCACGGCCTCGTAGGTCAGGGTGCCGGAGCGAGAGACCACGCCGATCTTGCCGCGCTGGTGGATGTGGCCGGGCATGATGCCGATCTTGCACTCGTCGGGCGTGATGATGCCCGGGCAGTTCGGCCCGATCAGCCGGGTGCCGGACTCCGCCAGGGCCCGCTTGACCCGGATCATGTCGAGCACCGGGATGCCCTCGGTGATGCAGACCACCAGGGCGACGCCGGCGTCGATCGCCTCCAGGATGGCGTCGGCCGCGAAGGGCGGCGGCACGTAGATCACGCTGGCGTCCGCGCCGGTGCCGGCAACGGCGTCGGCGACCGTGTCGAAGACCGGCAGGTCGAGGTGGCTGCCGCCGCCCTTGCCGGGCGTGACGCCGCCGACCATGCCGGTGCCGTAGGCGATCGCCTGCTCGGAATGGAAGGTCCCCTGCGCGCCGGTGAAGCCCTGGCAGATGACCTTGGTGTTCTTGTCGACCAGCACCGCCATCAGGCCGCCTCCTTGACCGCGTTGACGACCTTCTCCGCCGCGTCGGCCAGATCGTCGGCCGAGAGGATCGCCAGGCCGGATTCGGCCAGGATCTTCTTGCCGAGGTCGACGTTGGTGCCCTCCAGGCGGACCACCAGCGGCACTTGGAGATGCACCTCCTTGGCCGCGGCGACCACGCCCTCGGCGATGATGTCGCAGCGCATGATGCCGCCGAAGATGTTGACCAGGATGCCTTCGACGTTGGGGTCCGAGAGGATGATCTTGAAGGCCTCGGTGACCCGCTCCTTGGTGGCGCCGCCGCCGACGTCGAGGAAGTTGGCCGGCTCGCCGCCGTAGAGCTTGATGATGTCCATGGTCGCCATGGCCAGCCCGGCGCCGTTGACCATGCAGCCGATGGTGCCGTCGAGCTTGATGTAGTTGAGGTCGTGGCGGCTGGCCTCGAGCTCCATCGGGTCTTCTTCGTCCTCGTCGCGCAGCTCGGCGATGTCCTTGTGCCGGAACAGCGCGTTGTCGTCGAAGTTCATCTTGGCATCGAGGGCGATGACCTCGCCGCCGCCCGTCACCACCAGCGGGTTGATCTCGACGATCGAGGCGTCGAGCTGGGTGAAGGCCTTGTACATGGCGAGCAGGAACTTGACGCCGGTGCCCACGGCCTTGCCCTCGAGGCCGAGGCCGAAGGCGATCTTGCGCGCGTGGAAGGGCATCAGGCCGATGGCCGGGTCGATGGTCACCTTGAGGATCTTCTCGGGCGTCTTGGCCGCGACCTCCTCGATCTCCATGCCGCCCTCGGTGGAGGCGATGATGGTGATCCGGCTCGAAGCCCGGTCGACCAGCATGCCGAGGTAGAGCTCGCGCGCGATGTCGCAGCCCTCCTCGATGTAGAGGCGCTTGACCTCCTTGCCGCCGGGCCCGGTCTGCTTGGTCACCAGGACGTGACCCAGCATCCGCCGGGCGTGCTCCTTGACGTCGTCGAGCGACTGGCAGAGGCGCACCCCGCCGGGCCCGTCCGGATCGTCCTTGAAGCGGCCGGCTCCGCGGCCGCCGGCGTGGATCTGGGATTTCACGACCCAGGGTGGTCCGGCGATGTCGCGGGCGAGGTTTTCCGCGTCGTCCGGCGTGAAGGCGACTCCCCCTCGGGGCACGGCGACCCCGAACTTCGCCAGCAGGCCCTTGGCCTGGTATTCGTGGATGTTCATTTGGCCTCGATCGGCTGCTTCGGTGGTTCTTGACCTGCCGAGCCAGGGGCGAGCCGTCCCGGCGGCCCGCTCGAGCCCCCCATCGCGACGGGATCGTGGTTAATGTAACACCCCGGAAAGGGATGACAACGGGGCTGGCGGGGCGCTTCCGGGAAAGTTCCGGGACGACCCGAGGCCGCCGGAGCCGCCCCGCCGATCGGACTAGGCGGGCCGATCAGGCCTTCGCCTTGGCCTTCTTCTTGGCGCCACCCGACTGCTTGGCCCCGGCCTTCTTGGCGATGTCCTTGCAGGCCTTGACCAGGCCGTCGACGGCGCCGACCGACTTGTCGAGCATCTTCTGCTCGGCGGCGCTGAGCTTCAGCTCGATGACCCGCTCGACGCCGCCCGCGCCGATCACCACCGGCACGCCGACATAGAGCCCCTTCACGCCGTACTGGCCGTTGAGGTAGGCGGCGCAGGGCAGGACCCGCTTCTTGTCCTTGAGGTAGGACTCGGCCATGGCGATCGCCGAAGAGGCCGGGGCGTAGTAGGCCGAGCCGGCCTTCAGCAGGCCGACGATCTCGGCGCCGCCGTTGCGGGTCCGCTCGACGATCTCGTTGAGCCTGGACTGGGTGATCCAGCCCATCTTGACCAGGTCCGGCAGGGCGATGCCGGCGACGGTGGTGTAGCGCACCATCGGCACCATGGTGTCGCCGTGGCCGCCGAGCACGAAGGCGGTGACGTCCTCCATGGAGACGCCCATCTCCTCGGCCAGGAAGTGCCGGAAGCGGGCCGAATCGAGCACGCCGGCCATGCCGACGACCTTGCTGGTCGGCAGGCCGCTGGCCTGCTGCAGCACCCAGACCATGGCGTCGAGCGGGTTGGTGATGCAGATCACGAAGGCCTTCGGGCAGTAGCGCTTGATGCCGGCGCCGACCTGCTGCATGACCTTGACGTTGATGCCCAGGAGGTCGTCGCGGCTCATGCCGGGTTTGCGCGCCACGCCGGCGGTGACGATGACCACGTCGGCGCCCTTGAGGGCGGCGTACTTCTGGGTGCCGGCCAAGGCGACGTCGAAGCCCTCGACCGCGCCGGACTGCGCGAGGTCGAGCGCCTTGCCCTCCGGGATGCCCTCGACGATGTCGAACAGCACCACGTCGCCCAGCTCCTTGAGCCCGACCAGGTGTGCCAAGGTGCCGCCGATGTTGCCGGCGCCGACCAGCGCGATCTTGTTGCGTGCCATGGTCCTGTCCCCTTCTGGTCTTTCGGCCAGTGCATCATGAGATAGAGTCGCCCGGCGCGTGCCCGCGCGGCGCGAGCGCTCAATCGACAAGGGTAAGTAACGCGAAACAGAGGGGTGGGCAAGAAGGTGACCGACAAGCGACTCCGGGCAGACAGTCTCGTGACACGCCGCCGCTTCCTGGTCGGCGCGTCGGCGCTCGCGAGCGCGCCGCTCTGGGCCCGCGCCGCCGCCTCGGCGACACCCGACGTCGTGGTGATCGGCGCCGGCGCCGCGGGCATCGCCGCCGCCAAGCTGCTGCGCGCCGCCGGGCGCAGCGTCACGGTGATCGAGGCGAGCGACAGGATCGGCGGGCGCCTCCATACCGACCGCTCGATCTTCGGCGTGCCTTTCGACATGGGCGCCCACTGGCTGCACAACGCCGAGGTCAACCCCTTCGTCGGCTATGGCCGAGACAACGGCTTCACCCTCTACGAGGCGCCCGAGACCACCGCCCTCAAGATCGGCGCGCGGGACGCCACGGGCGCCGAGGCCCGCGCCTTCGAGGCCGCCATGACCCGGGCCTTCCGGGCGATGGAGCGGGCCGGCGAGGCCGGGCGGGACGTCAGCCCGGCCCAGGTGATTCCCGACTTCGGGCCCTGGCAGGACCTGGTCCATCTCGTCATCGGGCCGAACAGGATGGGCAAGGACCTGGACCGCTTCTCCTGCCTCGACTGGTACAGCGGCACCGAAGGGACGGACTGGTTCTGCCGGGAAGGCTACGGCGCCCTCTGGGCCCACGGCGCCGCCGACGTGCCGGTCCGGCTCGCCACCCGGGCGGAGACCGTCAAGTGGGGCGGCACAGGCGTCTCGGTGGAGACGGACCGCGGCACGGTCGCGGCGCGGGCTTGCATCGTCACGGCCTCGACCGGCGTTCTCGCCCGACGAGCCATCCGCTTCGATCCGGCCCTGCCCGCCCGCTACGACGAGGCCTTCAACGGCATCACCATGGGCCTCTACAACCACGTTGCCCTACAGCTCAAGGAGGACCTCTTCGGCCTCGGCGGCGACGGCTACTTCTACTACCGGCCCGAGCCGACGGCCGCGCCCTACCCGAAGGGCTTCGGGCTGCTGACCAACGTCTCGGGCAGCAACCTGACCTTCGCCGACGTCGGCGGCGGCTTCGCCCGCGAGCTCGAGGCGGCGGGGCCGGCGGCGGCCATCGACGTGGCGCTCGCCGAGTTGCGCAAGATCCTCGGCGCGCGCGTCGAGCGGGCCTTCGTCAAGGGCCACGCCACCGCTTGGGGCCGGAACCCCCTGACCTACGGCGCCTACGCCTCGGCCGAGCCCGGCGCCACGCCGCTGCGGGCGGTCCTGCGCGCGCCGGTCGCCGAGCGGATCTGGTTCGCCGGCGAAGCCTGCCACGCAAGCGAATGGGCCACCGTCGCCGGCGCCCACAAGAGCGGCCGGGCGGTGGCCCGCCAAGTCCTCAAGTCGCTGAACGGCTGATACCAGACGGCGATGAGTGGAGCTCATCGCGGTCTGGCAAGCGCGACGGCGCGCCCGCAGCGAAGCGAGGAAAGCCTGCGTGGCGCTTGAACGCCATAGGGACGGCGATGAGTCATACTCATCGCCGTCCGGTATAGGCGGCCGCCGCGCCCAAGTGCGCCAGCTCCAGGTAGTCCTTGGAGCGCATCTCCTGCAGGCGGCTGACGCTGCGCTCGAACTCGAAGGCGGCGTCGCCGGCCGGGTAGAGCTGCTCCGGCGGGCCTTCGGCGGAGATCACCAGCTTCACCTTGTGCTCGTAGAGCGCGTCGATCAGCAGCATGAAGCGGCGGGCCTCGTCGCGCCGCTTCGGGCCGAGCTTGGGCACGTCGGCCAGGATCACGGTGTGGAACTGCCGGGCGATCTCCAGATAGTCGACCGCGCCGAGCGGCCGGGCGCAGAGCTCCTCGAAGCCGAAGCGCACGACGCCGCGCGCGGTCGCCGAGATCGGCAGCTCGCGGCCCTTCACCGACAGGGAGCCTTCGCAGGCCTCGGCGCCCTCGGTCAGGCGGGCGAAGGCCTCGTCGAGGGCCTTGGCGGCGCGCGGGCCGAGGGGCGCGTGATAGACCGTGATGTCCTGCAGGCGCTGGCGCCGATAGTCGCGGCCGCTGTCGAGCTGCATGACGTCGAGGCGCTCCTTCAGCAGGTCGATGAAGGGCAGGAAGTTCTCGCGCTGCAGGCCGCCCTCGTAGAGGTTCTCCGGCGGCCAGTTTGAGGTCGCCACCACGACCACGCCGAGCGCGAAGAGCTGCTCGAAGAGCCGGCCGAGAATCATGGCGTCGGCCACGTTGACCACGTGGAACTCGTCGAAGCAGAGCAGCCAGGCCTGCTCGGCCAGGTCGCCGGCCAGCTCGGGCAGCGGGTCGGCCTTGCTGCCCCTGGTCTTCTTGCGCCAGTCGTGCAGCCGCTCGTGGACCTCGAGCATGAAGGCGTGGAAGTGCACCCGGCGCCGCGCCTCGAGCGGTGCCTCCTCGAAGAAGAGGTCCATCAGCATCGACTTGCCGGTGCCGACGCCGCCGTAGAGGTAGAGCCCCTGCGGCGGGTCCGCCTTGCGCCGGCCGAGGCCGAGGCGCTCCTTCCAGCCGGCCTTGCCCGTCGCCGGCCGGTAGTGGACCAGCGCGTGGTGCAGGCTTTGTAGCTTCTCGACGGCGAGCTGCTGGCCCTGGTCCGGCCGCAAGACGCCGTCGCGGCGCAGGGCGCGATAGCGCCAGAGCGGCCCTTCGCTCTTGCTTTGCGGGTCCGTTGCGCTCGACAGGGTCTCCGTCATCGGCAGACCGGCGGACGCAGCGCCCGGCTCAGAAGTGCCCGCCTCAGAAGTGGTAGTAGACCGACAGGAGAATGTCGTGCGAGACGTAGTCCTCGGCCTCGATCGTCTCGCCGGTGGTCGGCATGACGCCGCTCTCGACGACGCCCATGTTGATGTAGCGGTACATGAAGTCGGCCGACCAGTTCTCGGCGAAGTGCCAATTGACGCCGACCAGCCCGCCCCAGGCGATGTTGTCGGTGCTGTGGTCGGTGTTGATCTGCGGTCCGCCGCCCAGGTTGGAGCGCTGGGTCTCGACATATTGCCGCGCCCAGCCGACGCTGGCCCCGACCATCGGCGTGAAGGGCGAGCTGTTGCGCCACTCGAAGATGGTGTTGAGCAGGACCTGCCAGGTCCGCACGTCGAACTCGTAGTCGACGGTGGCGTTCGGCACGACGTCGCGGACGTCGTAGTCGAAGCGGTAGCGCATGCCGGCCTCGATCTCAGCGCGCAGCGGGAAGTTCTTGAAGATCCAGCCGCCGACGATGGCCGGCCCGGCCACCAGGTCGCTGTCGTTCTCGACCAGGGTCCTGCCCGTGAAGCCCTTCGCCGTGGTGTCGCCCAGATTGGCGACCGAGCCGATCGCCCGGATGCCGGCGTAGGGCCGGTTCAGCAGGCCCTCGGCCTGCGCCGGCGTGCCCAAGGCGAGCGTCGCGAGCGTGACTCCGGCAACCAAGAGCAAACTGACAAGCGGCTTGACCATGCCATCCCCCGAACCCCGAAGGGCGCTAGGTTGGCCCAGGGCCGAGCCATTTGCAATGGCCGAGGACCGCAAGTCCTTGGCCGGACACCCGATCTAGCGCCCGCCGGCGACCCGTAGGACCTCGCCGGTGACGTAGCCGGCGGCCTCCGAGAGCAGCCAGAGGATCGCCTCGGCGACCTCCTCGGGCTCGGCCGGATAGCCCATGGGCACGACCTCGGGCGTCGACTCCAGGCGGTCGGGCATGCCGGAGCTGGCGTGGATCTCGGTCTTGATGAAGCCCGGCGCCACGGCGTTGACCCGAATTCCCTCGCGCGCGACCTCGAGCGCCAGGCCCTTGGTGAAGCTGTCCACCGCGCCCTTGCTGGCAGCATACCAGACGTAGGTGTTCGGGCTGCCGAGCGTGGCCGCGCCGGAGGAGAGGTTGACGATGCCGCCGCCACGGCCGCCATGGCGCTGCGACATGCGCCGCACCGCGGCCCGGGCGCAGTAGATCAAGCCCAGGACATTGACCTCCATGACCTGGCGCAGGGTCTCTCCCGAGACCTCGTCGAGCCGACTGAAGTGGCCCGTGAGCCCGGCGTTGTTGACCAGGGCGGTCAGCGGCCCGAGCTCCCGGTCGAGCGTCTCGAACAGCCGCTCGGCCTCGTCTTCCCGGGCCACGTCGGCCTGCACCGCCAAGCCGCGGCGGCCCTCGGCCTCGACCGCGCGCACCACGGCCTCGGCCGCCGCCGCGTCGCCGCGGTAGTTGACGCAAACGTCGTAGCCGCGGCCGGCGGCGAGCCGCGCGCAGGCGGCCCCGATGCCCCGGCTGCCGCCGGTCACCAGCATGACGCCGGACATGGTCGTGCTCCCTCGCGTTTTCGCGCCGCATCGCGCGGCGAGAACGGACGGTCTAGGATGACGGCCGCTCTGTCCAGCCGGGAAGGCCCGCCCCGAGGAGGTGAACCTTGTCTCTTGTCCTCTACGAGCGACTTTGCAGCGATGACCGCCGGCCGAGCCCCTATTGCTGGCGGGCGCGGCTGGCCCTGGCGCACAAGGGACTGACGCCCGAGCTGCGCGGCATCAAGTTCACCGAAGCCTCAAAGGTCGCCTTCAGCGGCCAGGGCAAAGTGCCGGTTCTGTGCGACGGCGAGCGGACGGTCCCCGACTCCTGGGCCATCGCCCTCTATCTCGAAGCGGCCTATCCGGAGGCGCCGTCGCTGTTCCGGGGCGAGGGCGGCCAAGCGCTCGCCCGCTTCATCAATCACTGGGTCGACAGCCGTCTGCAGAAGGCGATCGCGCCGATCTTGGCGCCGCGCATGCTGGCTCTCGCTCTTCCCGAGGACCGCGCCTACTACCGGGAGACCCGCGAGCCGCGCTACGGCTGCAGCCTGGAAGAGCTGGCGGCGCAGCGCGATCGGCATCTGGCGGCGCTCGGGCCGCTGCTCGAGCCGCTCCGACTGCGCCTGGCGGAAAGCCCCTATCTCTGCGGCGAGTCCCCGGCCTATGCCGACTATCTGGCTTTCGCCGAGTTTCAATGGGCGCGCTGTGCCGAGCCCGACGACCTGCTCGGGCCCGACGACGACGCCATTCGCGCCTGGCGGAGCCGGCTGCTCGACCGCTTCGACGGCCTGGCGCGCTCGGTTCCCGCCTACGACTCGGCGGCCTAGAGCGTTTTCCGCTCACGCGGAATCACGGCACCGGCCCGCTCCCCCTCCCGGCCACCCACGGCAGTATCCTATTGGGTGGCCGGGA
>JANQLT010000112.1 GCA_028280455.1 Kiloniellales bacterium
GCCCCCTCACCCAGCTCCGGCTAAGCTCAGCCTTCGGCTTCGCTAAGCCTCCACGCCCTCTCCCCCGTCGGGGGAGAGGGATGTCGCAGGCTTGGCGAGGCGGCAGTTCGTTTCGATGTCGTAGGCTCCAGCCTTGAGCGGCGATCGCCGGAGCGTTGCCGCACGGGCGGACCGCTGTCAGCAGGGAACGCCCCAAGGTGACCCGCTCACACGTAGTCGATGGCGTGGTGGCGCCAGCGGGCGCGGTCCCCTTCGTCGACCTCCAGGGTGACAGCGGCCGCCAGCGGCTTGGCGAGCAGGTCCATCGAGCCCTGCCGGGCGAAGCCCGTCGCTTCCAAGGCGGCGATGGCCGCGCCGTCGCTTTCCGCCAGCATGCAGCGCAGCGGGCCCGCGGCGAGCAGGCCCTCGATCAGGGCGCGGCGCGCCTCCGGCTCCTCGGTGGCGAGGCCGCTCTCCAGCAGCTCGCGATGGCCGTCCTCGGCGCGGCCGAGCAGGGCGTAGGCCAGGGGCGCCGCCGACCAGGCGATCTCGAAGCGCCAGGCCCGGCCATAGGGATGCACCGGCAGCCAGCGGGCCAGGGGACGGGCCGACCGCACCACGGTGATGCCGCTGCCCGCGTCGTCCTGTCGCAGGCGCAGCGCCTCGATATCGGCCAGCGGCACCGCCGGGTCGTCCCAGGCCGCGATCCGCGGCGGCGATCCGCCGCCGCTTCCCCCATGCGACCAGATCCGGAGCCGCTGCAGCGGCGCGAAGCCGTTGCGGCGGTACCAGCGGTAGCCCGGGCTGTCGGGCTCCTCGCGGTAGACCGTGGCGGCCTCGGCGCGCCCTGCCGCCTTGGCGGCGACGAAGTCCTGCAGGGCACTGCCGATGCCCTGGCCGCGCAGCGCCGGCTCGACGGCGACGGTGGTCTGCTGCAGGCACTGCAGCGTCCGGGCCGCGCCGAGCTTGACCGGCCGCGGCTCCAGCGGGATCGCGCCGACCAGCTCGGTGCCCCGCCAGGCCGTCGCCGCCGACATGCCGAGCGCCGCCCAGGTCATCTCCGGCCGCACCAGGAAGCCGACCCGCGCCAGGAAGGCGCGGATGGCCGGCCGGTCCTGCGGCTGGTCCCAACGGATCTCGGTCATGGCGGCGGCCTGCCTCCTGGGCGGCGCGACGGGGCAGCCCCGAGTTTGGCCCGATCGCCGGCCGGACGTCCAAGCCTTGCATGAGGCTCGCTGGCAGCGGATCATCGGCCGCCGGCGCCGGATGGCGACAGGCGGCGCTGGGCAGGGGGGCAGGATGAGCGACGACGAGGTCTGGTTCACTTTCGAATCGAGCGCGCTCGATCCGGACATCTTCCAGGTCGTCCGCTTCAGCGGCGAGGAGGCGATCTCCCGGCCGTTCCGCTTCGAGATCGAGCTGGCCTCGCGGCGGCCGGACATCGACCTCGCGGCGCCGCTCGGCCGGTTCGCGACCTTCTCGCTGCGCCAGGAGGGCGGCGAGGGCCGGCGTCGGATCCACGGCATCGTCAGCGCCTTCGAGCAGCGCTGCACGGCCCTGGCCGAGGAGGCTCACCTCTATCGGGCGGTGCTGGTGCCGCGGCTCTGGCAGCTTTCGCTCAGCCATGGCAGCCGGGTGCACCAGGGCCTCACGGTGCCGGAGATCGTCGAGCAGGAGCTGCTGGCGGAGGCCGAGCGCGGCCCGGCCAGCGTCAGCGCGGCCGACCTCGCGGCGGAGGACATCGACATCGCCCTGAGCCGATCCTACCGGGCGCGCGAGACCAGCGTGCAGTACCGGGAAAGCGACCTGGACTTCGTCGCCCGGCTGATGGAGCAGGAGGGCATCTTCTTCGTCTTCCGGCAGGGCGAGACCAAGGAGCGGCTGGTCGTCGTCGACGACAACCGCAAGCTGCCGGACGCCGACAAGCCGCTGAATCTGGCCTTCCGGCCGCCCTTCGAAGAAGCCGCGCCAACCGAGCCCGAGGAATCCGCAGAGTCGTCGGAGGAAGACGAGGCGCCGCGAGAGGCCGAGCTGGCCGCCGACCTGCCCCAGGTCGGCGTCTGGCGTTTCTCCAGCGCCCGGCGCCAGCCGCCGCACCGCCTGGTGGCGAGCGACGGCGGCGAGGCGGCGGAGGCGCCGCCGCGCCGCGCGGCGCATCCGGTGGACGATCGCGGCCGCGGGGTCGTGGCGCTGTTCGGCGAGGCCGTCGAGGCGGGCGAAGAGGGCACGGCCCTGGCCCGGGTGCGCGCCGAGGAGCTGCTCTGCGCCAGCCAGGGTCATGCCGGCGAGAGCAACAGCATCGCTATCGCCGCCGGCCGCACGGTCGCCCTGAGCGGCCATCCGCGCCGCGAGCTGGACCGCAGCTTCCTGGTCACCGCCGTCAAGCACGAGGGCTGGCAGAGCTGCGAGGGCGTGCCGCAGAGCGAGGAGGAGGCCGAGTCCTTCCTCGGCTACAGCAACGCCTTCACCGCGATCCCGGCGGACCTGCCCTATCGGCCGGCGCGGGTGACGCCGAAGCCGAAGATCGCCGGCGTGCTGACCGCGCGGATCGACGCCGAGGGCCCCGGCACGCGGGCCGAGATGGACGAGCAGGGCCGCTACAAGATCGTCTTGCCGTTCGAGGAGGGCGGCGCGGACTCGAGCGCGGCCTCGCGCTGGGTCCGCATGGCGCAGCCCTCGGCGGGTCCGGGGCAGGGCATGAGCTTTCCCTTGCACAAGGGCACGGAGGTGGTCGTCGCCTTCGTCGACGGCGATCCGGACCGGCCGATCATCCTCGGCGCGGTGCCGAACGCCGCGCAGCCGAGCGTCGTGGGTCGGGAGTCGCGGACGGCCAATCGGATCGTCACGGCCGGCGGCATCGCCATGGAGTGGCAGGACGGCCCGTCGGGGGACGAAGGCTGAGCAGGCGCGGCCGCGCGCAGCCGGACTTGCGTCGGCCGGGCGTTAGCGCCGGCCGCGGGCCTGGCGACGGCGCGGACGGGGGCAGGACATGAACGTCATCAAGAAAGTTCCCTACGTGGTCGTGCCCCTGCCGACGCAGATCGAGCCGCCGCAGGACTCCATCACCCTGCTGGTCAAAGGCAGCTTCCGTCTGGTGCCGAACGGGACGCTCGAAGCCCTGCCGGAGTCCGAGCAGGAGCCGATCTCCGGCGACCGGCGCCACATGGACGAGCTCGGCCGCAGCCCGGCCTACGCCTCGGATCTCGAGCCCTACAAGGTCAACGGCGACCTGCTGGTCAGCGGCGCCTGCCACCAGCCCGACGGCACGGCCGGCCCGAGCTGCCGCGTCGCCTTGGCCTGCGGCGAGTGGCGCAAGGAGCTCATGGTCTTCGGCGACCGCATCTGGATGGCCGCCGAGGACGGCTCGGCGGTGGCCTCGGAGCCGGAGCCCTTCGTCAGCCTGCCGCTGCGCTGGGAGCTCGCTTTCGGCGGCTTGGAGTCGCCGGACAATCCCATGGGCAAGGGGCTCGACGAGCTGGAGGACGGCGACGGCCAGCCCTACTGGCCGCTGCCCAACATCGAGGATCCGGCGAACCCCATCGAGAAGCTGGAGGACAACCCGCTGCCGGTCGGCTTCGGCGCCATTCCGCCGGACTGGGTGGTCCGCGCCCTGAAGTACGGCACCCGCGATCGGCGCTGGGCGACGCTTCGCGCGCCGCTGCCGCCGAAGGACTTCGATCACGGCTTCCACAACGCCGCGCCCGAGGACCAGCAGTTCGACGGCGGCTTCCGCGGCGACGAGACCCTGAGCTTCGAGAACCTGCATCCCGAGCACCCGCAGCTCACCGCCACCCTGCCGGGCCGCCGGCCCCGGGCCCTGGCGGTGGTCCGCGGCGAGGCGGGCCAGGAGCTGGTCGAGCTGCCGCTGACCCTGGACACCATCCAGGTGGCGATGGCCGAGGAGCGGGTGACCCTGGTCTGGCGCGGCGCGCTGGCCGCGGCTTCGCCGCTCGACGTCATCGCCAACGTCTTCTGCGTCGCCGAGGAGCCCCTGGCCGGCACGCCCGCCACCACCGACGAGCTCTGGGCGCTGTTCCGCGAGGAGGTCGAGGCGATGTCGCCCGAGGCCGAGGACCAGGCGCTGCAGCAGCAGGTCGAAGCCGCCATGGCCGAGCTGCAGACGCAGATCGCCGGCGCCGACCTTGACCCCGCGGTCAAGGAATCCCTCGCCGGCAGCGACGACCCGCGCCTCGTCTTCGAGACCCTGCTCGGCGAAGTGGAGAAGCGGCTCGAGCGGCTGAAGAAACAGGCCGAATAGGGCGGCAGTCGCCGCCAAGTGAACGGCCGCCGATACCTCAAGCCACTGTCATTCTCGGGCATGCGCCGCGCAGCGGCGCGCCGACCCGAGACTCCATGGAACGGCTTGGCGCCAGGCCCCGACATGGATCCCCGGGTCTCCGCTTCGCTCCGCCCGAGGATGACAAGGAAGGGCCCCCGGGCCCACCGCCTCGCTAGCGGCCGCCGCGCTCGAACTGCTTGAGCAGGCGCTCGCTCTCGGCGCCGTCGTAGGCGGTGCGGTCGTCGAGCAGCGGGGCCGTCGTGCCGACGCGTACGGGGGCGGCCATGGTGATCATGCCGCCGCTGAGGTTGAGGTAAGCAGTGCCGGCGGCCGAGCGGGCGTAGAGCATCACGCCGTTCGGCGTGACCTGGAGGCCGGCGGCTTGGCTCCGGGCCAGGTCGGCGCGCAGCGCCGCCATCTTGACGACGCCGAGGGCCGCGGCGGCCAGGTGCAGCAGGCTGTAGAGGCCCTGGGCCATGGCGACCGCCGCCTGACCGCGCTCCATGGCCGCCTTGAGATCGGCTTCGCTGCGCTGCTCGGCCAGGCCCTTGGCGATACCCGCCAGGGCCGCGTTGACCGCCTGCATGGCCGTGCGCGCCGCCTCGGCCAGGCCGCGGCTTTCCGCCAGGCTCTCCGCCACCGCCGCCGGCGCGGCGCCGAGCGACAGGCGGCGGGAGACCCGGACGTCGCTGCTGGCCTGCTCCTCGAGCCGGGCGCCGAGACGGGGCAGGCGGGTGAGCAGGCTCTCGGCGCCGGCTTCGAGGCTCGCCGCCGTGTCGGCGATCGAGGCCTCGGCCAGGGCCTGGCCGATGGTCAGCCGGCCGCCCTCGTTGCTGCGGACCTCCAGGCCGACCTGCGGCGCGGTCGCGGGGCCCTCGTGGAAGTCGAGCCGCTCGCCCGCGCCGTAGCCGTCCTCGTTGGCACGCGTGGCGCGCGTCCGGCGGCTGGTCCCGGCGGCGGTCGGCCGGCTGTAGTCGGCCTCGACCAGGGCTTCGCCCTCCGCCTCCCGGGTCAGGGAGAAGCGCTGCCCGGTGACGCTCTGGCTCAGCTCGCCGGCGGTCTGCAGGCGCAGGCCGTAGTCCGCCTGGGGGTCGGTCGGGGCCTCGCTCTCGGCGGCCAGGGACAGGGCGCCGGGCGCGGCCGGGTCGTAGCGCGCGCCGAGGCGCAGGAAGCTGGTCAGTTGCGGCTTGGCGCCGCTGTCGTCCGGGACGTAGACGATCCAGGAGCGGCGGTTGCCGCCGCCGCGGTTCTCCGACGCGCTCTCGCTGGCCATGGACTTCCCCCCTGGCGGCGGCCCGCGCGGCCCCTCGGCCGCCGAGCGTCACCGTTGACTTTGTGGCGCCGAACCATGCCACTATGGCCGAAGCAGCGTCAATTTCACCCGTCGAGCCGGGCCGCCGGCCGGTCGGCGGGGATCAGAGGGGGGACAGCTGCCATGGAATCGCCGGTCGCCGATTCGGCCAGACTGGTCTGCAGCCAGGGCTCGGCGCCCTCGACCCTGGCGGTAACGCCGGCAGGCCACCGCAAGCGCGACGGCCAGCCCCTGGCGACCGTCATGGATTTCGCGCCTTTTTCCAACATCATGCCCTTCGGGCTATGCCGCAGCCGGCAGAACCCGGCGGTGGCCGAGGCCTCGGCGGTAGAGGGCGCACTGATGCCGCGGCCCTGCAGGCCGGCGCCGTCGGGCCCCTGGAGCCCCGGCGGCTCCGGCCCGGGTCATGGGGCGGTGCCCCTGCTGACGGGCGCCTGCACCTGTCGTTGCGCCTGGGCGGGGGTGATTTCTATCGCCGATCCGGGCTTGCGCGGGTGAGTCCGGCCGGATGGCGACCAATGGTATCTTCCCGCTCCGCTTGCGACTCACCAGGCGTTAAGATGTAATCCCGGAGACTAGCCAGGTCTCGCGGCAGTGCGGCCGTTGCGCTGCAACATGCCGGCCACCCAACAGCTCGGAGCCTCGGCTCAGGCGCATGTCTGACGACACGAACAGCAACCCGCCGGCGGAGGGCGTCGACGCGGCGAAAGAGGGCGAAGCCGCGGAGACCTCCCCTCAGGAAGCCGCCCTCGCCGTCGGCGACGTGATCTGCGAGGTCTACCGCATCGAGGCCGTGGTCTCCGCCGAGCCCGGGGACGAGGTCTACGAAGCCCTGCACCAGGACAAGCAGACGCGGCACCTGGTGCGGCCGGTCGGGCCGGCCCTGGCGGGCAACAGCAAGGCGATGGAGACCCTGCTGCGCGAGGCCGGCCTGCTGCGCTACCTGGAGCAGGAAGCGGTCGCCGACTACGAGGGTGTCCTGCGCGACGATTCGGGTCGCGACTATCTGATCATGGAGCACGTCAAGGGCCAGACCCTCGCCGAGCGCTTGGCCGAGGGTCCGCTCGAGGGCGCCGAGGTGATCGCCCTGCGCGACCGCGTCGGCCGCGGCCTGATGGCGGCCCACGAGCTGCGCCTGGTGCATCGCCAGCTCGGCCCGGACAAGATCGTGCTGGAAGACGGCGACATCACCAAGGCCAAGATCGTCGACTTCGGCTTGCTGCGTGCCGGTGACGATGCGGTCAAGTCGATGGCGACCGACGACGCGGCGGGCGACTTCGTCTATGCCGCCCCCGAGCAGCTCGGCCTCTACGGCGCCACCATCAACCAGCGGACGGACATCTTCTGCTTCGGCCTGGTGCTGGCCGCCGCCGCCCTCGGCCGGCCGATCGACGAGGGCAAGACCGGCGTCCAGCTCCTGGAGGACCGGCAGACTCCGGCCGACCTCTCGGCGCTCGACGAGGCCCTGCGCGGCGAGATCGCGCCCCTGCTGAAGCCCGATCCCAAGGACCGGCCGAGCAACCTGGGCGACCTGATCGTCGCCGAGGAGGCGGCGTCGATGGCCGCGCAGCTCTCCGCCAACTCCGAGCTGCGCAGCTCGTCGAAGCAGCCGTCCGGCGGGCTGCAGGGCTGGAGCCTGATCGGCGCCGGCGTCATGGTCGTCATCGCCGCCGTGCTCTTCTATCTGCAGGTCTTCGACGAGCCGCAGGACGACCTGCAGCGCGCCCAGGCCATCGCGCGGGCCCAGCAGGAGCAACAGGCCGAGGCGAGCGGCGAGGCGCTCGCGCCCGAGGAGGCCGAGGCCGGCGAAGCTGAAGCGATGAGCGATCCCGAGCCGCCGGCGGAAGCGGCGGGCGAGCCGCAGGTCGCCGCCGGCGAGACGCCGGAGCCCGCCCCCGAGCCGACCCCGGCGGAGCCGGAAGAGCAGACGGCGGGCGCCGCGTCGGAAGAGCCGGACAGCGCCCCGTCGGCGGAGGCCGAGCCGCCGGCCGAGGAAAGCGTCGCGGAAGCGCAAGCGGAGAGCGCTGACACCGAGACCTCCACGGCCATGGCGCCGAGCGAGCCCGAGGCGCCGGCGATGGAGGCCGAGGCCACCGAGAGCGATGCGGACGTCGAGGGCCTGCTGCCGCCGCCCGGCCTGCCGCAGGATCTCCAGGACAGCGCCGAAGCCGAAGAGGCCGCCTCGGAGATGGCCGAGGCATCCAACGAGGAGCCTGCCCAGGACTCTGCCGATGCGACGACGGCGGGCGAGCTCGAGACGGCGGCCGTCGCCGAGGCCAGCGAGCCTGAGACGGCGATGGCGAGCGAGACGACGGGCGATCAGGCCGCCGCCACCGAGGCCAGCGAGGGCGAGGCCGCGGCGGTCGAGGAGGCCGACGAAGCGGCGCCCGAGCAGGTCGCGGCGCTGCCGCCGGCCGAGTCCGAGCCGGCGCCGCCGAGCGCCGCCGAGGTCTTCGACTCCGGACTGGCGGACGGCCAGCGGCGCCAGGTGCAGCGGGCGCTGGCCAGCCTCGGGCTCTACCAGGGCGCCATCGACGGCATCATCGGCAAGGGCACCCGCGGCGCCATCGAGGCCTACCAGCGCCAGGTCGGCGCGCCGGAAGACGGCTTCGTCGACGAATCGCTCTTCGCCCGTCTGGCGGAGATCGCGCCGGCCGTCGTGGCCGCTCAGGAGAGCGACAGCCTGGACGCCTTGACGCGGACGCCGACGCAGCAAGCGGCCGTCACGCCGCGGCGCCCCTCGAGCCTGGCGGACAAGCTGCGGCAGCAGGAGACCGCTCGGGCCTCGGAGTCGCTGCTCGGCAACGACTTCGAGTGGCTCATGCGCCGGGCGCTGAGCGGCGACCGCGCCTCCCAGACCCTGCTGGCGTCGCGCTACCAGCGCGGCCAGGGCGCGCCGCTGAACCTGGTCCAGGCCGTCAAGTGGTATCGCCTGGCCGCCGAGCAGGGCGATCCCAAGGGGCAGTACAACCTCGGCCTGCTCTACGAGTCCGGCAGCGGCGTGACGCAGGACTACCAGCAGGCCGCCGCCTGGTTCGCCCGCGCCGCCGAGCAGAACCTGCCGGGCGCCCGCGAAAGGCTCGACGCCCTCTATGCCCGCGGCTTGGTGGAGCCGCCGAGCTAGGGCGTTGCCTGCTTGGGCGGAATCGTTGCCGCTCTGTCGATCGGCGCAGGTGGCAGTCGCCGTCGGCATCCAAACGAACCGCCCCCTCACCCGGCTCCGGCTAAGCTCAGCCTTCGGCTTCGCTAAGCCTCCACAGCCCTCTCCCCCGACGGGGGAGAGGGATGCGCAGG
>JANQLT010000123.1 GCA_028280455.1 Kiloniellales bacterium
GCCCGCTCCCCCACCCGGCCACCCAACGCCAGTATCCTGTGGGTGGCCGGTTGGGGGAGCGGGCCGGCGCCGAGCTCCGCGCAAGCGGGCAACGCTCTAGACCACCGGCTTGAGGTCGAGGACGAAGCGCTGCTCGATCCGCTTCTTCAGGAAGTCCCGGACCTGCCGGTAGGCGGCCAGGCGGGATTCGCGGCTGCCCTCGGCGATCGAGGGGTCGAAGGTGTTCCAGAACTCGACCTCGCAGGCCATGGTGCGAGTCAGCTCGACGGCCTTGTGCTGGGCCTCCGGCGAAAGCGAGATGATCAGGTCGTAGGAAGTGTCTTCCAGGTCGTCGAAGGTCTTGGCCTTGTGCCGCGAGAGGTCGATGCCGATCTCGTCCATGGCCTCGACCGCGAAGGGGTCGACATCGGTCGCGCGCACGCCGGCGGAGTCGACGTAGATCCTGTGGCCGAGCAGGTGCTTGAGCAGCGCCTCGGCCATCGGCGAGCGCACCGAGTTCATGCTGCAGGAGAAGAGGACGGCACCCGGCAGGTCGCCCATGGCGTCCTATCCGCGGATGTGAAGAACACAGATGAGGGTGAAGAGGCGGCGGGCCGTGTCGAAGTCGATCTCGATCTTGCCGTCGAGCCGCGAGCGCAGCAGGTCCGAGCCTTCGTTGTGCAGGCCGCGTCGGCCCATGTCGATGGCCTCGATACGCGAGGGGCTGGCCGACTTGATCGCCTGGAAATAGGACTCGCAGACCGTGAAGTAGTCTTTGACGATCCGCCTGAAGGGCGAAAGCGGCAGGACCACCGTGCCCAGCGCCTCTTCCCCTTCGCTGCGGATGTCGAACAGCAGGCGGTTCTCGCTGATGCCGAGGTGCAGCTTGTAGGGCCCGCTGTAGTCGCCGACCGGCGCGAAGACGTTCTCCTCCAGCAGGTCGTAGATCGCCACCGCCCGCTCGTGCTCGACGTCCGGGCTGCGGCGCACGACGCTGGTCTCGTCGAGGGTGATGTCGACGATCCGCTGGCTCGTTTGATTGCCTGCCGCCTGGCCTTCGCCCTCGGCCGGCGTCTCACCTTCAGCCATCGCTGGCCTCCTGCAGCCGAATCCGGATCGACAGCGCGTGGGCGTCGAGCCCCTCGGCCTCGGCCAGGGCGATGGCTTGAGGGCCCAGCGCCGCCAGGCCGTCCGGCCCGCAGCCGATCATCGAGGAGCGCTTCATGAAGTCGAGCACCGAGAGCCCGGAGGCGTAGCGCGCGCTGCGGTCGGTCGGCAGCACATGGTTGGGGCCGGCGATGTAGTCGCCGAGCGCTTCCGGCACGTGGCGGCCGAGGAAGATCGCGCCGGCGTGGCGGACCCGGGCGGCCAGCGCCTCGGGCGCCTCGACCGCGAGCTGCAGGTGCTCGGGCGCGATGCGGTCGATCAGGGCCGGCGCCTGGGCCAGCGTCTCGACCAGGATCACCGCGCCGTGCGCCTGCCAGCTCGCGCCGGCGGTCTCGCTGCGGGGCAGGCGTTGCAATTGGATTTGCAGGGCGCGCTCGACCCGCTCGGCGAAGGCCGCGTCGTCGGCGATCAGGATCGACTGGGCGGCGGTGTCGTGCTCGGCCTGGGCCAGCAGGTCGGCGGCGATCCAGGCCGGCTGGTTCGCCGCGTCGGCGACCACCAGGACCTCCGAGGGGCCGGCGATGCTGTCGATGCCGACCTGGCCGAAGACCTGGCGCTTGGCCTCGGCGACATAGGCGTTGCCGGGGCCGACGATCTTGTCGACCGGGGCCAGGCGCGCGGTGCCGTAGGCGAGTGCCGCGACGGCCTGGGCACCGCCGACCCGATAGATCTCCTCGACCCCGGCCCGCCGCGCGGCGGCCATGACCAGTGGGTTCAGCACACCGCCCGGCGTCGGCACGACCATGACCAGCCGCTCGACGCCGGCGACCTTGGCCGGCAGGGCGTTCATCAGCACGGAGGAGGGGTAGGCCGCGCTGCCGCCCGGCACGTAGAGGCCGACGGCGTCGAGCGGCCGCCAGCGGTAGCCGAGCCGCAGCCCGGCCTCGTCGTCGAAGTCCAGGTCCTCGGGGACCTGCCGGCGGTGGAAGGACTCGATGCGCTCGGCGGCCAGGTCGAGGGCCGCGAGCGTCTCGGCTTCGCAGCGCTCGGCGGCGGCGGCGATCTCCGCAGGCGCGATCCGCAAGCTGTCGGCCGTCAGCGCCTGGTCGTCGAAGCGGCGGGTGTAGTCGATCAGTGCTTCGTCGCCGCGGGCGCGCACCGCCGCGACGATCTCGGCGACGGTCGCCGAGACGTCCGCCTGGCTATCGCGCTTGACCGTCAGGAAGCGCTCGAAGGCAGCCTCGAAACCGGCGTCGCGATTGTCGAGCCTATGCGGCATCGGCGGCCTCCCGGAAGCGGGCGACCAGGGGCTGCAGCTCGGCCGGCCGGGTCTTGAGGGCGCTGCGGTTGACGATCAGCCGCGAGGTGATCTCGGCGATGCGCTCCAGCTCGACCAGTCCGTTGGCCTCCAAGGTCCGGCCGCTCGAGACCAGGTCGACGATGCGGCGGCAGAGGCCGAGGCCGGGCGCCAGCTCCATGGCGCCGTTCAGCTTGATGCACTCGGCCTGCACGCCGCGCGCGGCGAAGTGGCGCGCGGTGACGGCCGGGTACTTGGTGGCGATGCGGATGTGGCTCCAGCGCGCCGGGTCGTCGCTCTCGGCGACGTCGCGCTCGGCCGCCACCGACAAGCGGCAGCGGCCGATGCCGAGGTCGACCGGCGCGTAGAGCTCGGGGTAGTCGAACTCCATCAGCACGTCGTTGCCCGCCACCCCCAGCTCGGCCGCGCCGAAGGCCACGAAGGTGGCGACGTCGAAGCTGCGCACCCGGATGATGTCCAGGTCGGGGTCGTTGGTGCGAAAGCGGAGCTGCCGGCTGCTCTCGTCGGAGAAGGCCGGTTCCGGGACGATACCGACCCGGGCGAGGAGCGGCGTCAGCTCCTCGAGGATGCGCCCCTTGGGCAGGGCCAGCAGCAAGCCCCGATTGGCAGACAAGCTCGATCCTCCGATCCGGCGGGGTGTCGTGGCGGGGGCCTGTGCCGGACAACGGCGCCTGTCTTAGTCCGGCTGATCCGTCTCGTCCAGCCGGTGGGCCGGCCGCCAATCGGTCGGCCAGGGCTCGCCGAGATCCTCCAGGTGAGCCTCGATTCTCCGGCCGACCAGGCGGATCGCGGCGTCGTCCGAGAACAGCAGGGTCAGGCCCTCCGGGTCGCGGGCGAGGGTCAGCAGGTTGAGGATCTGGTCGCGCCGCTTCATGTCGATCGCCCTGATGCGGACGTTGGCGACATGGTCGAAGCGCAGGCCGCAATTGACCCGCTGGAAGCGGGGCTCCGGCGCCTCGTCCTCGAAGGCCGCGTCGCCCTCCGCCCCGGGCTGCCCGACCGGCACCGGCTGCGCCTGCGGCCGCTCGGCCTTGAGCGACTCCCACATGAAGCGGTTGGCGACCATGACGAAGCGCTTCTGGGCCTTCTGGAAGGTGACGTCGGTCAGGGGCACCAGGGCGTCCTGCAGCACGGCCGCCAGGACGCCCATGTCTTCCGCGTCGCGGGCTTTGAGTCGGAGGCCGCCTTCGCGTGCCATGGCCGGCCGTCAGTCTCCGATCCGCTCGATGTCGGCGCCGCAGGCCGCGAGCTTCTCTTCCAGGCGCTCGTAACCGCGGTCCAGGTGGTAGACGCGGTTGAGGATGGTCTCGCCCTCGGCGGCCAGGCCGGCCAGGACCAGACTGACGCTGGCGCGCAGGTCGGTCGCCATGACCGGCGCCCCCTGCAGGTCGCAGGGGCCGCGGATGATCGCGGAGTTGCCGTCGACGGTAACCTCGGCGCCCATGCGGCTGAGCTCCGGGACATGCATGAAGCGGTTCTCGAAGATGGTCTCGGTGATGGTCGAGGCGCCCTCGGCCGTGGACATCAGCGCCGTCATCTGCGCCTGCAGGTCCGTCGGGAAGCCGGGGTAGGGCTGGGTGGTCACCTCGACGGCCCGCAGCGCGCCGTTGGCGCGCTTGACCCGCAGGCCGCGGTTGGTCTCCTCGATGCTGACGCCGGCGGCGCCGAGCACGGCGATCACCGCTTCCAGGTGGTCGGCGCGGGCGTGCACCAGGTCGATCACGCCGTCGGTGATGGCGGCGGCCATGGCGTAGGTGCCGGTCTCGATGCGGTCAGGCACCACCCAGTGCTCGGCGCCGCGCAGGCGCTCGACGCCCTCGATGGTGATGCTGTCGCTGCCGGCGCCTTCGATCTGCGCGCCCATGGCCGTCAGGCAGTCGGCCAGGTCGACGATCTCGGGCTCGCGCGCCGCGTTGACCAGGGTCGTTCGGCCCTTGGCCAGGCTGGCCGCCATCATCAGGTTCTCGGTGGCGCCGACCGAGACCGTCGGGAAGACGACCTTGGCGCCGTGCAGGCCCTCCGGCGCGCGCGCCAGGATGTAGCCGTCGGCCAGCTCGATCTCGGCGCCCATGGCTTCCAGGGCCTTGAGGTGCAGATCGACCGGCCGGGCGCCGATGGCGCAGCCACCCGGCAGCGAGACCTCGGCCTGGCCGACCCGCGCCAGCAGGGGCCCGAGCACCAGGACGGAGGCGCGCATCTTACGGACCAGATCGTAGGGCGCCTTGCTGCTGACGATGCGCGCGGCGGTCATCTCCAGCACCCGGCCGGCATGGCCGCCCTTGGCGGCATGGCCGTTCATGTGGATCTCGACGCCGTGCTGGACCAGCAGGTTGGCCAGGGTGGTGATGTCGTTGAGGTGCGGCAGGTTGCCGAGGACCAGGGTCTCCTCGGTCAGCAAGGCGGCGGCCATGAGGGGCAGCGCCGCGTTCTTGGAGCCGGAGACGGCGATCTCGCCTTCGAGCCGCCGGCCGCCGCGAATCCTGATCCTGTCCATCCTGACGTGAGCTACCCTTGTCCTGAATCGGAGCCCCGGGTGCCGGAGCTCAGGGGGCTTTGCCCTGTTCGCTACCCTGTTCGTCGCTCGGTTCGTTGCTCAATTCGGTCCGGGCCGCGCGGGCGCGAGCCTGATCCTTGCGTTTCTTGAGGTTTTCGCGCAAGGCCTCGGCGAGCCTGGCCTGGCGGTCTTCCCGCCGCGCCGCGACCGCTCTCACTTTCGGCTTATCCTTGCCCTCCCCGGTCATAGGGGCCGCACTCTGCTTGGCGAATCTGGCAAGGTCAAGGCAGGGTGGCTTGGCGGCCTCGGTCGACCCCTAACCCTTTGTTCACGCTGTCCTGGCAAAGCGGTGGCAGCGCCCGCAACAAGATATTGCCTTGGCGCGGCGCCGGTGGCACTTTCGCCGCCACTCAGCCAGTGATGCCGCCGTAGCTCAGGGGTAGAGCACACCCTTGGTAAGGGTGGGGTCGGAGGTTCAATTCCTCCCGGCGGCACCAGCCTTCGCTCGCTTCGCGAGCTTCGGCTGGCAGGCCAGCCTAAAAGACCTCAAGCGCCGATCTGATTTGAGCGCCAGACGACCGGGAAGGCCGGGTCGTCGAGCGCGGCGCCGTGGGCTAGCGTGATGTCGCGGAAGGGTGGGGAGGTGATGCCGGCGCGGCGGGCGAAGCGGGCGTCTTCGCCGACCCAGCGGCTGGAGAAGGCGCGGCGCCAGCGGGTGGCCGAGGCGTTGGCCGGGGCGTGGTGCAGGGTCAGGAAGTTGAAGGCGACGACGTCGCCGGGGGCCATCTCCCAGCCGCGGATGTCGTAGTCCTGGCGGTGGCCGTCGATGTCGGGCAGTTCGGCGAGGCCGTCGTCGGGGTTGAGCGCGGAGCCGTCGAAGCGCTCGGGCCGGAACCAGGTGCCCCAGCGGTGCGAGCCGGCGACGAACTCCGGCACCCTGTCGCGCGGCACCGGGTCGAGCGGCAGCCAGAGGCTGCAGGTCAGCGCGCCGTCGACGCAGTAGTAGGGCTGGTCGTGATGCCAGGGCGTGCGGGTCGAGGCGCCCGGCTGCTTGACCAGCACGTGCTCGTGGAACAGCCGGACCTCGCGGGCGCCCATCAGCGCGCCGGCGATGGCCGCCGCGGCGGACTCCATCAGGAAGGCGCGGTACTCCGGGATGCGCCGCCAGTTGCAATAGTCGCCGAAGAACTCCGGGCCGTCCTCGCCGTCGCGGTAGTGGCGGGAGTCCGGGCCAGGCGCGGCCATGTTGGACTCGACGCCCTTGCGCAAGGGCTCTACCCAGTCGGCGAAGAGGCCCGGCAGGAAGGTGACGCCGTCGCGCTGGAAAGCCTCGACCGCCTGCGGTTCCACAAGACCGTCCGCCTCTCGGCACTTCATTGCTTGCCTCCACCTCTTCATCGGCCGCACTGCGGACGGGAATCATGGACCAGCGACGGACCCGACGAAACAGAAACCAGGCTAGGGCCAGATACCGGCCATCGGCGGGATGACCCAGTCGCGCTCGCCGCGCGGCGTGGTGACGTACTCCGGCCAGCGGAAGTCGATCGGCGGCGCGTAGTCGCAGAGCGGCGGCAGCCAGGCCGTGCCGCCCTTGCCGCCGCCGGTGCGGGACTCGAACTCGCTCTTGGCATCCTCGAGCAGGCGGCTGTCGGTCAGCAGGTCGAGGATCGTCAGGCCGATGGTCTTGGCGGCGCAGAGGACGGTCGGGTCGATGCAGGGCGGCAGACCGGCCAGGGCGTTCATCGCCCAGCTCGGCACCGGCGCAGCCCCTTCCTGGGCCTTGAGGGCCGGCCGGCCGATGTAGAGCCTGACCGTCGGCGCGTGCCAGCAGAACTCGGTGTAGTCGTCGGAGGTGAAGTTCTTCTGCCAGGGCGGCAGCAGCGCGCGCAATTGCCGCTCGGACTCCTCGGGATCGACCAGGCGCTCGATCTCATCGATGTAGGGCGCGTCGCTCGGCGCATGGCCGATCGCGCGCTGGATCTCCTGCGCCAGGCGGATCGCCTCGCCCTCGAAACGCGGCGGCCCGGCGATCTCCAGGTTGCGGAAGGTCGCGCGCGCCAGGGCGTGGTTGGGCAGGCCGGGGCGCGACTTGGCGACCCAGTCGCGCCGCATCTCGCAGTGGGCGAGCCGGGCGGCCGACTCGGCGAAGTGGTCGAGCCCGGCGACGACGCGCTCGGCCAGCTCGACGGTCGGCAGGCGCAGGAAATACATGATCTGCGCGAGCTGCGCCGGGATGTTGTCGGCGGTCGCCTGGCCGGCGTTGAGGATCACCTCGTTCATCGACCAGCCGACGCCGTTGGAGACCAGATGCTCCTTGAGCGACTTGCCGGAGAGATACATCTGCACGACCGCGTCGTTGGCGCCGGGCGCGCGGGCGTCGGCGTGGGCGGCCGGGATCGGCGAGTGGCGCGCGGCGCCGAGCCAGGTCTCGGGCGAGGGGCAGGTGAAGCTGTAGATCAGGCCGTAGCCGACGCCGCAGTGGGTGTCCCAGCGCACCGTGTTGCAGAGCGGCAGCATGAAGAAGGGATGGAAGCTGATCGCCGCGTCGAGATCGTCGTAGTAGCCGCGCGCGGCATGGATCGGCTTGGAGCCGCGCACCTTCTCGGCCGGCTCGCCGAAGAACTTCAGGCGGCCGCCG
>JANQLT010000206.1 GCA_028280455.1 Kiloniellales bacterium
CTGCAGTCGCTCTACGTCGCCAACAACGTCTGCTCGGCGGTCGAGTACTTCCGCAAGCTGGGCGGCAACGTCGGCGTCGCCGGCATGGTCATCAACAAGGACGACGGGACCGGCGAGGCGGCCGCCTTCGCCAACACCGTCGGCATCCCGATCCTCTCCGCCATCCCGGCGCACGAGGAGATCCGCCGCAAGAGCGCGAACTACCAGATCATCGGCGTCCCGGGCGGCGATTGGGGCCCGCTCTTCGAGGAGCTGGCCACGAACGTCGCCGAGGCGCCGCCCATGCACCCCACGCCGCTCGGACAGGACGATCTCCTGGGCCTCTTCAAGAGCGAGGAGGTCGGGCGCAACGTGGTTCTCGAGCCGGCCAGCCAGGAAGACATGTGCGGCGGCGCCCGGGTCGAGAAGGCCTCGCTCGAGGTGGTCTACGACAGCGTGTGACGAGGAGGGCAGGAAGCGCAACGCGATGAACGCCATCAAGCCCCTGAACCGAGAGGTCGTGAAGGCCAGCGCCGAGGTCGTCTATGACGACGCCCAGTCGGTGCCGACGCTTGAGACTCACCCCGATGGAGCCGACCGACCCGATGGAACCGACCGAGAGGAGGGGAAGTCTCCGGTCGATCTCGCCACGGGCGGCGGCTGCCACGGCGGCCAGGCCGAGATGCTCAAGGCGGCGCAGGCCGCCGGCAAGAGCGAGACGCTCGAGCGCTACGCCGAGGACTATCCGCTCGGCCCCCACGACAAGCCCCAGAGCATGTGCCCGGCCTTCGGGTCTCTGCGCGTCGGCCTGCGCATGCGGCGCACGGCGACCGTGCTCTGCGGCTCGGCCTGCTGCGTCTACGGCCTGACCTTCACCTCGCACTTCTACGGCGCGCGGCGGACGGTCGGCTACGTGCCCTTCGACTCCGAGACGCTGGTGACCGGCAAGCTCTTCGAGGACGTGCGAGACGCGGTCTACAAGCTGGCCGATCCCGAGCTCTACGACGCCGTCGTGATCACCAACCTCTGCGTGCCGACGGCCTCGGGCGTGCCCCTCCAGCTCCTGCCGAAGGAGATCAACGGGGTCCGCGTCATCGGCATCGACGTGCCGGGCTTCGGCGTGCCGACCCACGCCGAGGCCAAGGACGTCCTGGCCGGCGCCATGCTCAACTACGCGCGTGGCGAGGCCGAGCAGGGGCCGGTGCAGGCGCCGCGGGACGGGCTCAGCGCGCGGCCGACCGTTACCCTGGTCGGCGAGATGTTCCCGGCGGACCCCGTCGGGATCGGCCACCTGCTCGAGCCGCTCGGCCTGGCCGCCGGCCCGGTCGTGCCGACGCGCGAGTGGCGGGAGCTCTACGCCGCGCTGGACTGCGCCGCGGTCGCCGCGATCCATCCCTTCTACACGGCGGCGATCCGCGAGTTCGAAGCGGCCGGTCGCGGCATCGTCGGCTCGGCGCCGGTCGGCCACGACGGCACGGCGGACTGGCTTGCGGCCATTGGCGAGGCCTGCGACGTGCCTCATGACAAGGTCGCGGCGGCCCAGAACGCCTTCCTGCCGGCGATCAAGGGCGCGCTTGAGGGGGCGCCGATCGAAGGGCGTATCACGCTGTCCGGCTACGAAGGCTCGGAGCTGCTGGTCGGCCGGCTGCTGGTCGAGAGCGGCGCGGACCTGCGCTACGTCGGCACGGCCTGCCCGCGGACCGCCTGGTCCGAGGCGGACCGCGACTGGCTCGAGGCGAGGGGCGTGCGGGTCCAGTACCGCGCCTCGCTGGAACAGGACCTGGCGGCCCTGGAGGAGTTCGAGCCGGACCTCGCGGTCGGCACCACGCCCGTGGTGCAGAAGGCGAAGGAGCAGGCGACCCCGGGTCTCTATTTCACGAACCTGATCTCCGCGCGTCCCCTGATGGGGCCGGCGGGGGCGGGCTCTCTCGCGCAGGTGGTCAACGCGGCGATCGGCCGCAAGGCGCGCTTCGACGAGATGAAGGCCTTCTTCGACGGCGTCGGCGACGGCTATGCCGCCGGGATCTGGGAAGACGTCCCGGGCGACGACGAGGCCTTCAAGGAGCGCAACAAGCGGCGGCGCCTGAAGGCCGCTGACAAGTCCTCGGACAAAGCCATGACGGCGGGGATGGGCAGCTGATGCTGGTCCTCGATCACGATCGCGCCGGCGGCTACTGGGGGGCCGTCTACGTCTTCACCGCCATTAAGGGCCTGCAGGTCATCATCGACGGCCCGGTCGGCTGCGAGAACCTGCCGGTCACCTCCGTCCTGCACTACACCGATGCCCTGCCGCCCCACGAGCTGCCGATCGTGGTCACCGGCTTGGCCGAGGAGGAGCTCGGCCAGCACGGCACCGAGCAGGCCATGAAGCGGGCCCACCAGGTGCTCGATCCGGACCTGCCGAGCGTCGCCGTGACCGGCTCGATCGCCGAGATGATCGGCGGCGGGCTCACGGCCGAGGGCAGCAACATCCACCGCTTCCTGCCGCGCACCATCGACGAGGACCAGTGGCAGAGCGCCGACCGGGCGCTCAACTGGCTGTGGACCGAGTACGGGCCGAAGCGCGGCCACGTGCCCGAGCGCAAGCCGCGCAAGGAGGGCGAGAAGCCGCGCGTCAACATCGTCGGGCCGATCTACGGCACCTTCAACACCTGGTCCGACCTGGCCGAGATACGCCGCCTGATCGAGGGCATCGGCGCCGAGGTCAACATGACCTTCCCGCTCGGCAGCCACCTGACCGAGGTGCCGAAGCTGGTGAACGCCGACGCCAACGTCTGCCTCTACCGCGAGTTCGGGCGCCTGCTGTGCGAGTCCCTCGGCCGGCCCTACCTGCAAGCGCCGATCGGGCTGCACAGCACGACCAAGTTCCTACGCGCCCTGGGCGAGATCCTCGACCTCGATCCCGAGCCCTTCATCGAGCGCGAGAAGCACACCACGATCAAGCCGCTCTGGGACCTCTGGCGCTCGGTGACGCAAGACTTCTTCGGCACGGCGAGCTTCGGCGTGGTCGCCAACGAGACCTATGCCCGCGGCTTGCGCCACTATCTGGAGGAGGATCTGGGCCTGCCCTGCAGCTTCTCCTTCGCGCGGCGGCCGGGCGTCAAGCCGGACAACGAGGCCGTGCGCCAGGCGGTGCGCGAGAAGACGCCCCTGATCCTCTTCGGCAGCTACAACGAGCGCATGTATCTGGCCGAGATCGGCGCCCAGGCCGTCTTCATCCCGGCCTCCTTCCCGGGCGCGATCGTGCGCCGCCACACCGGCACGCCCTTCATGGGCTACGCCGGCGCGACCTACCTCCTGCAGGAAGTCTGCAACGCGCTCTTCGACGCGCTCTTCAACATCCTGCCGCTCGGCAGCGAGATGGACAAAGTCGAGGCGACCTTGGCGCGGCGCTACGAGGAGCTGCCGTGGGACGAGGCAGCGAAGTCGGCGCTCGATTCCATGATCGAGTCGCAACCGGTCCTGACCCGCATTTCGGTCGCCAAGCGCCTGCGCGATGCCGCGGAGAAGGCCGCGCGCGATGCGGGTGTGGACCGGGTGACCGTCGAGCATGTCAATGCGGTCCTGGAGCCCGTCGCATGAGCGAAGGGACGCAGGGACGAAGGAAACGCGCCTGGCTTCGCCAGGACATCAGTTCGTTGCGGGCAGCCTGCCCGCAACGGACCCGGCCGCGCGGGAGGTACGCGGCGATGGCCAGATATCCCACAGACGGAGGGAGTAAGTATGGCTAATAGTAGGGATAGCTCCCTGTCCGGTCTGACCGAACCGGAGGCACAGGAGTTCCATCGGATCTTCATGCAGAGCTTCATCTTGTTCACGGTCATAGCCATCATCGCGCACGTCTTGGCGTGGATGTGGCGTCCTTGGCTGCCGGGTGTCGAAGGTTACGCTTCGCTGCTCGAAAGCACGAAGGTCGCCGCTCTCAACGTCTTGCCGTTCTTGGCATAGGAGGACGGTGATATGTGGAGAGTGTGGCTAATCTTCGATCCGAGGAGAGCGCTTGTTGGGCTCTTCCTCTTCTTGGCCGTATTGGCGCTGCTGATTCACTTCATCCTGCTCAGCACGGACCGCTTCAACTGGATTGAAGGTCCGCGTGCGGCGTTCGGTGACGGCACGGTCCAGGGGCTTTCGCAGACGTCAGACTTTGCGCAGCTCCCTGCCTGGATCGCACCGAGGGATGAGGCGTTGAGCTAGCGTCCATCGCGACTGACGGCGGGCGCGGCCGGGAACTTCACCTCGCTCCGTCCGCCGTCGGTGTCGCGAGCCGAGTGGCACCAGACCTTGATCGCCTCCAAGCAAGGGGGAGCGAACCATGTCTATGTTGAACTTTGAGAGAAAGTACCGCATCCGAGGCGGAACGCTCGTCGGAGGCGATCTCTTTGACTTCTGGGTGGGCCCCTTCTACGTCGGGTTCTTCGGTGTCACGACCGCCTTCTTCAGCTTGCTCGGCACTGCGCTGATCATCTATGGGGCGGCCCTGGGACCGACCTGGAACATCTGGCAGATCAACATCGCCCCGCCGGATCTGAGCTACGGCCTTGGCCTGGCGCCACTCAAGGAAGGCGGCCTATGGCAGGTCATCACGATCTGTGCCATCGGGGCCTTCGTTTCCTGGGCGCTGCGCGAGGTCGAGATCTCCCGCAAGCTGGGGATCGGCCTTCACGTTCCTTTCGCCTTCAGCGTGGCGATCTTCGCCTACGTGACCTTGGTCGTCATCCGGCCGGTCCTGCTGGGCGCTTGGGGTCATGGATTCCCCTATGGCATCTTCAGCCACCTCGATTGGGTCTCCAACGTCGGCTATCAGTACCTGCATTTCCACTACAACCCGGCGCACATGATCGCCATCACGTTCTTCTTCACGACCACGCTGGCGCTGTCGCTGCACGGCGGCCTGGTGCTCTCGGCTCTCAATCCTCAGAAAGGCGAGACGGTCAGGACGGCGGAGCACGAGGACACTTTCTTCCGGGACAGCGTCGGCTATTCGATCGGCACGCTCGGTATTCACCGCTTGGGGCTGTTCTTGGCCCTCTCAGCCGGCTTCTGGAGCGCCGTCTGCATCGTCATCAGCGGCCCCTTCTGGACCGGCGGTTGGCCGGAGTGGTGGAACTGGTGGCTCAACCTGCCGATTTGGGAATAGGGGAGGGCCTGGACGATGGCTGAGTATCAGAACATCTTCACGAGCGTTCAGATCCGTGGAGAGCCTGATCTGGGCGTACCTCTAAGCCCGCCAGACTCACCGCGCGAAAGCGAGGCCTTCTTCGACTACTGGGTCGGAAAGTTCGGCAACGCCCAGATCGGCCCGATCTATCTCGGCTGGAGCGGTTTGTCCTCGGTGCTCTTCGCCTTCATCGCCATCGAGATCATCGGGCTCAACATGTGGGCCTCCGTGAACTGGGACCCCGTTGAGTTCATACGCCAGCTTCCCTGGCTGGCTCTCGAGCCGCCGTCCGCAGAACACGGCTTCACGGCCTTCCCGCCGCTCAACGAAGGTGGCTGGTGGGTCATAGCCGGGTTCTTCTTGACGGCCTCGATCCTGCTCTGGTGGGTCCGGATGTACCGCAGGGCCCGTGCCCTGGGCATGGGCACGCATGTCGCCTGGGCCTTCGCCTCGGCCATCTGGCTCTATCTCGTCATGGGGTTCTTCCGTCCCCTGCTCATGGGTAGCTGGAGCGAAGCCGTGCCGTTCGGCATCTTCCCGCACCTCGATTGGACGGCGGCTCTGTCGATCCGCTACGGCAACCTCTACTACAATCCTTTCCACTGCCTTTCGATCGTCTTCCTCTACGGCTCGGTCCTGCTGTTCGCGATGCACGGCGCGACCGTGCTTGCCGTCAGCCGTTTCGGCGGTGAGCGAGAGATCGAACAGGTGATCGACCGGGGTACGGCCTCCGAGCGCGCAGCTCTGTTCTGGCGCTGGACCATGGGCTTCAACGCAACGATGGAGTCCATTCATCGCTGGGCCTGGTGGTTCGCGGTTCTCTGCCCCTTCACGGGCGGCATCGGAATCCTGCTGACGGGCACCGTCGTCGACAACTGGTACCTCTGGGCCGTCGACCACGGTGTGGCGCCTGCCTATCCACAGGTCTTCCCCGGAACAGCCGACCCGGGCCTAGGGGGAGTGGCACAATGAGAATCGGATTTCTACTCGTCGTCGTTCTCGGCGTAGTCGCGGTGGCAGCCGGTACGCTCGGGACGCTCCTCAGCGAGTGGGACGCACCGCCGCTGGAGGCGACACAGACCGGCTTCCGCGGCCTCGCCATGGAGCAGGTCTCCAACCCGCGCACCGATGCCAAGATGGACGCCCTCAATCAGGCGCCCGAGCCGATCTACGAGCTCGAGGGCGACGACGACACCAAGGCCTGGCAGGTCTACGAGAACGTCCCCGTTCTCGGCCATATCAGCCAGGAGGCCTTCGACCGCCTGATGGCGGCGATCACCGAATGGGTGGCGCCGGAAGAGGAGGGCTGTCTCTACTGCCACAACGAGGAAAACCTGGCCTCCGATGAGGTCTACACCAAGGGTGTGGCCCGCCGCATGCTGCAGATGACGTGGCACATCAATCGGAACTGGGACAATCACGTCGGCGCCACGGGCGTGACCTGCTACACCTGCCATCGGGGTGAGCCGGTGCCCTCCGAGGTTTGGCATGAGAATCCCGGGCCGCCGCAGGCGCGGGGAATGGCGGCCAGTCGCGCCGGACAGAACCTCGGCTCCGCCTCCGTCGGCGTGACGTCGCTACCCTATGATCCCTTCTCCTCCATGCTTGCCGGCGACGCCGAGATCCGGGTTATCCCGGAAACCGCTCTTCCCGTGAGCATAGAGATCGGGACCAAGCAGACGGAAGTCACCTACGGCCTGATGATGCACTTCTCTACGGCCCTGGGCGTGAACTGTACCACCTGCCACAACAGCCGCTCGTTCTTCGCGTGGGACCAGAGCCCGCCGCAGCGGACCACGGCTTGGCATGGCATCCGGATGGTGCGCGAGGTGAACAACCGCTATATCGAGCCACTCCATACGGTCTTTCCGCCGGAACGTCTCGGCCCCTTGGGTGACACGCTGAAGACCAATTGCGCTACCTGCCATCACGGCCAGCCCAAGCCACTGGGTGGCGCGCCGATGGTGGCCGACTACCCGAGCTTGCGGGGGCCGGCGCAGGATCCGGAGATGCAGCCCGAAGAGGAGCCGGAGGCGCAGTAGGGAATCCCGCTCGGCCGGTTCACTCAGCCGTTAGGTCGCTGTTGATTGCTGCGCAGGATCGTCGTTCAATCGTCGGCGATCATGCGTAGCAGCCCGACGTTCAGCGAAGCCGAGACGCGAGCGCCCGAGCCCGACGCGGGCGGCGGAGAGTCGCCGGGGTTGGCAGACAGGCTGCGTCAGGCAACCCTTGCCCTGCATTGTCAGGCCGAGCGCTCCGGAATCGTGCGAGACCTCTTGCGCGGCACGGCCTGCCGCGACGGCTATCGGCTCTATCTCTTCAATCTGCTGCCGGCCTACAGAGCCCTCGAAGCCGGACTCCAAATGCACGGGACAAGGCCGGAGCTGGCAGGCCTGGCACAAGCTGCCGTCTACCGGGCGCCGGCGCTCCAATCGGACATTGAAGGGCTGGCTTCCGAGGCGGCGGATCCGCCGCTACTGAGGTTGCCGGATGGCCAAGACTATGCCGAGCGCATCGAAACGGTCGCGACTCAGGCGCCGCATCGACTAATCGCCCATGCCTACGTGCGCTATCTGGGGGACCTGAACGGCGGCCATATCCTCGGCAGGCTTGTCGCCAAGCAGTTTTCGCTGTCTGACGCCTGCCTTGGCTTCTATCGCTTTCCGCGGATCGCCGATCTCGATCGCTTCAAGGCTCGCTACCGTGCGGGGATCGATCGGGCCCCGCTGACGGATGACCAAAGCTCCGACGTGATCGAGGAAGGCGTGCTGGCCTTCAAGCTGAACATCGATGTCTCCGCCGCCGTCCAAAAGGCGGTGGCACCGCGCGGCAGCCTATGAATCGTTTTCCGATTCCCGCGTCGCGTGCCAGAGCAAGTGCTCCAGGAGCTCGGCGCTGCGGGTGACCGAGCTCTGCACGCTTTCCAGCTTCTCCGGCATGTGCGCGAGGTCCATGCCGTCCGTGATCTCCAGGGCCGCCAGCTGGGCGTTGCCGACCACGGACGAGAGCAGGTTCCGATAGAGCAGGTCGGCGTTGCTGTCCAACTGGACCGACATCACGCGGTGGCGCTCGATGATGCTCTCCTGGAAGCGGCGTCTCGCCGTCTCCGCCGCTTTGTTCTCCGTCAGGTCGGTGAAGAGGAAGACGAAGCCCAGGACGTTGCCGGGCGAGGAGAGGACGGGGTCGCCGCGCACCTGAAGCGGTTTCGGCTCGGAGAGGGACGACCGCACCTTGATCTCCGCGCGCCAGGCCTGATTGCTGGCGAACAGCTCCCGGATCCCATGGCGAACGATGTCGGGTTCGGCGAACATGGCCGGCAGGTCCTCGACGCTCTGAAGGACCGGCCGTGTCGAAGGCAGGAGATCGGTCAGGGCCTTGTTGGCTAGCAGGATCTGTCCGTTCGGGTCGGTGATGAGCACGGGCTGATCCGAGCGGCTGACCTGTTGCCGGATCGACTCGAGCTGGTTCTCGGCGATGACCATGCGCACGGCGCGAAACTGGAAGACCACGTCCGCCAGCGAGTCGGCGATCTGGCGGGCGGCGTTGAGGTCCGCCGGCGTCCAGGGCTCGGAGGTTCCCTCGACCAGTTGATGCCATTGCGCGAAGGAGCGGCGCGGCGAGAGATCGCTGGGATTGTCGCCGATGATGACCGGCTTGAAGGGATTGCCGCCCCAGGTCACGGTTCGAATGCGCTCGGCGCGGAACCAGACCAGGTACTCGCCCGGGGCATTGGAGAGCGGGACGGCCAGCAGGCCGCTGGCGACCGATTTCAGGGCCGCGAAGTCCGGCTGGTCCTGTCCGAGCGAGGCGGTGACGATCAGCGGCGAGCGGGCGCTGCTGTCCAGCCACTTGCCGATCTGCCGGAGCTCCTGTGTCCCCGGGACTTCGCCGGCGGAAAGGACCTCGCCTTCGAAAAGCAGGGCGGCGCCGTCGGCCTGCAAGGCTTTCAGCAGCGTCCTGGAGCCGTCGAACAGCGCGGTCTTCCAGTCCCCGTCTCTCGATATGGCCTCGATCATGCGCTGCTCGAGCCGGCGCACGGTGATCTCGGCCTGGGACTGCACGAAGCTCTCGAGGGCGGCGAGCCGGGTCGCGACGGTCTCGGCCAGCAGCTCACAGACCGCCCGGGTCTCGTAGTGGACGAGCCGGGGCTCGTAATGGTGACAGGAGACCAGACCCCAGAGCTTGCCGCCGACGACCAGGGAGGCGACCAGAGTGGCGCCGACGCCCATGTTCTTGAGGTACTGGACATGGATCGGCGACATGCTGCGCAGGAAGCAGAGCGACATGTCGAGGTCCTGGCCCGTCAGGGGCGACTGCGACGGCGTCAGGGGGACCGGCTGGTACTCGACGTCGACCAGGACGCGGACCCGGTTGCGGACATAGAGCCGGCGCGCCATCTGCGGAATGTCGGAGGCCGGGTAGCGGTTGCCCAGAAAGGCCTCCAGCTTCTCTTCCCGGCGTTCCGAGAAGACCTCGCCGTGCCCTTCCTCGTCGAAGCGATAGACCATGACCCGGTCGTAGCCGGTGAGGTCCTTGAAGATCCGCGCCGTCTCGTCGCAGAGGGCGCGCAGGGATGAGGTCTCGACGATGCGCTGCAGGGCGGATTCGAGATGACTGGAGAGCTCGACCTTGGGGCCGGCCTTTTCCAGCTCGACGATCAGGCCGCCGTCGGCCGGCCGATGCAGCAGGACGTCGAAGCGGGCGCCCTGGTCGCCGACGTTGCACTGCACGGCCGTCGGGATCTCGTAGAGCGGCTCCTCCAGGTGCGGGCGGATGCGCGCCGCGAGGTCCCCCTCCAGGCGCTCGAGCGGGACGTCCAGCAGATCGCCCTCGAGACTGAGGAACTCGGCCGCGTTGGCGCTCGCCTGGACCACGACGAGGTCCGGCTCGGTCGCCAGGAGGAGGGCACCATGGGGCTGGATGGAGCCAGCGAGGTGAATCTGCTCACGCTCGCAGTTGGAGAGGTCGGCCCGCCCGAAGGCGGGACTCTCGGCGCTGTGTAGTGCCACGCTGCGGCCCTTGCCCGACGCTATCTGCCGGTCTCGGCCCGGGTGTCTCCTTCGGCGTCGAGACCGTACTTGTTGAGCTTAGCGTAGAGGCCTTGGCGGCTCAGGCCAAGAAGCTCCGCGGCGGCCGTCCGATTGCCGTTGGTCAGGCCAAGCGCCGCTTCGATGTAGTGGCATTCGAGGAGGCCGACGGCATCCTGAACCAGATCGCGGAGCGGTCGGCTGCCGACCTCGTTGGTCAGCGAGCCGTTCGACGGGGCCGCCTCGCGCTCTCGATTGGTCGAGCGGAGCCTGCGGCTGACGTCGCGGACGACCGCGCCGATGAAGCGCGGCTCCGGATAGGAGTCGCCGGTCGCCGAGATCTCCACCTCCGTCGGCGCATCGAGGGCGCCATGGAAGGTCGTGGAGAAGAGGCGAACGACGCCGTGCTTGCGGATATTGGCGAGCAGCACCGTCAGGTCGGCACCCGGCCGCGACAGCCAGCGCCCGAGGCTCTCGCCGATGACCGAGCGATGGGAGGCGACCTGCACCAGGTCCAGAAAGGCGCGGTTGGCCTGCAGCACGGTGCCCCGGTTGTCGAGGATCACGAAGGCATCGGGCAGGCGCTCGACGATGTCCTCGAGCGAGGCGCTCGAGCCATGATCGCCGACGCTCTGCAAGCCATCGGCCGACGAGAGCTGCAGCAGGAACATCGGGCCGGGGCCGGAGGTCATCAGCGAGGCTTTGACCAGCCAGGGCTCGCGATCCTTGCCGAGGTGGACCAGGACAGCCGGCGCCTTGCCCTCCTCGCGGACGCGCTGCAGCATCTCACGGAAGGGCTCGCGCTCCTGCGGGGCCAGCTCCGCCAGCAGCTCTTGGCCGACCGGCGAGACGCCGAGCGCCCGAATGGCCGCCGGATTGGCTTCGGCGATGTGCAGATTGGAGGCCCTGACCAGGAGCACCGCGTCGTTCGAGGAATCGAACAGCAGGCGATAGCGGGTCTCGATCTCGCGGAGCTTCCAGTAGTCCCGCTCCATCGCTTGCTGGGCGGTGACCAGCCGGGTCTGCAGGTCGGCGACGGCCTGCAGGTTCTTGCCCACGGCGACCAGGCCGCCCTGGTCGCCCAGGCGCACGGCCGTGAACTCCATCGGCATCTCGAGGCCGCTCGGGAAGCGCTGGTTGATCTGGCGGAAGGCGGATACGCCGATGGTCCGCGCATCCTCCAGGATTCTGCGGATCTTCTCCTCGCCGACGTCGCCGACCGTCTCGCTCCAAGGGCGACCGCACCAGGCCTCGACGCCTTCCTCCGGCATCGCCTTCGAAAGGGAGACATCCTTCACCACGCCCTTCATATCGAGGTAGAGCGTGATATCCGGTTGTGCGAGGTTGATGGCGCCCATGGGGCCTCACTTTGCGGCCGATTAAGGCCAGCTCCTAGCGACGATTTCCCCAGAAAGTTTAAGTATTAGAGCCATTTCGGCCTTCTGTCCATCCCACTTTACAGTTTTCTGTTGCTGGTCGGTCACAGCGTCCTACTACCTTGACGCGAGCCTGACCGGCGGCTTTCCGGCCGTTTGCCGGATCTCTCATCCGTTTCAGGGCTTTGAGCTTCAGGGTCCACGGCCGTCGATCCCGCTCCAGGTTGCTTGCCGGGATCAGCCGCACGGCGGTGGCCAACAAAATCAGCACGTGAAGGGTGCGGTCGGGCCGCAGCAGCAGGCCGCCGACGTCGTCCGCTTCGGTGGTCTTCAGGGCCATCGCCACGACCCCGAAGAGGAGCGATCCGGCCGCTGCGAGCACGAGACCGGGGGGCGTCGCCGGGTAGAGGCTGTACTCGGCTCGCGCCAAGGCTGCGCCGGGGATGGCTCGATAGGCCATCAAGACAGCTCCTTTCCCCTAAGCTCATAGCGCCAGCGCATCCGCTCTTGTCTCGCCAGTTGCCGCTGGGACCTGCCTGTCCCGATTCAGAGAACCTCCCTCTTCCGTCCTCTCTTGGCCTTGCCCCCGTTGCCGACTAGGCCGCGCGTTTCAGCTCGAGCTGCGACCAGATATCCGACAAGGCGGCGACCAGGTGGTCGATGTCCGCGTCGCTGTGTAGCGGCGAGGGCGTCAGGCGCAGCCGCTCCGTGCCCCGCGGCACCGTCGGATAGTTGATCGGCTGGACATAGACGCCGAAGCGATCCAGCAGCTGATCGGTCACGGCCCGGCAGAGCGTCGGCTCGCCGACCAGGACCGGCACGATATGGCTCTCCGACGGCATAACCGGCAGGCCTGCCTGGGCGAGCCGGCGCTTGACCGTCGAGGCCCGCTCCTGGTGGCGCAGACGCTCGACCTGGCTTTGCTTGAGATGCCGGACCGAGGCCAGGGCGCCCGCCGCGATCGCCGGCGGCAGGGCCGTGGTGAAGATGAAGCCGGAGGCATAGGAGCGCACGAAGTCGATCAGGTTCGCCGAGGCGGTGATGTAGCCGCCGAGCACGCCGAAGGCCTTGCCGAGCGTGCCTTCGATCACCGTCAGGCGGTCCATCAGGCCCTCGCGCTCGGCGATGCCGCCGCCGCGCGGGCCGTAGAGCCCGACCGCGTGGACCTCGTCGAGGTAGGTCATGGCGCCATAGTGATCGGCGACGTCGCAGAGCTCGGCGATCGGCGCGATGTCGCCGTCCATCGAGTAGACGGACTCGAAGGCGATGAGCTTGGCCCGCTCTGGGGCGATCTCCTCGAGCTGCCGGGCCAGGTCCTCGGGGTTGTTGTGCTTGAAGATCTTCTTTTCGGCCCGCGAATGGCGGATGCCCTCGATCATCGAGGCGTGGTTCTTGGAGTCCGAGAAGACGACGCAGTCCGGCAGGCGCGAGGCGAGGGTGGTCAGGGCCGCCCAGTTGGAGACGTAGCCCGAGGTGAAGAGCAGGGCGGCTTCCTTGCCGTGCAGG
>JANQLT010000219.1 GCA_028280455.1 Kiloniellales bacterium
AGAGACGATCCGGGAGCGCCATCGCGTGAGATCCCGAAACGACCGACCGGCGCGTTTTCCGCTGACGCGGAATCACGGCACCGGGCCGCTTCCCCTCCCGGCCACCCACGGCAGTATCCTATTGGGTGGCCGGGAGGGGGAGCGGCCCGGTGCCGTCCGATCGGAAAACCCGCTAGCGGCAAACCCGCCAAACAGGCCGGAAATTCCGGCCTATCACGCTCGAGTCACGCCCGATTTCGGAAGCTTGGCCGGCGCAGGGCAGCGCTTGCCCCGACGCCCCACGGCGGGCGTGCGGGCGCCTGTCCGCTGCCTCCGCGCGAACCGCAAAAGGAGGACATTCCATGGCTAAGCTCATCACCATCGGCGACAGCATCTCGCAGGGATTCATGTCGGCCGCCGCCGCCCGTACCGACCTCAGCTACTCGACCCTGATCGCCGAGCAGCTCGGCTTGACGGTCGGCACGAACTATCACTTCCCGACCTGGCCGCTGGGCGGCATGCCCCTGAACATGGAGAAGCTGCTGCGCTACCTGACCAAGTTCTACGACGACGACATCTGGGGGCCCTTCGAATGGGGCACGGCCCTGACCATCCGCATCCCGAACTTCCTGGACAAGATCGAGGACTACTACGAGCGGGGCGCCGGCGACTACCGCCTGCCCTACCGGGAGGCCGGCAGAGCGGTCGAGAGCTTCCACAACCTGGCGGCCTTCGGCTTCACCGTCGCGGATGCCTGGCAGGTCACGCCGAACGTCTGCTTGGAGCGCCTGGAGCCCGGCGGCGTGCGGCGCGACGACGACAACACCTTCGGCACGCCGAGCAATGCCTTCTATCGCAACGCCTTCCGGATCCTCAATCCGCAGAACGATCCGGACGCCATGGACCGCTCGCAGCTCGACTGGCTGGAGCACTATGCCAAGACCGACAACGACGGCGTCGAGAACACCATCCTCTGGCTGGGCTCGAACAACGCGCTGGGCACCGTGCTGCACATGGAGCTGCGCGAAACCAACGTGACCCCCGAGGTCTACAAGGCCATGGATCACTTCCAGCGCGGCCAGTTCAACATCTGGGACCCGGAGCTGTTCAAACAGGACTACGAGATCCTGCTCGACAAGACGGCGAGCATCCTCAACAGCAAGGCCCATCTGAAGAAGCAACCGGATTGGCGGGTCTTCCTCGGCACGGTCCCGGCCGTCACCGTGGCGCCCATCGCCAAGGGCGTCGGCGCCTCGCACGAGCACCAGGATCCCTTCAAGCAGATCATCGGCGACAAGGCGCGCTACTTCGACTACTACGTCTACGTCCCCTTCGACGTGGACGACGCGCGGTCGGGGTCGGTGCCCTTCCTGAGCCAGGCCGATGCCCTGAACATCGACCGGCGCATCGCCGAGTACAACAAGGCGATCCGCGCCTTGGCCGACGCGAAGAACCGGTCTCTCGGCAAGAAGCGCTTCATCGTCGTCGACGTGAACGAGGCGCTGCTCCAGCTCGCCTTCAAGCGCAACAGCGGGAACCCGACCTATCCCCTGCCCGATGCCTTGAACCCCGGCGGCCGGGCGTCGGTCAACACCAAGTACTACCACGCCAGCAACGACCGGGTCGTCGCGGGCGGCGTGTTCAGCCTCGATGGCGTGCACCCGAGCACGGTCGGACAGGGGCTGCTGGCCCGCGAGTTCCTCAAGGCGATTCACGGCACGACGAACGCCGCGGTCGACGGCATGCTCGACTGGCAGGCGATCATTCGCCGCGACGACCTGCTGCAGCAGCCGCTCAACATCATTCAGGAGATCCATCAGCACGACAGCGTGCTGAAGCTGATCCTGCGGGCGATGCGCAGCCGCCGCGAGCCGATCAACAGCGCCAACGCGCGCTGGGATCAGATGGGACGCGCCGCCTGACGGGCGCCCGATGTTACGGCCGGACCGCCGTCGCCCTGCGGTCCGGCCGCAGCCGACATACTAGCGCTCCGGCTCTTCCTGTTCCTCGCCGCGGGCCTGGGCCAGGGCGCGCTGGTAGGCGATGACCACCTCGTGCTCGTGGGCGATGCCGAGCAGGGTCATGCGCTTGTCGGAGTCGACCACCGGCAGGTGCGCCTCGCCGGAGCGGCCGTAGGTCCGCACGGCCGCTTCCAGGTCGTCGTCGACGTGCAGGACGACGGGCCGCCGGCGGGCGACGTCGGCGGCCGAGAGCTCGGCGTCGTGGCTGGTGTCGAAGGCGGCGTCGCTGAGGTCGGCGAAGGTGATGACGCCGGTCAGGCGGCGCTCGACGTCGACCACGAAGAGCTCGCCCCAGGGCGCCGCCTGCAGCTTGGGGCGCACCTCGGCGATCGGCGTCTCCGGGGCGATGGTGTGGAACTTCTGGTCCATCAGGTTGCCGATGCGGATCGACTTGAGCAGGCCGATGTCCTGGCCGCCCTTGACCGAGACTCCGCGGCGCTCGAGCTGCCAGGTGAAGAAGGAGCGGCCGAAGACCTGCAGGGTGATGAAGCTGGAGATCACCGTCGCCATCATGACCGCGATGGTCAGCTTGTAGTCGGTGGTCAGCTCGAAGATCATCAGGATTGTCGAGATCGGCGCGCCCAGCACCGAGCCGGCGACCGCGCCCATGCCGATCAGGGTGTAGGCGCCGTGGCCCGAGGAGAGGTGCGGGAAGACCGCCGTGGCGATGATGCCGAAGGCGCCGCCGACCATGGCGCCGAGGAACAGCGAGGGCGAGAAGACGCCGCCGCCGAAGCGGCAGCCGAGCGAGATCGCCGTGGCCGCCGTCTTGGCGACGATCAGCGCGAGCAGCAGCCAGAGGTCGTAGAGCTCGGAGAGCGCGCGGTCGGTCGCCTCGTAGCCGACCCCGAGCACCTGCGGGAAGGCGATGGCGATCAGGCCGACGCAGAGCCCGCCGGCCGCCGGCTTGGTCCAGAGCGGTATGTTCACCTTCGCCACGACGTCCTGGGTGAAGATGATCGAGCGCATGAAGAGCACCGCGGCCAGCGCGCAGACGACGCCCAGGATGGCGAAGGCCGGGAACTCCCAGAACGAGGCGATGTCCCAGCCGGCCGGCAGGGTGAAGGCCGGGAAGTTGCCGTAGTGGGCCCGGCTGATGACCGTGCCGGTGACCGCCGCGATGACGATGGGCGCGAAGGCCGGCAGGGCGTAGTGGCCGATGACCACCTCCAGGGCGAAGAAGGTGCCGGCGATGGGCGCGTTGAAGGAGGCGGCGACGGCCGCGGCGACGCCGCAGCCGAGGATCGTGCGCGACATCCGGCGGCCCAGGTGCAGGCGCTTGGAGATCCAGGCGCCGAGGCTGGCGCCGAGATGCACCACCGGGCCCTCGCGGCCGGTCGAGGCGCCGCAGCCGATGGACAGGGCCGAGACGACGGCCGAGCGCAGGCCGGTGGTCAGGGACATGCGCCCGCCGTGCAGGGCGTTGGCCTCGATCACCTCGGCGACGCCTTGCGGCCGGCGGCCCGGCAGGCCGTAGGTCACCAGCAGCCCGACCAGGAGCCCGCCGACGGCGGGGGCCAGCAGGATCTGCCACCAGGGCAGCCCCATGGCGATGGTCGCCAGGTTCTCGCCGCCCCGGCCGTAGAAGAGCTGCTGCACCAGGTCGATGGCGTAGCGGAAGGCGATCGCCGCCGCGGCCGCCGCGGCGCCGATGACCACGGACAGGACCCAAAGCACGAAGTGGCCGTTCTGACGAAACTGCCTCAGCCGGTCCAGGAGGACCCTGCCTCGGCTTTCGTCATCGGACATGCGCGCGCCTCTTTGCCTGTCGCTCGACTCTAACGCCAGTGGGCCGGCCGACGGAAGGCTCGCCGGCCTCTCGACCGCCGCGGCCGCCCTTTCGACCTAGCGGCTTGCGTCGATTCCCGTCAAACCGGACAGGCGCTAGACTCGCACCATGACAGCCGCATCCGAGGACAAGAGTGAAAGAGTGGCGCTGCAGGTGCGCCGCGCCGAGGTGGCCGACGCCGCGGCCCTCGCCGCCCTGCTCGAGGTCTTCCTGGCCGAGGAGGGCAAGCGGCCCGAGGCGCCGGTCGACGCCGCCGCCCTGGCCGGCTGGCTGGCACCGCCGGCGCCGCGCTTCCAGGCGCTGATCGGCCTGGCGGGACCGCAGGCGCTCGGCTACCTGGCCTTCTACGGCGCCTTCTCGCTGTTCAAGCCCGGGCCGGTGATGCTGGTCGAGAACCTCTTCGTCCGGCCGCAGGGCCGCGGCCTGGGCCTCGGCCGCCGCCTGATGGCCGGCGCGGCCCAAGAGGCCCGGCGCCTCGGCTACCAGCGCATCGAGCTCCACGTGCGCGACGACCGGCCGGAGTCCGGACGCTTCTACGAAGCGCTCGGCATGCGGCACGCGGGCGAAGCGGTCTACCGGATCGAGGATGCGTCGCTGGAGGCCTTGACCCGCTTCGAGCGGCGGTGACCCAGCGATCGGATCAGTTGCAGCGGCCGATCGAGCCTTCGGCGCAGATCCGCTCGCCGTTGGTCCAGGTCGCGCCGGAGAGGTCCGCGCGGGTCAGGTCCGCGCCTTCCAGGCGGGCGTCGGTCAGGTCGGCGCCGCGCAGGTCGGCGCGGAACAGCTTGGCCCGCCGGAGATCGGCGCCCTGCATGGAGGCACCGGCCAGCACGGCCTTGGTCAGGTCGGCTTCGTAGAGCTTGGCCTGATCGAGCACGGCCTCGGCCAGCGTCGCGTTGATGAACTTGACCCGCAGGGACTCCGAGCCGGAGATGTTGCTGCCGGTCAGGTCCGTGCGGAAGAAGCTGCCGTCGCGCAGGCGCGCGCCGCTCAGGTCGACGCCTTTCAGGTCGAGGTAGTCGAAGTTGCAGCGCTGCCAGTTGACGCCCGGCCCCGGCGGATCGGTGCAGGCCGCCAAGGCCGGCTCGGCGCCGAGCGAGGCGCCGGCGAGCAGCGAGAGAACCGCCAGGGACAGGAGGCTGTGGGACGTCATGGACGGGGCGCGGTCCGGCTCAGCGCGACCGCAGCTCGACGCGCCTGCCGGCTTCCGCCGGCGTCGGCAATCCCGCCTGCGCCGCCATCACCTCGGCACAGCGCGCCTGGATCGAGGCCGGCATCTCGGAGACGCGGCGCTTGTTGATGTCGATGTGCAAGGACAGCCACTCGCTGGTCGCCGCCAGGAAGCCGTCGGTCTCATGGTACATGAAGTGCATATAGTGCAGTCGCTTGCTGTCGTGGCCGAGGAGCTGGCTGGCGAAGATCAGCGGGTCGCCCTCGCCGACCTCCTGTTGATAGGTGATATGGGTCTCCACGGCAAAGGTCGAGCCGCCGGTCTCCTTGCGGTAGGCCTCGTCGAGGCCGAGGTGGTCGAGCAGCGCGTCCGTCGCATGGTCGAAAGCCAGCAGGTAGTAGGCCACGTTCATATGGCCGTTGTAGTCGATCCACTCCGGCCGCACGCTCTCGCGATGCAACACGAGAAGCGCCGGATCGATCGCCAAGTCAACGCCTGCCGCCATCGGGTCCGCCATGGCGGCGCACGATAGAGCATTGGCGGCAGGTGGCAAAGGCGCTAGAGCGGATCGGGATTGGGTGGAAGCAGGCCCAGCTTCGGCCTAGTGTCGTGAATCCGCTCTATTCCCGCACGCCGGATCAGACCCCCGAGATGGGATCGCGACGCGAAGCCATCTCGGGGGTCTGATCCGGAGCGGATGGCGAAATCGTGATCGCCGCCCGCGCGCAGGCCGCGCCCGCCGGGCCCAAGGACCCCCGAGAGCATGGCAGCAGTCCTCGCCTTTCTGGCTCGCCACGCGGCCTGGACGCTCTTCGCCGGGGTCTTCCTGGGCCTCTTGCTGCCGGGCCTGGCCCAGTGGCTGCGCCCGCTGCTGCCGCCGGCCGTGGCGATGATCCTGCTGATCGCCCTGCTCCGGGTCGACTGGTCGGCGATCGCCGGCTACCTGCGCCGGCCCCTCGCCGTCCTCGCGCTGACCGCCTGGATGCTGCTCGCCTCGCCGGTCATCGCCTGGCTGCTGGTGCCGCCCCTGGGCCTGCCGGAGTCGCTGACCACGGCGCTGATCCTGATGGCCGCCGCGCCGCCGATCCTGGCCGGCGCCGCCTTCGCCCTGCTGCTCGGGCTCGACGCGGCGCTGGCCGTCGTGGTCGGCCTGCTCAGCACGCTGCTGACTCCGCTCACCCTGCCGCCCCTGGCGCTGGCGCTGCTCGGCCTCGAGCTCGAGGTCGGCATGCTCGAGCTGATGGCGCGGCTCGGCCTGATCGTCGGCCTGGCCTTCCTGGGCGCGCTGGCGCTGCGCCGCGGCCTCGGCGCCGCCCGCCTGGCGCGGGCCGCCGGCCAACTGGACGGCGCCATGGTCCTGCTGCTCCTGGTCTTCGCCATCGCGATCATGGACGGCGTGACCGCGACCCTGCTGGAGCGGCCGGGCATGGTGGCCCTCTGGCTGGCCGCCGCCTGCCTGGCGAATCCGGCCCTGCAATTGCTCGCCGCCCTGGTCTTCGCCCGACTCGGCATCCGCGCCGCGCTGACCGCGGGAATCCTCTCCGGCAACTGCAACATGGGGTTGCTGCTGGCGGCGCTGCCCGCCGGCACCGACGTCGGAGTCGCCCTGTTCTTCGGAGTCGCCCAGATTCCCATGTACATGACGCCGGCCCTGCTGCTGCCGCTCTACCGGCGGCTCATCGCCCGCTGGGGCGCGGCGCCGGACGGCCCGGCGCCGGACGGCAGATGAGCCCTTTGCCGCCGCGGCGGGGCCGGGGAGAGGGCGCGACAGACGGCGGCCGGCCCGGAACGACCCTGTCCGCGGCGCGGTTATGACAAAATTGCAACAGTGGTGCCATCGAGAGACATTTGGTAACCTTGCCGGGTGACGTCGCGTCCATTGCTGTGATAGCAAGGACGTGTGGGTTCAAGAGGGTGCGCGGGGTCGGGACACCGGCAATTCCCTTAATGAATCCTTTAGGTTCTGTGCTACAGGGTTTGAGCACCTTGGGGGGTATTGAGGTCGGGCCGATGTTTGGGCGCCATGCTTTGGGGTCTCCGGGAGGATCATCGCGGAGCAACCGGGCGGGCGGTCGTTCGAGCCTCGATCGCTAAAGTGCCGGTACTGCGCATGATCAATCTGCATCTGAACGGTTTGTTTCGAGTGGCCATGGCGGGCCTGCTGTCGCTCCTGTTGCTGGCGGGCTGCGCCAGCAGCTCGAACGTCGGCGACGACCAGCTGGCCCAGTCCGACGCCGCCTTCTCGGACGTCGAGGACGACAACGACCCGATCGAGGGCCTGAACCGCTTCACCTTCGCCATCAACGAGCTGCTCGACACCGTCGTGTTCCAGCCGCTGGCAGCGACCTACAGGGTGCTGCTGCCGCAGTTCGTCCGCGACTCGATCCGCAGCTTCATGCGCAACCTCAACACGCCGGTGATTCTGGCCAACGACCTGATGCAGGGCTCCTGGGACCGGGCCGAGACGACCCTCACGCGCTTCGTCATCAACACGACGGTGGGCGTGGGCGGCCTCTGGGACCCGGCCGACGACTGGGGCTATCCCTATCACAACGAAGACTTCGGCCAGACACTTGGAGTCTGGGGCGTGGGTCCCTATCCTTATGTGGTGCTGCCCGTCCTCGGGCCCTCCACGGCGCGGGACGGCGTCGGCATAGCGGTTGATTCCTACCTGGACCCGCTGGGCTACGTCCTCGATCAGGAGATTCTGCTCGCCCGTTCGTTCGTCCAGGGAATAGACTTTCGCTCCCGCAACATCGAGACCATCGACGAGCTGAAGCGTGATGCCGTGGATTACTACGCCCGAATCCGGTCCGTCTACCTGCAGCGTCGGGTCGACGAGATCAACAACGGTGAGCCGGACGAGAACGCGCCCGCGCCGGGGCTGTCCGAAGACCAGCACGGCGACGACCAGCTCAGCACCTTCGAGTAAGCCAATCCGCCAGCTCTTCTCCGTTCGGCGCGGCGGCCTTGCCGCGGCGCTCGCGGCCGTCTTGCTGGCCGCGCTGGTCGCGCTGCACCCGGGGCAGAGCGCCTGGGCCGGCGCCGAGCAGGACGCCCGGGCCGAGGCGACGAACAACGCCGGCGCCTTCCTGCAGGAGCTGGGCGAGCGCGCGGTCGTCGACCTGACCGACACGGAGATCAGCGAGGCGGAGCGCGAGAGCCGCTTCCGCGCCCTCTTCACCAAAGGCTTCGACACCGCGGCGATCAGCCGCTTCGTGCTCGGCGCCCAGTGGCGCAAGGCGACCGACGCCCAGCGCAAGGAGTTCCTGGCGGTCTTCGAGGACGCCGTGGTCCAGCGCTTCCTGCCGATGTTCGCCGAGTACTCCGGCGAGACCTTCGCCATCGGCAAGGAGCGCCACGACAAGGGCAAGAGCGACCACGTCTTCGTGCCGGTCATGATCACGCCCATCGAGGGCGAGCCCTTCCGCGTCGACTGGCGGCTGCGGCCGGCCGACTCCAGCTACAAGATCATCGACGTCCTGGCCGAGGGCGTCAGCCTGGCCCTGACCCTGCGCCAGGAGTATGGCGCCTTCGTCAAGCGCAACGGCATGGACAAGCTGATCGAGCACCTCCGCCGCAAAGTCGCCATGGGCGCCTTCGCGCCGAAGCAGGCGCAGTAGCGCTCCAAGCTCGGCCGGCGGCCGCAGCGCCGGGCGAAACGAACCGCCCCCTCACCCAGCTCCGACTAAAGCGCGCCCTCCGGTCTCGCTTAAGTCTGCGCATCCCTCTCCCACGTCGGGGGAGAGGGGTTGTTGGGGACAATTGCCTCAACAGTGTTTTCCTCTGTCCCGAAGGGGGAACAGCGCCACGGCAAGAATCGCCACCTGTTTGAGTTCGCCCTCTCCCCCGTCGAGGGAGAGGGTTGCGAAGGCTTGGCGAGGCGAAACGCCGAGCCTTAGCCGGAGCTGGGTGAGGGGGCGTTTCGTTCCCCCACAAACGGCCTCAGGCCACCCCCAAGACAGCGCCGCGCCAAGGGAGCAGCTCGCAGCTCTCCCCTTCACCCTCGTCAGACGATAGAGGCACGTCCCTAGCTTCCCGTCGTCATTGCGAGCAACGCCAAGCTATCCAGAGCCCGGGACCAACGCCGGCTGTGCTGGATTGCCGCGCCGGCAAGAGCCGGCTCGCAATGACGGAACACTCCTGCGTCGCTTGTCCGCAGAGGCTCCCAAAGACTACCGCGTCAGCGGCTTGTACTTGATCCGGTGCGGCTGGTCGGCGGCCTCGCCGAGGCGGCGCTTGCGGTCGGCTTCGTAGTCCTCGTAGTTGCCCTCGAACCAGACCACCTGGCTGTCGCCCTCGAAGGCCAGGATGTGGGTCGCGATGCGGTCGAGGAACCAGCGGTCGTGGCTGATGATGACGGCGCAGCCGGGGAAGCTGAGCAGCGCCTCCTCCAGGGCCCGCAAGGTCTCCACGTCAAGGTCGTTGGTCGGCTCGTCCAGCAGCACCACATTGGCGCCGGATTTCAGCATCTTGGCCAGATGCACCCGGTTGCGCTCGCCGCCGGAGAGCTCGCCGACCTTGCTCTGCTGGTCCGGCCCCTTGAAGTTGAACGCCCCGACATAGGCCCGTGACGCCATCTTGCGCTTGCCGAGGTCGATCTCGTCGGCGCCGTCGGAGATCTCCTCCCAGACGGTCTTGCTGGCGTCGGGCGCGTCGCGGCTCTGGTCGACATAGCCCAACGCCACCGTGTCGCCGACCTTGAAGCTGCCGGACTCCGGGGTCTCCTGGTCGACGATCATGCGGAACAGGGTGGTCTTGCCGGCGCCGTTGGGGC
>JANQLT010000090.1 GCA_028280455.1 Kiloniellales bacterium
GCCCATCCCTGACATCACTCAAACTCCCAAGCTCCAACCGAGCCAAGGAATCACCTGGCAAACCACACCGCAACCCAGATGTGTGAATGCAATAGCCCGACGGGGGAGAGGGCTGCGCAGGCTTGGTGAGGCGCAGCCGAGCCTAGCCGGAGCCGGGTGAGGGGGCGGTTCGTTTCGATGTCGACGGCTGCCCCGGCGACGGCTACTCCGCCGGCTCCGGGAGCGCGGGGCCGGCCGCGGCTTTGGCGGCGCGGCGTTTGCGGCGGCGGCGGAAGAGGGCTTGCAGGTTGGCCTGCCACATCAGGGCCGAGGGGGTGACGACCAGGGTCAGCAGGGTGGCGAAGCTGAGGCCGCAGGCGATGGCCGTGGAGAGCTGGCGCCACCATTGGGTCGAGGGCGCGCCGACCTGGATGTCCCGGGTGAAGAGGTCGATGTTGACGCCGAGCACCATCGGCATCAGGCCGAGGATGGTGGTGATGGTGGTCAGCAGCACCGGCCGCAGGCGCTGGGCGCCGGTGCGCAGGATCGCCTCCTCGATGGTCGGGCTGGTCTTCTTCAAGCGGTCGTAGGTGTCGATCAGCACGATGTTGTTGTTGACCACGATCCCGGCCAGCGCGATCACGCCGATGCCCGACATGACGATGCCGAAGGGCTGGTTGGTCGCGAGCAGCCCGAGCATGACGCCGACCGTCGACATGACCACCGCGGAGAGGATCAGGCCGGCGCTGTAGAAGCTGTTGAACTGGGTCACCAGGATGATGGCCATGAGGAACAGCGCGACGCCGAAGGCCTTGCTCAGGAAGGCCTGGGCCGCCTTCTGCTCCTCGTCCTCGCCCTTGAAGATGATGCGCACCCGCGGGTCGAGCTCGGCTCCGGCCAGCCACTGGCGGATCTGCCGCACCTTGTCGTCCGCCAGCAGGCCGGGCGCGACCTCGGCCTTGATGGTCATGGCGCGGCTGCTGTCCGAGCGGCGCAGCAGCGTGACCTTGGGCCGCGCTTCCCGGGTCACGAAGTTGGCGATCGGCACCAGGCCGCTGTCGGTCTGCACCTTGATCTGATCGAGGTGGTCGAAGTTGCGGTAGGGCAGGGGCAGTCGGACCGTGATGTCGATCTCCTCGGCGGCGTCGTTCGGCCGGATGTCGCTGAGGATCATGCCGTTGGTCGCCATCTTGACGTAGGAGCCGATCAAGGTGATGTCGGCGCCGAACTTCGCCGCCTGCGCGCGGTCGACCTCGAGCTGCCACTCGATGCCGGGAATCGGCTGGCCGTCCTCCAGGTCGACGAAGCCGCCGATCTCCTCCATGGCCGCGACGATCTGGCCGATGGTCGGTGCGATCAGCTCCGGGTAGTCCGAGGCCACCTGGATCTGCACCGGCTTGCCGACCGGCGGCCCGGCCTCCTGGGTGCGCCGCTCGACGTAGACGCCGGCGAGATCGCTGGTGCGCTGCCAGACCTCTTCGAGGATCTCTGAGGCCGGCCGGCGCATGTGCCAGTCGGTGAACTCGACGTTGATGGTGCCGACCAGGTCCTCGGGCTCGTCGTCGCGCTCGATGCCGGAGGAGGCGACGGAGCGGGCGTAGATGGTGTGGAACTCGCCCTTCTCGCGGGCCAGGTCGAGCACGCGGTCCTCGACCTGGCGCAGCAGCTTGTCGCGCTCGTAGATCGACATGTTGCCGCGGGCGTGGACCTGCAGGGCGGCCAGCTCCGGCTCGACCTCGGGGAAGAACTCGACGCCGCGGCCCCATTTGCCGTAGGCGGCGTAGGCGCCGATCAGGACCACGACGGCGCCGATCAGCACCAGGCCGGGGGCCTTGAGGACGCGCTGCAGGAAGCGCACGTAGCCGCCGGTGAAGCCCGGCAGCTCGGAGGGGTGGCCCTGCTCGCCGGCGGCGATCGCCTTCATGGTCTCGGCGTCGGCCGCGCCGCCGGCCTTGCCGATCAGCGAGCCCAGGGTCGGCACGAAGATCAGCGCCATCATCAAGGAGGCGCTCAGCGTGGCGATCAGGGTGATCGGCAGGAACTTCATGAACTCGCCGACGATGCCCGGCCAGAACAGCAGCGGCAGGAAGGCCGCCAAGGTGGTGGCGGTGGCGGCGATGATCGGCCAGGCCATGCGCTTGGCGGCGAGGCCGTAGGCCTCGCGCCGGTGCAGGCCCTCGCTCATCTTGCGGTCGGCGTACTCGGTGACGACGATCGCGCCGTCGACCAGCATGCCGACGGCGAGGATCAGGCTGAACAGCACGACGATGTTGACCGTCAGGCCGAAGGTGGCGAGCACCAGGATGCCGGTCAGGAAGGAGCCGGGGATCGCGACGCCGACCAGGCCGGCGCTGCGCAGGCCGAGGGCGGCGACCACCACGACCATGACCAGGATGACGGCGCTGAGCACGTTGTTCTGCAGGTCGGTCAGCATGACCCGGATGTCGGAGGACTTGTCCTGGCTGTAGTGCACCCGCACCGCTTCCGGCCACAGCGGGCGCTGGGTCTCCACCAGGGCGCGCACCGCCTCGATGGTCGCGATGATGTTCTCGCCCGTGCGCTTGCTGACCTCGAGCGCCAGCGCCGGCTCGCCGTTGATCCGCGCGAAGCCCTCGGGGTCCTTGAAGGTGCGGCGCAAGGTGCCGACGTCGCGGAAGCGCACCACCGCGTCGCCGTCGACCTTGAGCGGCATGTTGAGGATGTCCTCGGCGCCCTCGAAGAGCCCCGGCACCTTGACCGCGAAGCGGCCCTGGCCGGTGTCGATCGAGCCCGCGGCGACCAGGCGGTTCGAGCGGGCGACGGCGTCGAGGATGGCGCGCGCGTCGAGGCCGTAGCTCTCCAGCGACAGGGGATCGACGATCAGCTCGACCTGCTCCTCGCGGTCGCCGGCGATCTCGACGTTGAGCACGCTCGGGATGCCCTCGATGCGGTCCTGCAGGTCCCGCGCCAGGCGCAAGAGGCTGCGCTCCGGCAGCGGCCCGGAGAGGGTCACCACGAGCACCGGGAAGAGGCTCAGGTTGACCTCGTGCACCGTCGGCTCGTCGCTGTCCTCGGGCAGCTCGGGCTTGGCCAGGTCGACCTTGTCGCGCACGTCGTCGAGAGCGGTGTCGGCATTGAAGCCGGCTTCGAACTCCATCAGCACGTTGGCGCCGCCTTGGAAGGCGGTGGCGCGCATCTCCTTGACGCCTTCGATGCTGCGCAGCTCCTCTTCCAGGGGCTTGATCAGCAGGCGCTCGGCGTCCTCCGGCGAGATGCCCTCGTGGCTGACGTTGACGTAGATGATCGGAATGTTGATGTCCGGCTCGGCCTCTTTGGGCACGCTGATATAGGCCGAGGTGCCGGCGATCAGAATCAGGACCAGGGCCGCGACGATGGTCCTGGCATGACTGATGGCGGCGTCGATGATGGCGTTCACGAGGTCGCCGCCTCCAGCTCGCTCTCGTCGATCGGCTGGACCTTCTGGCCGTCCTTGACGAACTCCTGGCCGACGGTGACGAAGGTGATCTCGTCCGGCAGGCCGCCGAGCCAGACGCCGTTCAGCGAGCTGTCGAGGATGCGCACCGGCCGGAACCTGACGCGGTCGTCGTCCTCCAGGGTCATCACGCCGACCTCGCCTTCGTCCGACAGGGTCAGTATCGCCGGCGAGACCTTGTGGGCCAGCTCCTCGCCGATCGGTAGACGCAGCTCGGCGGAGACGCCGTCGGGGATCGCGCCGTCGGGGTTGGGCACTTCCATCTCGACCCTGAAGGTGCGGGTCGAGGCATTCGCCATGGAGGCGACGAAGCGGATCTGGCCGCTGACCTCGAGGCCGGTGATCAGCCGGGCGTCGCCGATGCTGCCGACCTCGATCCGGCCGACGTTCTGCTCGTTGACCTCGGCGACGATCAGGATGGGATCGAGGTCGACGATGCGGGCGATCGGGTTACCGGTCTCCAGGAAGTCGCCGAGGTCGACCATGCGGTCGTCGGCCACCGCGTCGAAGGGCGCGCGCACATAGGTGTTGTCGAGCTCGACCTGGGCGCGGCGGACCTCCGCCTGCGCGGACTCGAGGGCGGCGCGGGCGGCCGAGAGCTGGGTCTGGGCGCGGAAGCCCTTCTCCTTCAGGCGGACCGAGGCCTCGTGTTCGATGCGCCGCTGCTCGAGCAGGGCCTTGGCTTCGCTCAAGCGCTCCGGCCGGCTCTCCGGCGCCAGGCGCACGATGGTCTGGCCCGCCTTGAGCTGGTCGCCACGCTCGAAGGCCAGCTCGACGACCCGGCCGTGGGTCTCGGCCTTGATGGCGACGCTGCGCAGGGCCTCCGTCTGGCCGCGCAGGACCTGCACGCCGACGTAGGTCTCGCCCTGCTGCCGGCGGACCCGGACCTGGGTCAGGCGCTCGCTCTGCTCGAGCTGGGCCGGCGGCTTCTGCGCCTCGGCGGGACGGTCGCCGCGGCCGAACTGCCCGGACAGGACCCAGCCGGCGACGGCGACGGCCAGGATGCCGGCGATCAGGTAGGAGCGTTTCATCGGCGCGTTCCCGCTAGCGGGCCGAAGCCGGCCCTCGGCGTGTTTGTTTGTAATAATATATGTAAAATTGCAGGCGAACCTACAAGGCGTTTTTGCCGGCGCCCGGTCGCCAGGGGCTGCGGATGACCCGGGCTCATTCGGCCACCCTCCGGCTTTCCTGGGCGGCGCCGGCGATGATCTCGTCGCGGTGCCGCTTCAGGTAGTCGGCGGCGGCCCGGTAGATCGCCAGGCCGAAGCCGTGGACGTAGTCGGGCGCGGCCTGGCCCTGCGCGCAGTCGCAAGCCTCCATGTGGGCGATCCGCTCGTCGTAGAGGGCGATCCGCGAATCGACGACCTGGGCCAGGTGGCCGGCCGGCAGCAGCTCGGCCAGGAACAGCACGAAGAGGAAGTCCGAGCGGTAGCGGTCGGGGCCGGGCGGCTGCAGGAGGGCCTCGACCAGGGCGCGGCGGCCGTCCTGGGTGATCGAGTAGACCTTCTTGTCCGGCCGCTTGTCCTGCGCCTCCTCGCGGCAGACCGCCTGGCCATGGGCGGTCAGGCGGTTCAGGGCCGGGTAGATCGAGCCGAAGCTGGTGTCCTGGAAATGGCTGAGCGGCGCGCTCTCCAGCGCCTTCTTGATCTCGTAGCCGCTGGCATCGCCCTTGAGCAGGACGGCCAGGCAAAGGGTCTTGGAATCCATCGCGTGCGGCCTCCTTCGACGCCGCCGATCCTACGATTCGGGATACTATAGTCCATCATATATCGATGCGATATACGCATGGCTGACCGGCGTTTCAAGCGGGTCGGATTTATCTCGAATTTGATACAAAAACGTATTAATATCAAATAGTTGCATTGGTTTCTTAAAGTTGTTATATAAGTATCGATTCGATGAGGATGATTCCATGACGTCGCTCCTAGGCATTCCCGCATCCGGCATGAGCACGCAGTCCAAGCGTCTCTCGGCCTCCGCCCAGAACGTCGCCAACATCACCAGCGCCGGTGTTCGCAGCGAGTCGCCGGAGGCCGGCGACGAGGGCTATCGGCCGCAGCGGGTCCTGGCCGTGGCCACGCCCGACGGCGGCGTCCGCGGCCGCAGCGTGCCGGTCTCGCCGGCCGCCGTGCAGGTCTACGATCCCGGCGACCCGACGGCCGACGAGCAAGGCCTGGCGCCGCGGCCCAACGTCTCTCTGGAATCCGAGATGGTCACCCAGATGCAGGCCAAGCGGGCCTACCAGGCGAACGTCTCGGTCATGAAGACCATGAACCAGATGACCGGCGCCCTGATGGACCTGACGTCCTGACGTCCTGACGGACCCGACGGCCCCGCTCGGGCGTCCTCGGGAGCGGGCCGGCTAGCGGCGGATGGCCGCGGCCGAGTCCGACCGCCTGGCCTCCCAGCCTTCGCGCTCCAGCTCCGGCCGGTCGTCTTCCGCCTCGGGCAGGCCCAGGCAGAGGTAGGCGACCAGGCTCCAGTCCTCCGGCACGCCGAGCGCCCGCGTGACGTTCGCCGGGTCGAGGATCGAGACCCAGCCGACGCCGATGCCCCAGGCCCTGGCGGCCAGCCAGAGGGTGTGGACGGCGGTGACCACCGAGTAGCGCAGCATCTCCGGCATGGTCTTCCGGCCGAGGCCATGGCCCTGCAGGGTCGACTCGTCGCAGAACACCGCGAGCTGCACCGGCGCGACCTCCAGCCCGGCGAGCTTGAGCCGGGCGTAGAGCTGGGCGCGCTCGCCGCTGTAGTCGGCCAGGGCGTCTCGGTTGCAGGCCACGAAGTCGTCGCGGACCGCCTGGCGCGCCTCGGCGCTCTCGACCCGCACGAAGCGCCAGGGCTGGCTGAAGCCGACCGAGGGCGCCAGGTCGGCGAGGGCCAGCAGCTCCTCGACCAGAGCGTCGGGCAAGGGATCGGGCCGGAAGCGCCGCACGTCCCGGCGCCAGCGGAACAGCTCGACCAGCCTCGCCTGGAAGGCGGCGTCGAAGGTCGGCGGCGCGGCGCTGGCGCTGTCAGGCATGGCCGATGCGGCCCCTCAAGCCTCTTCGCCGGCGGGGCCGTGCGTCGATTTGATCGGCGACAATGACCCCTTAAGCGTAACAGGCTTAGGCTTGGCCTGTCCGGGCAAGCTTGTAAAGTCCACTAGCTCGGCCCGCTTCCGCTCGGGCCCGCCGATTCTGCGAGGTTCTGCGATGGACGCGCCCCGGGACCTACTGGAGAGCATGCTATCCGGTGCCGGCCGGGCGGCGCTCTTCCTCGACGTCGACGGCACCCTGATTCCCATCGCCGAGACCCCGGACGCCGTGGTCCTGGAGCCAGCCTCCCTGGAGCTTCTGGCCCGGCTGGATCGGGCCCTGCAGGGCGCGGTGGCGCTGGTCAGCGGCCGCGCCGTCGCCGACCTCGACCGGCTCTTCGCGCCGCTGCGCCTGCCGAGCGCCGGCCTGCACGGCCTGCAGCGCCGCGACGCCGCCGGCAAGCTGCACGAGGAGCGCGACGACCTGCGCGGCGAGCCCGACTACGCCGAGCTCTGTGCCCGCCTCGAGCGCTTCGCGGCGGCGCACCCGGGCGTGCTGATCGAAGACAAGCAGGCCGCCATCGCGCTGCACTACCGGCGCGCGCCGACCGCGGCGGAGCCGGCCCGGGCGCTGCTCCAGGAGATGCTGCAGGAGCGCCGCGACCGCCTGGCCCTGGTGCCCGGCAAGATGGTCTTCGAGATCAAGCCGGTGGCGGCCGACAAGGGCGTGGCGATCGGCGCCTTCATGGCGGAGGCACCCTTCGCCGGCCGGCGCCCGATCTTCATCGGCGACGACGTCACCGACGAAGACGGCTTCCGCATCGTCAACGACCTCGGCGGCCTCTCGGTCCGGGTCGGCGACGCCTCGCGGAGCGCGGCCCTGGCCGAGCTGCCCGACGTCGGCGCCGTGGCCGACTGGCTGCAGCGCCTTCTGGCCGCCGCCGAAGCGGCGCCGCGAGAGGTGCCGTGAGCGGTCTCGACCTCGCCCTGATCGGCAACTGCGCTTACGGTGCCCTGCTCGACAGCCACGGCCGCGTGGTCTGGTCCTGCCTGCCGCGCTTCGACAGCGACCCGGTGTTCTGCGGGCTGCTCGCCGGCGGCGAGGAGGGGGACGAGGGCGCGAAGCACGGGGTCTTCGAGATCGCCCTCGAAGACCGGGTCAAGAGCGAGCGGCGCTATCGGCGCAACTCGGCGCTGGTCGAGACCCGCCTGGAGGACAGCGCCGGCTCGGCCATCGAGATCACCGACTTCGCGCCGCGCTTCGTCCAGTTCGGCCGGCGCTTCCGCCCGACCATGCTGATCCGGCGGGTGCGGCCGGTCTCGGGCACGCCGCGCATTTGCATCCGCATCCGGCCGCGCTGGGATTACGGCGCCGGCGAGCCGGAGATGACCCGCGGCACGAACCACATCCGCTACGTCATGCCGCACATGGTCCTGCGCCTGACCACCAACGCGCCGGTCAGCTACATCCAGGAAGAGGTGCCTTTCGTGCTCGAGCGGCCGATCGACCTGGTGCTCGGCCCGGACGAGAGCCTGCGCGAGGACGTCGGCGAGCTGGCCCGCGCCTTCGAGGAGCGCACCGACGCCTACTGGCGCGACTGGGCGCGCAGCCTGGCCTTGCCCTTCGAGTGGCAGGACGCCGTGACCCGCGCCGCCATCACCCTGAAGCTCTGCAGCTTCGAGGAGAGCGGCGCGATCGTCGCGGCGCTGACCACCTCGATCCCGGAAGAGGCGGACAGCGGGCGCACCTGGGACTACCGCTTCTGCTGGCTGCGGGATTCCTACTTCGTGGTCCATGCCCTCAACTCCCTGGGGGCGACACGGACCATGGAGGGCTACCTCAACTACATCACCAACATCGTCGCGGCCTCCGGCGGCGGCGCGCTGCAGCCGGTCTTCGGCATCACCCAGCAGGCCGAGCTGGAGGAGCGCTGCCTCGAGTCCCTGCCGGGCTATCGCGGCATGGGGCCGGTGCGGGTCGGCAACGGCGCCTACCGTCAGGTCCAGAACGACGGCTACGGCAGCGTCGTTCTGGCCACGGCGCAGAGCTTCTTCGACTCGCGCCTGGAGCGGCCGGGCGACTTGACGCTGTTCCATCGCCTGGAACAGCTCGGCGGGCAGGCGGTGGCGCTCTGGGACCAGCCCGATGCCGGGCTCTGGGAGCTGCGCAGCCGTCAGCAGGTGCACACCTACAGCAGCGTGATGTGCTGGGCCGCCTGCGACCGGCTGGCCAAGATCGCCGGGCGTCTCGGTCTGGAAGAGCGCCGCATCGCATGGCGCGACGAGGCCGAGCGGATCCGCAAGGGCATCGTCGAGGCGACCTGGCGGCCGGATATCGGCAGCTTCTCCGCCACCTTCGACGATGACGGCCAGGTCGACGCCAGCCTGCTGCTGTTGCCGCACCTCGGATTCGTCGCGAGCGACGACCCGCGCTTTCTCGGCACCCTCGGGCGCATCGAGCAGCGCCTCAAGCGCGGCGACCACCTCTTGCGCTACGACACGCCGGACGACTTCGGCGCGCCGGGCAACGCCTTCACCATCTGCACCTTTTGGTACATCGACGCGCTCGGCCGGGTCGGCCGCAAGGACGAGGCGCGCGAGCTGTTCGAGACCATGTTGTCGGTCCGCAACGACGTCGGGCTGCTGTCCGAGGACCTGGATCCCGCCAGCGGAGAGCTCTGGGGCAACTTCCCGCAGACCTATTCGATGGTCGGCCTGATCACCTCGGCGATGCGCCTGTCGAAATCCTGGGAGGAAGCCTTTTGAGCCGCCTGGTCATCGTCTCCAACCGTGTCGCGCCCGTCTCCCAGAAACGCTCGGGCGCCGAGGGCGGCCTGGCGGTCGCGGTCTTCGCCGCGCTGAAGGAGCGGGGCGGCGTCTGGTTCGGCTGGAGCGGCAAGGTCGTGAGCGGCGAGCCGGGCGACTGCGAGCTTTTCGAAAGCGGCAACGTCACCTACGCCACGGTCGCCCTGACGCAGCAGGACTACGAGGAGTACTACAGCGGCTTCGCCAATCGGACTCTCTGGCCGCTGTTTCACTTCCGCCTCGACCTGACCGACTTCAGCCGCCGCAACCTGGTCGCCTACCAGCGGGTTAACGTCTTCTTCAGCCAGCAGCTCCTCGGCCTGCTGCACAAGGACGACCTGATCTGGGTGCACGACTATCACCTGATCCCGATGGCCGACCTGCTCCGCGAGGCGGGCTGTCGCCAGCGCATGGGCTTCTTTCTGCACATTCCCTGGCCCTCCATGGAGGTGCTGCTGGCGCTGCCCAACCACCGCGAGATCGTCCGCGCGCTCAGCGCCTACGACCTGGTCGGCTTTCAGACGGAGCGCGATGTCCGGCGCTTCCTAGATTACATCATCATGGAGGTCGGCGGCCGCGTCGGGCGCAACGGGACGGTCCACGCCTTCGACCGCAGCTTTCGGGTCGCCGCCCTGCCGGTCGGCATCGATGCCGACAACGTCTCGGACTTCGCCCAGGAGGCCAAGAGCTCGCGCCAGACCGCTCGCCTCAAACGCAGCCTGGTCGGCCGCGACCTGATGATCGGCGTCGACCGTCTCGACTATTCCAAGGGCCTGGTCTCGCGCCTCGAAGCCTATGAGCTGCTGCTCGCCAAGTACCCGGCCCACCGGGGCCACGTCACCCTGCTGCAGATCGCCCCGCCGTCGCGCAGCGACGTGCCGGAGTACCTGGAGATACGCCGCGAGCTGGAATCGGCGGCCGGGCGCATCAACGGCGCCTACGCCGAGTTCGACTGGAGCCCGATCCGCTACCTCAACAAGGGCTTCAGCCGTCAGGCGCTGGCCGGTTTCCTGCGCCTGGCCCGGGTCGGCGTGGTCACGCCCTTGCGCGACGGCATGAACCTGGTCGCCAAGGAGTTCGTGGCGGCGCAGGACCCCGAGGACCCGGGCGTGCTGGTGCTGTCGCGCTTCGCCGGCGCGGCCCAGCAGCTCGAGGACGCGCTGATCGTCAATCCCTACGACGTCGAGAGCGTGGCCGAGGCCATGCAGACGGCGCTCACCATGGATCTCGAGGAGCGGCGCGAGCGCTGGCAGCGCATGATGGAGGGCCTGGAGCGCGACAACGTCCACGCCTGGCGCGAGCGCTTCATGGAGGCCCTGACCGCACCGATGCGCAAGCGATGAGCGCGACCGCGGATAGGCTTCTGCTGGCCGACATCGGCGGCACCTATGCCCGCTTCGCGCTGGCGCAGGGGGCCCAGGGGGCGCAGGGGGCGCAGCCCGGGCCCGTCGCCCGCTTCGCCGTCGCCGACCACGACACGCCCGCCTCGGCCCTGCGCGCGGCGATCGACGAGCTGGCCTCGGATCGCCGGCCGCGCCAGGCGGCGCTGGCGGTGGCCGGCCCGGTGACAGCGGGGCGGGCCGCGCTGACCAACGGCGACTGGCAGTTCGACGCCGAGCGATTGGCGGCCGAGCTGGAGCTCGACGCGGTGCATCTGACCAACGACTTCTCGGCGGTCGCCCACGCCTTGCCGCATCTCGGGCCCGAGGACCTGGTCTCGCTCGGCGGCGGCGAGGGCGTGCCGGGTGCCATGCTCGCCGTGCTCGGGCCGGGCACCGGCCTCGGCGTCTCCGGCCTGCTGCGCTCCGAGGGACGGCAGCTCGCCATCGCCGGGGAGGGCGGCCACGTCACCCTGGCGGCGGCCGACGCGGAGGAGGCGGCGCTGCTGGAGCGCTTGCGCGGGCGGTTCGGGCATGTCTCGGCCGAGCGCCTGCTGTCCGGCAGCGGCTTGGTCGCGCTCTACGAGGCCCTCGCCGAGGCGGACGGCCGCGCGTCCGAGCGCCTGACTCCCGCCGAGGTCACCGAGCGGGCCCTGGCGGAGAGCGACCCGCACTGCCACGGCGCGCTGTCGCGCTTCTGCGCGCTCCTCGGCGGCGTCGCCGGCGACCTGGCACTGACGCTCGGCGCGCGCGGCGGGCTCTTTGTCGCCGGCGGCATCGCGCCGCGCATCCTGCCCTTCCTGCAGGCCTCGGACTTTCGCCAGCGCTTCGAGGACAAGGGACGCTTCCGCGCCTATCTCGAAGCCATTCCCAGTCTGGTCATCACCCACAAGTCGCCGGCCCTGGTCGGCCTGATCGCCGTCGCCGCCCAAGGCGGCGCCTAGCCGCCGTCGCCGCCGCGGCCGCCCGGGCCGAAGACCCGGCCGCTTCCAGAGTCAGTATTTCGGACCGGCGCGGAAGAAACATCCGCGCCGTGCGTTGTGTCCTTTGTATGGCGTCAGGGATTTCCAGTAGCCATGCCGCGAATCATCTTTATCGTGCCGCCGATTCGCAGGTGGCTCCCAACCTGGAGGTGCGCGTGCACTGGCGAATCAACGGCTTGTCACTTGTTCTCTTTCTGGGTCTCGCGTCGCTCGTCTTCCTGACGGCGCTCCGGCCGTCGACGGCGTCCGACGTCGCGGCTTGGCTCGAGGCCGATCTCATGCCGAGTATCGCGGCGGTGTTCGACCGCCCGATCGGCGCCCCCCAATCCGATTGGGGCGTCGAGACTCTGCTCGCCGCGCAGCGTGCCGGCGAGATCTTCGGCGGTTGGCTTCGCGAGGAGACGGCGGACCCGCGGCCATCTCGCCAGGCCTCCAGGCCCGCATCGCCATCTCCATCATCGTCGGGGCCGGGGCAAGGCAGCTTCGCGCTGGCCGGCAGCCCGGACCGGCCGCTCGGCGCCAGCATGGCCAACGCCGTGGTCGCGAGCCTGAGCGAGACGGCCGGGCCGGAGGAGAGCTTCGACATGGATGCCTTGCTCGGCAGCCTGCGCAGCGCCCTGTTCGGCGGGTCCAAGCAGCAGGATGCCCACCCGGCGCCGGAGACCGCCCGCGCCCCGCTCACCCTGGCGCGGGTTGTCGACCGGCCCAGCGAGATCAAGCCGCTGCGCTCGGCCGCCAGGACCGGCCAACCGGCCCGCAGCACCACGCCCATGACCTTGTCTCGGCTGGTAACCCAGCCGCAACCGCGGCCAGGCCCGGCCCGCGACGCGGCGGCGGCGAGCGACAGGGCCGACTTCAAGCGCCAGCGCGTGCTGACCCGGAGCCAGCGTCTGCGGCCCTTCGACGCCGCCGCACTGGGCATCCGGACCACCCCGGGCTCGAGCGCCGACAGCCTGGCCAGGATTCTCGAGGACGTGAGCACGCGCCCGCCGGCCGCCCGCGGCTACGGCCCGGTGCTGACCGGCGCCCAGCGCAGCATCCCCTTCGAGCGCCTCCTGGTCGGCAAACCGGGCCTCTTTACAAGGGACTAGGGCGCCCGCCCGGCACTCCCGGGGCGGCGATTGCGCCGGCGGGTCGATTTCGCCGTCGCTGTCGGGAAGCCATTTCTCCGGCTGGGGCTTCGGGCTAGACTGGGCCCGACTGGGGGAGGGTGGCGAATGATCTTGGCGGAGCTGAGAACGCCTGCGCTCGTTCTCGACCGGGGCGTGCTGGTCCAGAATTGCGAGCGAATGGCCGAGCGCATGCAGGGGCATCGCGTGCGCCTGCGCCCGCATCTCAAGACCGCCAAGTCCGATCGCGTCGCCTCCATCGCCACCCACGGCCAGTTCGGCGGCATCACGGTCTCGACCCTCGCCGAGGCCCGCTACTTCGCCGACCGCGGCTATCGCGACATCCTCTACGGCGTCGGCATCGCGCCCGGCAAGCTGGAGGAGGTCGCCGCGCTGCAGGCGGAAGGGGTCAAGATGACCCTGACCACCGACAACCGCGAGACGGCCTTGGCGGCGGCCGAGCGGGCGGCGACTCTCGATTCCGAGTTCGAGTTCCTGATCGAGGTCGACACCGGCGGCCTGCGCGGCGGCGTCTCGCCGGAGTCGGAGGACCTGATCACGCTCGGTCAGTTCATCAACGCGGCGCCGCGTCTCACGCTGCAGGGCGTCATGACCCACGCCGGCCAGGCCTATCACTGCCGCGGCGCGCAGGAGGTGGCGCAGGTCGCCGAGGCCGAGCGCGCCGGCGTCACCCTGGCGGCCTCGCGCCTGCGCTGGGCCGGCCTGCGTTGTCCGGTGGTCAGCGCCGGCTCGACCCCGACGGCGGTGCATGCCGCCTCGCTGATGGGCATCACCGAGATGCGGCCGGGCGTCTACATGTTCTACGACCTGGATCAGGTCGGCATCGGCAGCTGCGAGATCGAGGACATCGCGATCAGCGTGCTGGCCAGCGTCATCGGCCACAACCGGCGCGCCGGCCGGATCATCATCGACGCCGGCGCCTTGGCGCTGTCCAAGGATCTGAGCGCCGGCGAGCATCTCGCCGACGTCGGCTACGGCATGGTCTGCCCGGCCGATAGCATGCGGCCGACGGCGGGCCTCTGCGTCGCCGACGTGCAGCAGGAGCATGGCCTGATCGGCTCGACCAACGGCGGGGAGCCGCCCTACGAGCGCCTGCCGATCGGCAGCCGCGTGCGGATCCTGCCGAACCACGCCTGCATCACGGCGGCCGCCCACCAGCGCTATCAGGTGGTCGACGGCGACAACGCCATCGTCGACGTCTGGGATCGAATCAGCGGCTGGTAGCCCCGCGGCCGGGCCCGGTACCGGCGGCCATCATCTCATTCAGTGGAGCCTTTGGGCCTGGTAGCCGTGCTCGCCGAGCAGGGCGATGATGCCCTCGTTGCCCGGCAGATGGGCGGCGCCGACCGCAACGAAGGCCTTGCCTTTCTTGAGCTGCGGCAGCATCCGCTCGACCATCAGGTGGTTGCGGTCCTCCAGCAGGCGGCGGTTGAAGTCGGTGATCACGTCCTCGTATTCGGCGGGAATGTCCTCGTCGAAGGAGGCGATGATCGTGCCGAGCTCGCCGTCGAGGTAGCGCCGGACCAGCTCGGTGTGACGCCGCTCGACCTCGGTCTGGTCGCCCTCCAGGCCCATCAGCGCGGCTTGGACGAGGCGCCTCTGGTCCTCGAGGCTGATGTCGAGGAAGGGGCTCAAGTGCTGGCGCACGGACTCCAGACCGTAGGTCGGGATACCTCGCTCTTCGGCCTGCTCGTAGAGCCAGCCGTCCAGGATCGGCTTGCCGTTGGTCTCCTCCTCGTCCTCGACGATGGAGGGCGGCTTGCCGAACATCATGAACACGGCCCAGGGCTTGAAGTGCCGGACGTGGTGCACGGACAAGCCATAGGGCTCGGCCGCCTCGACGACCTCGGCGAAGAGGTCGGGGCCGAGCAGGGCGTCGAGAGTCTTGCGGCCGCCGGTCAAGGTGAAGCGGGCTATGGCCTCGGCCGTCCGCTCGTCGAACTCGATCTCGAAGGACGCGCTGCGCGCATCGTTGAGCGCCGACTTGACGGCCTCGGGGACGGCGAGGATGTCCTCGCGGTTCATGTGGATGGTGCCGAAGACGTAGCTCGGCTCTTCGCCCGGCCGCTGGACCTGCCAGAGCACGCCCTCGCCGAAGGGGATCTCCTCGTCGCGGGGCACCGACCCGGCGTCGCTGGCCAGGCCGACGATGAAGGCCAGCCCGATCAGCCCGGCCACCAAGTAATCGGCCAGGCGGCCCCAACGGAAGGTTAGATGGAAGCGGTCCTGCGTCATCATGGCGCGCTCTTTATGGTTAAGAGTCAGTGGCTTGTCTTTTGGGAGTCTAGTTCATCCTGATTAATCGCCGATGAAGCAGCGGCAACTATTCGTGATATTCATCCGGCTGATGTTGGTAATTGTCTCGAATTTTAGGCGAATATAAAGCAAAGCTCCTAATAATCCGGAAACGATTTATTCATCCGTTCTTCATATATTGGGGACCTCTCGAGTCAGCAATAGGTGATGGCATGGTCCCCCAGGAGCTCATCGAGATTCTCAAGCGCCACGAGGACTGGCTCCTCGAGCGCCCCGGCGGCGTCCGCGCGAACCTCGCCCTCTTGGACGTTCGCGGCTTCGACCTTTCGAGCTGCGCCCTGCGCTCGGCGAAGCTGGTCGGCGCGGACGTGGAGGCCAGCGACGTCTCCAACGCGGACCTGCGCGAGATCGATGCCTTCGGCGCCAACTTCGCACGCGTGGACCTGACCAACAGCGACCTGTCGCGTGCTGACCTGCGCGGCGTGAACTTCCGCGGCGCCAAGATGAACGGCACGATCCTGCGCGACGCCGACCTGCGGCCGGGCACCTTGCTGAACGGCGACGGCGACGACGTCAGGACGCTGACTTCGAACCTCGTCGCCGCCGAGCTGGACCGCGCCGACCTGGCCGGCGTCAGCATGCCCGGCGCGAACCTGGCCGACGCGTCCCTGGTGGACGCCGATTGCCGCGGCGCGCTGATGTCGGGCTGCACCTTCGATGGCGCCCGCTTGGCCGGCACGAACTTCGCCCAGGCCAACCTGGTGGGCGCGCGGCTCCGCCAGGCGGACCTGCGGGGCGCCGATCTGCGGGGCGCCCACCTGACGGACAGCGATTTGAGCGGTGCCGACCTGACGAACGCGGACCTGACCGGCGCGGTCACCGTCGGCGCCGACATGCGCGGCGCCAAGACCGCCGGCATCATCTTCAGCCGTGGCCGCAACCCGATCTCCGAGCAGGTGATGAGCCAGCTCGAGGCCCATCAGATCTGGGTCGCCACCAACGGCGAACGCGGCGAGCGCTGCAATCTCGAGGACGCCGAGCTACGCGACATGGACCTGGCCAAGGCACTGCTCGACGGTGCCAACCTCAAGGGCGCCGACCTGCGCGGCACCGATCTGAGCGGCACCCGCCTGACCATGGCCGACCTCTCCGGCGCCAACCTGGAAGGGGCGATGATGGTCGGCGTGGTGCTGGACGGCGCCAACCTGCGGGGCGCAAATCTCACCGCCGTCAACATGCGCGAAGCACGCTGCGTGCCGGTCTCCCTGATGAACAGCCACGGCAAGCCGACCGGCCGCGCCTGGGCCGCCAACCTCTCTTGCAGCAACCTGACCGACGCCCAGCTTCAGGGCGCCGATCTCTCCGGCAGCAACCTGATCGACGCCAACCTCGAGGGCGCCGACCTGCGCGGCACCGATCTCACCGACGTCCGTATCGCCGGCACCGAGCTCAACCGCGTCCGCGCGATCGACGAGGCGGTGGCCTAGAGCGCTTTCCGATCGGACGGCACCGGCCCGCTCCCCCTCCCGGCCACCCAATAGGATACTACCGTGGGTGGCCGGGAGGGGG
>JANQLT010000106.1 GCA_028280455.1 Kiloniellales bacterium
TACGCAGCGCGTGCTGGCCGGCCTTGGCGAACACCGCGTCGCGCAGCTCGCCGAAGGCCTGCGACAGCCCCCGGGCGAGGCCATAGGCGATCCCCAGCAGCACCGGGCCGGCCAGCACCGCGCTGACCGAGGCGCCCAGCGCGTCGACCGCCGCCTTGTACAGGAACGGCACGTAGACGATCGTCACCTTGGCCGCCGTCAGCAGCGCCAGCGCGACCAGAACCCGTATCCGCAGGTCGACGCGCCCGCGCGGCCAGAGATACGGCAGCAGCTTGCGCAGGGTCCGCAGATGGTTCTGCGGCACCTCTTCCGCCGCTGGATCGAAGCTTGTCGACATCGGGTCGGCCTGGAATTCGAACGCCGGGTGCGGCCGGGCCACGGCCGCCGGACGCGGCCGCGCATCTGCCGATGAATCTAGTGTGTTTTACGCCGGATTGCCCGGGTTTTCCCCATCGCGGGACAAATTCCGCGGGCTGCGGTCAGCCCGGCGTCGGCACCGAGAATACCTGGCCGGGATAGATCAGGTCGGGGTTGCGGATCTGGTCGGCGTTGGCGTCGTAGATGACGGTGTATTTCACGCCGGCGCCATAGACCCGGCGGGCGATCCGCCACAGGCTGTTGCCGGGCTGCACCACCACGCGGCCGGCGGCGTCGGCCAGCCTGGCCCGCTCGACCCGGGTGAACGGCACCTCGACGCGGGCCACGACCTTGCCGTCGGCGGCGACCTGGTCGACCCGCAAGGTATACTGGCCGGGTTCGACGGCCGCCTTGGGCAAGACCTGCCAGTTGCGCTTGGCGCCGCTGACGGCGCTGCCGATCGGCCGGTTGTCGACATAGGTCTGGACCTTGGCGCCGGACGGCGCCGAGCCGGACAGGACCACGTTGCCGGCTTCGTCGTAATCGACGGTATCGATGCTCAGGTCGCCGGCCCGGGGCGCCGCCGGATCGGGCGACGGCTTTTGCAGGATACGGCTCGCCTGCGCCGTCTTCGCCGGCAACTGCACGATCAGCGGCTTGGCCGGCCGGTCCGTCGCGGCCACCGTGGCGCGCCGGTCCGGCACCACCACCACGACCGGCGCCGGCGAGAACAGCTCGCTGCCGTCGACCAGATGCGCCACCAGCGTCAGCTCGTGGCTGCCGGGCCGGAACGACAGGCTGTCGGTGGTCAGCACCCATTCGCCCCGGCCATCGGTCGTCCCCGTCAGCAGCGGCTCGCCGTTGCTGTAGACCGTGACCCGCGCGCCGACGGGCGCCCGGCCGGCAATCACGCCCAGGCCGTCATCGGCGATGCGGACGACGTCGAAGCTGGGCGGCGGCGGGCCCGGCGGTGGCGACGGCTGGCGTATGGCCGTCGCCGGCGCGGACGGCGGCGTGGTCGCGGCCGGCGACGACGGCACCGTCGGGGACGGCGTGGCCACGGCCGCGCCGGTCGTTGCCGGCGCCGTCGTTACCGCCGGCGACCGTTTGGGCGGGGTGACCGCGGCCAACTCGGCGGGAAGCTCGTCGGCCGTGCGGTCGGTCGATGATGTCGCGGCTGACGACGTCCCGTTCGGCGTCGACGCCGGCAACGCGGTATCCAATGGCGCGGTCTCGGGCGACGCGGTCTCGGGCGCCTTGCCCGCCGGGCGCACGCCCGCCGCCCGCCGCGTCGTCGTGACGGGGGCCGGCGGCCGGGCCGCCACCGACGCCTCGCCCGACGGGCCGGTCACGGCGGCCGGCGCCTGGTCCGCGCCGGACCGGACGGGCGCCTCGGTGGCGGTCGTCGGCGGCGCGGCCACCGGGCCGGACGCGTGGTCGTCCTGGCCTCGCGGATACAGGACGAAGGCGAGGATCACCGCCACAAGGGCGAAAGCGAGAACAACGGCTGTGGTTCGCACGCAGCCTCCAGTACGAATCAAACCCAACCTAGTCTCTAGCAGCCGGGGCGGCAATCCCCGGCAGTATTTATTGTCGGCTCTTAACCACGTTTTCGATCGCCGGCACTGTCTTCAAGTAGGCGGCGATTGCCCGCAGGTCTTCGTCGGTCAGGTATTTCAGGCCGTCGTCGATGGCCTCCTGCATGCTGCCCTGCACGTCGTCGAAGTTCGGCTTCAGGCCGGTCCGCAGCAACTGCACGATATCGCCCGCCGTCCAGTCGCCGATGCCCGTCGCGTGCGGCGTGATGTTGGCCGCCAGCTCGCCGCCGGGACCGTCGGCGGTGCCGGCCAGCCACATGCTCCGGTCCAGCGCGCCGAAGGCGTTGCGCGGCGTGTGGCATTCGCCGCAATGGGTCAGCGCCTCCACCAGGTAGGCGCCGCGCCGTCCGGTCTCGTCCAGCGCCGGGTCGGCGATGAATTCGCCCGGGTCGAAGAACAGCCACTGCCAGAACCGCATGGTCCAGCGCCAGCCGAAGGGCGGCGGCACGTCATGGGCGCGGTTCGGCGCCCGTACCGGCGGCCGCGAGAACAGGTAGGCCTTGATGGCGCGCGCGTCGGCCGCGCGCATCCTGGTGTAGGTGGTGTAGGGAAACACCGGGAAATAGCGGCTGCCATCGGGCGCCACGCCATGGCGCAGCGCGGTCACGAAGTCGGTGTCGGACCAGCCGCCGATGCCGGTCTCGCGGTCCGGCGTGATGTTGGGGCTGTAATAGGTGCCGAACGGCGTCTTCAGGGCCCGGCCGCCGGCCAACATCTCACCGCCGCCCTGATGGTCGGTATGGCAGCTCACGCAGCCGGCGGCGCGCAGCAGGTATTCGCCGCGGGCGATCTCGGCCGGGTCCGCCGCGGCGGCCCGCGCCAGCGCCAGACCCCAGACCAGCAGGCCGGCCAGCCGCAGACGGCGGCCCGCCGGCACGCCCGGAACCCGTCGGCCGGCGATGCTTCGGCCCTACTCTTTCGGCTTGCGGAACGGCTTGTGACAGCCGCCGCAGGTCTTGCCGACCGCGCCCAGCGCGGCGCCGATCTGGCCCCTGTCGCCGGACATCGCCGCCGTCACCAGCGCCGGGGCCGCCGCCTTGAAGTCGTTCGCCGCCTTCTCGAACCCGGTCCAGTCGCTCCAGATCTCGGGCTTCGAGCGCGATTTCGCGTCGGCCGAGCCGGCCGGGAACAGGCCGATCATGGCATGGCTGATCGTCTCGATGCCCTTGGCGTGATCGACGATCGCCGGGGAATAGCCGGCCTCGCCCTTCGCGACCTTGGCAATGGCGCCCATATGGCCGCCCAGCGCCTTCATGGTCTTCGTGCGCTTTTCCTGCGCCGTTTCGGCCACGGCCACGCCGGCCGTCAACACCGCGCAGATGCCGCCGGCAAGCAGAATTCTCGTCATACCAGGACCACGCATAACCCGGACCCTCCCTCGTCGGTTACCATGCCTACTGTAAACGCCGGACCGCGGAATTCCTTCCCGCGACGGCATCACATCTTCGCGAACGGGCCCCTATTCGGGCAGCGCCACGGTGATCTCGGCGCCGCCGGTGCCGTGCACCGAATCGTGCGCCCGGACCCGCACCTCGGTGACGCCGTCGGGGATCTCGACGCCGGTCAGCGCCCGCGTGAACGGCTGCTCGTCGTCATGCGGATGCAGCAGCACCCGCCGGCCCAGCACCGCGCCGCCGGGGCCCAGCACCTCCCAGCGGTCGGCGTAATGGTCCCAGCCGGCATCCGCGTGCCGCACCGTGACATCGAAGCGGTAGACGCCGGGGCCGGTCTTGGTCACATTGACGCTGACGACGTCGGCCTCGCCCGCCATCGCGCCGGCCGCCAGGACCGGCAGGGCGAGGCTCGTCAGCAGGAAACGGCGGCAGGTATCGAGCACGGTCATGTCCAGGATCAGGTCGGTTTGCGTCTATTGTGGGTCCCGGGTCGGCGGTCGGCAAGCCTATGGCGAGGTCGCCCGGGCGCTGGGCCGGGGCCTGGCCGCGCGCGGCATGCGGCTGGTCTACGGCGGCGGTCGGGTCGGCCTGATGGGCGTGCTGGCCGACGCCGCGATCGCCGCCGGCGGCGAGGTCGTCGGCGTCATCCCCGAGCACCTGTTCCGGGTCGAGGTCGGCCACGAGCGGCTGAGCAAGCTGCACGTTGTCGACAACATGCACGCGCGCAAGCACAAGATGTTCGAGCTGTCGGACGCCTTCGTGGTCCTGCCCGGCGGCATCGGCACGCTCGACGAGACCTTCGAGATCGTGACCTGGAAGCAGCTCCGGCTGCACGACCGGCCGATCCTGCTGCTGAACCAGGACGATTACTGGCGGCCGTTCCTCGACCTCATCGACCGCATCGTCGCGCAGGATTTCGCCGGCCCGGCGATCCGCGACCTCTATGGCGTGGTCGACGGCGTCGAGGCCCTTTTCGACGCGCTGGCCGCGGCGCCGGCGCCGAAAATCCCGGCTCATCCCGAACGCCTCTAGCCCGCGCGCGGGCGCTTTGCAGCCCGCCGGGGCGGTGTTATGTTCGCGCCGCGCGCGGGGGGCAGCAACGCGAATCCGGTCCGAACGAGGTATCATTGATGAGCAAGATCAAAGTCGACAACCCGATCGTCGAGCTCGACGGCGACGAGATGACCCGGATCATCTGGGCCTTCATCAAGGACAAGCTGATCCTGCCGTATCTCGATGTCGACCTGAAATACTACGATCTCGGCATCGAGGCCCGCGACGAGACCGACGACCAGATCACCGTCGACGCGGCCGAGGCCATCAAGCAGTACGGCGTCGGCGTCAAGTGCGCCACCATCACGCCGGACGAGGCCCGGGTCGAGGAGTTCAACCTCAAGCGCATGTACCGCTCGCCGAACGGCACGATCCGCAACATCCTCGGCGGCACCGTGTTCCGCGAGCCGATCATCTGCCAGAACATCCCGCGCCTGGTGCCGGGCTGGACCGATCCGATCGTGATCGGCCGCCACGCCTTCGGCGACCAGTACCGCGCCACCGATTTCGTGGTCCCGGGCAAGGGCAAGCTGACGCTGACCTTCGAGCCGGCCGACGGCGGCGACAAGATGGAATTCGACGTCTTCGACTTTCCCGGCGGCGGCGTCGCCATGGGCATGTACAACCTCGACGACTCGATCCGCGACTTCGCCCGCGCCTGCATGAACTACGGCCTGGCGCGAAGCTGGCCGGTTTACCTCTCGACCAAGAACACGATCCTGAAGGCCTATGACGGCCGCTTCAAGGACCTGTTCCAGGAGGTCTTCGACGCCGAGTTCAAGGACAGGTTCCAGGCCGCCGGCATCGACTACGAGCACCGCCTGATCGACGACATGGTCGCGGCGGCGCTGAAGTGGAGCGGCAAGTTCGTCTGGGCCTGCAAGAACTATGACGGCGACGTGCAGTCCGACACGGTGGCCCAGGGTTTCGGCTCGCTCGGCCTGATGACCTCGATGCTGATGACGCCCGACGGCAAGACCGTCGAGGCCGAGGCGGCGCACGGCACGGTGACGCGGCATTACCGCATGCACCAGCAGGGCAAGGAGACCTCGACCAATCCGATCGCCTCGATCTTCGCCTGGACCGGCGGCCTGAAGCACCGCGGCAAGATCGACGGCACCGCGGCCGTCACCGAGTTCGGCGAGACGCTGGAGCGGGTCTGTGTCGAGACCGTCGAAGCCGGCAGCATGACCAAGGACCTGGCGATCCTGATCGGCCCGGACCAGGAATGGTTGACCACCAACCAGTTCCTCGACAAGCTCGACGCCAACCTGCAGGCCGCCATGGGCTGAGCGCGGCCGGGCACCGCCCCGACGTAGTGTCGGGCCCTGCCATAAAGCGCGAACCTTATCCTGAGAGCGTGTGAAGAAATTGCACCGAGCCCCCTAAAGTTTGTCATCCTGGCGAAGGCTAGGATCCATTTTTGTTGTTTTTCAGCAGGTTGCGATGCCGCTGGATGCTGGCCTGCGCCAGCATGACGGTTTCTTTTTGGGTCGGAGGTAATTTCTTCACAGGCTTTGAGGAGCGCCCGTCAGGGCGCGTCCTGAAGGACGCCCACGCCGGCCGTCAACGGTCGGCGGCGGGTCCGTCCCCGAGTTCCTCCGGCAGCACGTCGCCGCTGGCCGCCGCGCGGCGTTCGGCCGCGACCCGCGTCACCTCGACCTTGATGTGCGCGTTCTCATCCATCAGGCGGTGGAAGTCGTCGGCCTCCAGCACCATCAGCCGGCAATCGGTCCTGGCGACCACGGTCGCCTCGCGGGTGGTGCGGTAGACCAGGCTGATCTCGCCGAAGAAATCGCCGGCGTCCAGGGTGACGTGGCCCTTCGGCACCGCGATGTCGACCTCGCCGCTGGCGATGAAATACATGCAGTCGGCGCTGTCGCCGCGGCGCTGGACGGTATAGCCGGCCGGTACCTCCTGGCTGTGCAGCAGGCCGGCGATCTTGGCGATCGAGCGGGCGTCCAGCTTGGCGAACAGCGGCACGCGCGCCACCATGCCCCAGGTGACGACGAAATCGCGGCGGTGCACCTCGTTGGTGAAGCCCGACGCGATGATGGCGATCGGCAGCGCGTACATGCCGATGCCCAGCAGCGAGACCAGGCCGGCGAACAGGCGGCCCAGCGGCGTCACCGGCGTGACGTCGCCGTAGCCGACGGTGGTCAGCGTCGCCATCGCCCACCACATGGCGGCGGGAATGCTGCCGAACTCGTCGGGCTGGACGTGGCGCTCGATCAGGTGCATGCCGCTGGCCGCGAACATGATCAGCGCCAGCATGACCATGATCGCCGCCACCAGCGCCCGCCGCTCCAGATACAAGACACGCCCGAGTGTCGTCAGCGCCGGCGAGAACCGCGCCAGCTTCAGCAGCCGGATCAGCCGGAACAGCCGCAGCATCAGCAGCTCGGGCCCGACGAACGGCAGCAGCAGCGCCGGCGCGATCGCCAGCAGGTCGATGATCATGGTCGGCGTGCGGGCGAAGTTCAGCCGCACGGCCGCCGGGCTCTGCCGGCCGAACGGCGCGTGCTCGGTGCAGACCCAGAGCCGCGCCGCATATTCGAGCGTGAAGACCGTCAGCGACAGGATCTCGATGGCCTGGAACAGGCCGGCATAGGCCGCGCCCAGCGCCGCCACGGATTCCAGCGCGATGGCGACGACGCTGACGACGATCAGCAGGCAGAGGCCGTTATCGACCAGCCGCGCCGGCAGCGCCCCGCGATCGCCGGCTTCCAGCAGATCGAACAGGCGCCGCTTCAGGCTGACGGTCATCGCTTCGCCGGCGCCTCCCCGCGCCCGTCACCGGTCAGGCCGCTCGCGCGTCGCCCGCCAGCACCTTCTCGATCGCGGCCAGCGCCGCGTCGGCCGCGGCGCCGTCGGGACCGCCGGCCTGCGCCATGTCGGGCCGGCCGCCACCGCCCTTGCCGCCGACCGCCGCCGCGCCGCTGCGCACCAGCTCGACGGCGCTGAAACGGCCGGTCAGGTCGTCGGTGACGCCCACCGTCAGCGCCGCCTTGCCGTCGTTCACGGCGACGAAGGCCACGACGCCGGAGCCAAGGCGCTTCTTCGCCGCGTCGACCAGGCCACGCAGCTCCTTCGCCGGCACGCCGTCCAGCCGCTGCGCCGCGAAGGCGATGCCATTCACGTCGCGCGCGGCCTCGGCCTCGCCGCCGCCGCTGGCCAGCGCCTGGCGCGCCCGGGCCAGTTCGCGTTCGAGCTTGCGCCGTTCCTCCAGCAGCGCCGTCACCCGGTCGCCGAGCTCGGCCGGCGTCACCTTCAACAGCGCCGCCGCCGCCCGCAACTGCCGGTCCTGCGCCGACAGGTGGTCGAGCGCCGCCGGCCCGGCCAGCGCCTCGACGCGCCGCACGCCGGCCGCGACCGCGCTCTCGGCGACGATCTTGAAGGGGCCGATATCGCCGGTGCGCCGCACATGCGTGCCGCCGCAAAGCTCGGTCGAATAGCTCCCGTCGTCGTGGCCGCCGTCCTCCAGTCCCATGGCGACGACGCGGACCTCGTCGCCGTACTTCTCGCCGAACAGCGCCAGCGCGCCAGCCTCGACCGCCTGATCCGGCGCCATCAGTCGCGTCGACACTTCGGCATTGCCCAGGATCTGCGCGTTGACGTCGGCCTCGACGGCGGCGATGTCGTCCTCGCTCAGCGCCGTCGGATGGCTGATGTCGAAACGCAGCCGGTCGGGCGCGACCAGCGAGCCCTTCTGGGTCACGTGCGCGCCGAGCCGCCGGCGCAGGGCCGCGTGCACCAGGTGCGTCGCCGAATGGTGCGCCCGCAGGCCGCGGCGGCGGCCGGCGTCGATGCGCATCTCGACGACGTCGCCGGCGCCGATGGCGCCGCCCGACACCAGGCCCTGGTGGACATGCAGGTCGCCCAGCTTCTTCTGGGTGTCCGAGACCTCGAAGATGGCGCCGTCGGCCGTGGTCATGATGCCCCGGTCGCCCTGCTGGCCGCCGGACTCGCCGTAGAACGGCGTCTGGTTGGTGACGATCGCGGCGGCCTGGCCGTTGCCGGCCTGCTCGACGACGGCGCCGTCGATGATCACCGCCACCACCTGCGCCTCGGCCCGCTCGGTCTCGTAGCCCAGGAACTCGGTGGCGCCGACCCGCTCGCGCAGCTCGAACCAGACCTTCTCGGTCGCGGTCTCGCCCGAGCCGGCCCAGGCCGCCCGCGCCTCGGCCCGCTGCCGCGCCATCGCCGTCTCGAAGCCGGCGGTGTCGACGTCCCGGCCCCGCCCGCGCAGCACGTCCTGGGTCAGGTCCAGGGGGAAGCCATAGGTGTCGTAGAGCCGGAACGCCACCTCGCCCGGCAGCGGGCCGTCGCCGTCGAGCTTGCCGACCTCGTCGTTCAGCAGCCGCAGGCCGCGCGCCACGGTCTCCTTGAAGCGGGTCTCCTCCAGCTTCAGGGTCTCGGTGATCAGCGCCCGGGCGCGGCCGAGCTCGCCGAAGGCCTGGCCCATCTGGCCTTCCAGCACCGGCACCAGGCGCCAGAGCAGCAGGTCGTCATACCCCATCATGTGCACGTGGCGCACGGCGCGGCGGATGATCCGGCGCAGCACGTAGCCGCGGCCCTCGTTCGATGGCATGACGCCGTCGGCGATCAGGAAGCTGGCGGCGCGCAGGTGGTCGGCGACGACCTTGTGCGAGGCGGCGTGTTCGCCGTCGGGATCGGTCGCCGTCAGCTCGGCCGAGGCCTCGATGATCGACCGCATCAGGTCGATCTCGTAATTGTCGTGCCTGCCCTGCAGCACCGCGGCGATGCGCTCCAGCCCCATGCCGGTGTCGATCGACGGCTTCGGCAGGTCGACGCGCTCGTCGGGGCCGAGCTGCTCGTACTGCATGAAGACCAGGTTCCAGATCTCGATGAAGCGGTCGCCGTCCTCATCCGGGCTGCCCGGCGGGCCGCCGGCGATGCCGGGGCCATGGTCATAGAAGATCTCCGAGCAGGGACCGCATGGACCTGTATCGCCCATAGCCCAGAAGTTGTCGGAGGTGGCGATACGGATGATGCGGTCCTCGGGCAAGCCGGCGATCTTGCGCCACAGGGCGAAGGCCTCGTCATCCTCGGCATAGACGGTGATCAGCAGGCGGTCTTCCGGCAGGCCGAACTCCTGGGTCACCAGCTTCCAGGCGAGCTCGATGGCGACGTCCTTGAAGTAGTCGCCGAAGGAGAAGTTGCCGAGCATCTCGAAGAAGGTGTGATGCCGCGCCGTATAGCCGACGTTCTCCAGGTCGTTGTGCTTGCCGCCGGCCCGCACGCACTTCTGCGAGGTCACAGCACGCTGATAGGGCCGGTGCTCCTGGCCGGTGAAAACATTCTTGAACTGCACCATGCCGGCGTTGGTGAACAGCAAGGTCGGGTCGTTGCGCGGCACCAAGGGTGACGAGCTGACGACCTCATGCCCGGCGTCGGCGAAGTACTGCAGAAAATGGCTGCGGATATCGTTGGTGCTCTGCATGGATCACAATCGCTCTCAAGCGCTTTTCAATTAAATTAGATATGTTCCAAGAAGTGACGTAAACAACGGATATTCCGCTGCCCCGTTCGTCGCTTGATTTCTATCGTCAAGCGTGGTCACTGTCTAGTGAAGCTGGGGCTGCCATTGATTTGCCTCTAGCGATCCACTGCACACTATCCTAGTTTTCCCGCCATGCTCACGATACCAATGCGACACTGGCGCGCTTCGGTCCATCGCACCGTCGCGGCGCTCGCCGCCCTCTCCTTCGCCCTCTCCCCAGCTGTCTTCTCACCGGCTCTGGCTCAGACCGAGAACCAGGGCCCGGAGATCCAGACCGAAGCGATCCAGGACTGGAACCTGCAGTGTCAGCCCGGTCCGGAAGGCGGCAACATCTGCCAACTGTTCCAGGAAGCCTCCCTGGAAGGCACCGAGCGCCCCATTCTCCGCGCCCTGGTGGGCTATCGCACCCCCAACAGCGATACCCTGACCCTGGTGCTGGTGCTGCCGCTCGGCGTCTCCCTGTCCAAGGGCGCCTTCATGCAGATCGATGACAACCAGCCGGTCGCCGTACCTTTCGAGCGCTGCGAGCCCGGCGGCTGCCTGATCTTCCTGGCAATGAGCGACAGCCTGCTGCAAGCCCTGAAGGGCGGCATCAATGCCCGGCTGATCTTTCACGACACCCAGCATCGCCGGGGCGCGGCCACGATCTCGCTACGCGGCTTTACCGCCGGCATCGACCGCCTGAGCGCCAACAAGCCTGGCTAAGCTCTCCACCCTCGGCACTGTTGAGCTAAGCGACGGCGCGGCGCTCACTCGGCCGCGTCGTCACGTGCGTCGCTGCGCGTGTCATCGGGGCCTTCCAGCATGGCATCGGCCACCAGCCCGGCATTGGCCCGCACGGCATGCTCGATGCTCCGGGCCATCTCAGGGTTCTCGCGCAGGAAGGTCTTGGCGTTCTCCCGTCCCTGGCCAATGCGTTGACCATCGCAGGAAAACCAGGCGCCGGACTTCTCGACACAGCCGGCTTGAACGCCTAGGTCGAGCAGCTCGCCGACCTTCGAGATCCCTTCGCCGTACATGATGTCGAACTCGACCACCCGGAAGGGCGGCGCCATCTTGTTTTTCACCACCTTCACCCGGGTCTGATTGCCGACCACGGTGTCGCGGTCCTTAATCGCGCCGATGCGGCGGATGTCGAGACGCACCGAGGAATAGAACTTCAGGGCGTTGCCGCCGGTGGTGGTCTCCGGGTTGCCGAACATCACGCCGATCTTCATGCGGATCTGGTTGATGAAGACCACCAGGGTATTCGATTTCGAGATGGACGAGGTGAGCTTGCGTAGCGCCTGGCTCATCAGACGCGCTTGCAGGCCGGGCAGCTGGTCGCCCATCTCCCCTTCCAGTTCGGCGCGCGGCACCAGTGCCGCCACGGAATCGACGATCAAGACGTCGACCGCGCCGGAGCGTACCAGGGTGTCGGAGATCTCCAACGCCTGCTCACCGGCGTCGGGCTGGGAAATCAGCAGCTCCTCGACGTTGACGCCGAGCTTGGCGGCATAGCCGGGATCCATGGCATGCTCGGCATCGACAAAGGCACAGGTGCCGCCCTGTTTCTGCGCTTCGGCGACCACATGCAGGGCCAAGGTCGTCTTGCCGGAGGATTCCGGGCCGTAGATCTCGACGATACGGCCGCGCGGCAGGCCGCCAATGCCGAGCCCAATATCCAGGCCCAGCGAGCCGGTCGAGACGGTCTCCACCTCGACCACGTCACGCTGTCCCAAGCGCATAATGGAGCCCTTGCCGAAGGCGCGCTCGATCTGAGTCAGCGCCGCCTCGAGCGCTTTGTTCTTTTCCACGTCGTTCTTTCCGATCAACTGCAGAGAGGGTTGCGGCATCATTGGCCTCCGTCGTGATTCGCGCAAGCCGGCCTGCGGTTACCAGCCCTCGCGTGCGTCGTCGATGAGGGCGAGCATATTCCTCTTTTGTTCTATTCTCAACAAAAAAGAACGGAAGCGGAACAATGCTGTTCAGTGAGGCGGTGACCGACGGGCCGAGACGCCGGATCAGGCGGCGGTGCTGGTCTCAGTGTCCATGACTTCCTTCACCTTGCCGGCCAACTGCTTGAGGCTGAAGGGCTTGGGCAGGAAGTGGACGTTCTCGGTCTGCCCGATCTGCTGCCGGAAGGAGTCCTCGGCATAGCCGGAAATGAAGACGACCTTCAGCGTCGGGCAGCGCTTGCGCAGCTCTTGAACCAGGGCCGGCCCGTCAAGGCGCGGCATGACCACGTCGGTCACCACGAGATCGATCTGGTCGACGTTGGCGGCGGGGTCCTGCCCGTTGAAGATCTCAAGTGCCGCCTCGCCCGAGCCGGCTTCGATGACGTCATAGCCCTTGTTGCGCAGCGCGCGGGAGGAGAAAGCACGCACCGCCTCTTCGTCCTCGACCAGCAGCACGGTGCCCATGCCGCTCAAGTCGCGGGTCGCCGCTTCCTGGGCGCTCTCCTCCTGGCTTGGCGCCTGCGCCTCATGGCGCGGCAGGTAGATGGTGAAAGTGGTGCCCTCACCCTGCTTGCTGTCGACGGCGACGAAGCCGCCGGTCTGCTTGACGATGCCGTAGACCGTGGAAAGGCCGAGCCCGGTGCCCTCGCCGATGCCCTTGGTCGAGAAGAAGGGATCGAAGATACGGTCGATGTTCTCGTCGGAAATGCCACAGCCGGTGTCTTCGACGACGATGGTCATGTACTCGCCGGCCGGCGCCGTCTCGCCCTTGAGGTGCATGGGCTGCTCGAGCGTCAGGTTGGCGGTCTTGATCGTCAGGGTGCCGCCGGACTGCATGGCGTCGCGGGCGTTGACCGCCAAGTTGATGATGACCTGCTCGAGCTGACCTTGGTCGGCCTTGACCGACCAGAGATCGCGGCCGTGCACCATCTTCAGCTCGATCTTGGCGCCGATCAGGCGGCGCAGCAGGTGCGCCAGTTCGGCCAGGATGTCTGTCAGCTTGACCACTTTCGGCTGCAGCGTCTGCTGGCGCGAGAAGGCGAGCAGCTGGCGCACCAGATTGGCCGCGCGGTTGGCATTCTGCTTGATCTGCATGACGTCGGCGAAGGACTGGTCGCCTGGCCGGTGCCGCTGCAGCAGCAGATCGGAGAAGCCGATCATCGCCGTCAGCAGATTGTTGAAGTCATGGGCGATGCCGCCGGCCAACTGTCCCACCGCTTGCATCTTCTGACCCTGGACGAACTGAGCTTCGAGCTGCTTCTGCTCGGTCAGGTCAGAGAGATGCAGCAGGACGCTGGCCTTGCCGGACTGGTCGCGGCCGAAGCGCGTGACGCTCGCCGTGCAGGTGACCTGCCCCTGCTCGCCCAGGCGCAGCTCGGCGATCGGACTCTGCGCGATGCTGTCGTCGTCCTTGGCTTGACGCCAAAGCTCCTCGAAGCGCGCCCGATCGGCCGGATAGACGAAGGAGGAAAAGGGCCGGTCGATCACCGCCTGCCGCTCGCTGCGCAGCAGGGTCAGGAAGGCATCGTTGTATTCCGTCACCGTCGCGTTGCCGTCCAGCTGAGCCAGACCGGTCGGCGCCAGCTTGAAGAAGCGCTCGAAGCGCTCCCGCGACCGCACCAGGGCGTCTTCCGAGGCTTGCTCCAGGCTGAGGTGGCGCACCACCGAGCGGGTTCTCAAGCGCCCTTCCTGCGGCTCCCAAACGATGTCCTGGGTGATCAGTACCAGGAAGCGCTCCCCGCCGGGCGCGCGCAGCCAGACCTCGCCGCTGCGCTGAGTCGTCTTCGGCCAGGGCATGTAGGGGTCCAGCGTCTCGCCCGGCGGCAGCTCGACCACGTCGTGCAGCTTGACGCCGCGCGAGAGGACGGCGTCGGTCTGCTCGCCGAGCCAGCCGGCGAGCGTCTCGTTGACAAAGAGAAAGCGCCCGGTCTCGTCGACCGAGTAGAAACCGATCGGCGCGTGCTCCAGGAGATCGACGAAACGCGACTGTTCCTCGCGCAGGGCCAGCTCCATCTGAAAGCGCGCGGTGATGTCATCGGCCGCCCAGAGATGGGAGCCACGCGAGTCACGCAAGGCATAGGCCCGGATGCGGTACCAGCTGGGTTCATCCGTCGTGGCGTCGCCCTCCGTGGCCTCACCCTTGAGGCGCACTTCGGTTGAGCCGCCGCCGCCGGCGTTGACCTTGCTCTTCAGCGAGTCGAGCCGCTCCTTCATCTCCGCATCGTCGTCGCAGCGACTGATCAGCCAGTCGATCAGCGGTTCGTCCTCGCTGCGGGTCAGGTCGCGACAGTGCCCGTTCTGCAGCACCACGTCGCCTTTGCGAGAGGTCAGCTGCCGGGGCTGCTCGACCGCCTCGAGGCCGAGGCGCAAAAGCCGGTGGCTACGCAGGTGAGAGCTCAGCGCGATCGCCGCAAAAGCCAGGCAGAGCACGGCAAAGCCGATGGCGATCGAGAGCAGAACTGTAGACATCACCCGTCCTTTCCGGCCCGGCCGGCGCCGGCCTTGCCCGGCCGCCAAATCACTTTGCCACTGAACGCCCGTGACATAGCACTGTCCTGCTTACCGCATTGTTTAGCGCCACCGCCAGAGGCTAGCTCTGTGGCCGCAAGGTGCCTTTCAGCCGCATGACATAGCCGATCACCTCGGCCACCGCCTTGTAGTGCTCCGGCGGGATCTCCTGATCGATCTCGACGCCGTCGTAGAGTGCCCGCGCCAGCGGCCGATTCTCGATCAGCATGATATCGTGCTCCTTGGCGACTTCGCGGATCTTCAGGGCAATGTGGTCGATGCCCTTGGCCACAACCCGTGGCGCGGCCATCTCCTCCATCTTGTAGGCCAAGGCGACGGAGAAGTGGGTCGGGTTGGTGATCACCACGTCCGCCTCCGGCACAGCCGCCATCATGCGCTGCCGCGCCCGCTCGGTGCGGATTTGCCGCAGGCGGGCCTTGACCATGGGATCGCCCTCGGCCTGCTTCATCTCGTCGCGAATGTCCTGACGCGACATGCGCAGCTTCTTCATGTGCTGGAAGCGCTGAAACATGAAGTCCAGCCCGGCGATGGCGGCCATGACCGCAATGACGCCGATCAGCACCGCGACGGCCTCGTCGAGCATCAGCCAGAGCGACTCGGTGAAGCCGAGCTTGGGCATGATCTCGACCAGCGGCAACTCCGGATAGACGACCAGGAAGATCACGACGCCGACGATGGTGATCTTGGCGATGCCCTTGATGAACTCGGCAATGGCCTTGGCGGAGAAGAGCCGCTTGGTGCCTTCGATGAGAGAGATCTTGCTGAGCTTCGGTTTGACGTTCTCACCCGAGAAGATCAGCCCGTGCTGCAGCATCCCGCCTGCGATCGCGGCGGCGAGCAAGACGGCAATGGGAATGGCCAGGATGGCGGCGACTTGCAGCAGCAGGTCGAGCAGCATGTCGCCGTTGCCGAAACGCAGATCATGCGGCATGGCGAAGAAGGGCAGCATGACCTCGGCCAGCTCGCGCATGACCCCAGGCGCGAAAACCGCTAGGGTCAGAGCGAAGGCAGACAGCATGAACCAGTGATTGACCTCCTGGGACTTGGCGACGTCGCCCTTGTCCCGCGCCTCCTGTAGGCGCTTCGGCGTCGGTTCTTCGGTTTTTTGACTGTCGTCCTGGTCTTTCTCGGCCATGGCCGCCTCAGTTCAGCGCAAAGGGCAGATAGGTGAGCTCCAGCTCACCCAGGAAGACCTGCATAACCGCCGCCATGCTGACCGTCAGGACCAGGAGGCCGATGGCGATCTGCAGGGGAATGGCGACGAAGAAGACCTGCATCTGCGGCATCAGGCGGCCAAGCACGCCGAGCCCGAGATAGAAGATCACCGAAGCTGCGATGAAGGGCAGCGACAGCTTCATGGCTACGAGAAAGGAGCGAGCGACCACTTCCGTCATCATGCGAGACAAGTCTTCCACCGGCAGCGGTCGCCCGGGTGCGATCAGCCCATAGCTGTCAACGGCCGCTTGGATGAAAAGATGGTGCAGGTTGAGCGCCATGATCATGAGCAGCGCAACGATGGTCAGGAAGCTGCCGAAGATCGAGCCTTGCTGTGCTGCGCTTGGGTCGTCGACCAAGGCGTTGGCCAGCGAGCTGGAGTAGGCAATGATCATCCCGGCAGTGGTCAGCGCCGTGATGAAGACACGGCCCAGAAGACCGAGAAAGACACCGATCAGCGCCTCCCCCAAGACCAGCAGTCCCAGTTGCAGCGCGCTGGCCGGCATGGCCGGCAACAGGGGTGCGACCGCCGGTTGGATGATAAGGGTCAGGAGCAACGCGAAAAGCAGTCGAATACGGGCCGAGACCCAGGGCTCACCCATGACCGGCAAAAACATCAGGCAGGCGCCCAGACGCACGAAGGTCAGCAAGAAGGCGAAGAGACTGTCCGGAAGCAGCTCCGAGAGCATCGCCTCACCCAAGCGCGATGGCGCGGTCCATCAGCTCCCGCGTAAAATCGATCAAGGTCGTCAGCATGAAGGGCAGCAGCAGCACCAGAGCGACGAAGATGGCGATGATCTTCGGCACGAAGGACAGCGTCATTTCCTGAATCTGCGTCAGCGCCTGGACCAGGGAGATGGAGAGACCGACGACCAGGGCGACCACCAGGATGGGGCCGCCGACCTTCAGCGTGACCCAAACGGATTCACGGGATAGCTCGAGAACGTCGGTCGGTGTCATCCTCGCGTGCGTACCTCAGCCGATCAGATCGGCATGCGCAGGATATCTTGATAGGCCTGGATGGCCCGGTCGCGCACCGTCACCACGGTCTGCAGGGTCAATTCCGCCTTGCTGACGGCCACCACCAGCTCGTTGAGGTCGGCCTTGCCCATGGCGGCCTTCATCGACGCCTCTTCGGAGGTCTTGAGCGTCGCAATCGCGTCGTCCGTTGCCTCGCGCAGCGCTTCGGCGAAGCTGTCGCCCGGCTGGGAGTCGCGCGCACTCAGGCCGCCAAGGCCGCTCTCCCGCTGCATGTTGCGGTAGGCGGAGATCGCTTCGGCGATGTTGGTCGGCACGGTCCGTGGTCCTCGTTACTCGAAGGTTGCCGCAGGCTGCTAGCGGAGGATGCTGACGGTCTGCTCGAGCATCTGGCGAACCGTGCGCATGACCCGCAGATTGGCCTCGTAGCTACGCTGAGCTTCCCGCATGTCGGTCATTTCGATCAGCGTGTTGACGTTGGAGGTCAGCACGTAGCCCTCCGCGTCGGCGGCCGGATGGCCGGGGCGAAAGTCGCGGCCGAAATCGCTCTTGTCCGGCTGTACGCCCTTGATGGCCACCAGCTCTGCCCCGAGCGCCTTGTCGAATTCGCTCTGGAACAGGATGGTCTTGCGCCGGAAGGGCTCGCCCCCCGGCGTCGTCGCCGTGCTGTCGGCGTTGGCCACGTTCTCGGCGATGACGCGCAGGCGTGCGCCCTGCGCCTTCATGCCGGCGGCGGAAATATCCAAAGCGTTGCCGAAGTCCATGGGGGTCTCCTACTCAGCGCTGGCCGGTCAGGGCGAGGCGAAAGAACGACATCTGCTTGCTGTAGAGCGAGGTCAGGGCGGCGTACTGCATCTGACTCTCCTGCACTTGAACCAGCTGCTCTTCCAGCACCACGGCGTTGCCCGAGGGCGCCGTCTCGTAACGCTCCTTCTGCTCGCGCTGACGCGGGTCCTGCGCGCCGCTCATCGCGGTGTCGATATGAAGGGCGTGAGTCTTCTTCGGCGCACTCTGGCTGCCGCTGCTGCGCACCGCCTGCAGGAATGAGCGCTCGGTCAAATCCTGCGGCTTGTAGTGCGGCGTGTCCGCGTTGGCGACGTTCTGGGCCAACACCGTCTGGCGCTGGCCGAGCCAGTCCATCCGGCGTGCCACTGCAGTGAAAATCGAAAAGGCTTTGTCCATGTCCGCCCGGCGCGCTTGTGCGATAGAAAAACCCGATTTGATGCGAATACTAGCCGTTCGCTTGTTAACGACGCGTAAAGTCTGCTTTAATCTCCGCCTCAGGCAGTCGGTGCCGGGAAAGCAATACAGGGCGGACCGGGAAATGCTTTACCTGACACGAAAAGTCGGCGAATCGGTCATCATCAACGATGACATTCGAGTCACCGTCGTCGACATCCGCGGTAAGTCGATCAAGCTTGGCTTTACCTTTCCGGCAGAAGCCAGTGTTCTGCGGGAAGAGATCCATCAGAGGATCCAAGAAGAAAACCGCGCCGCAGCAGCCAGCAGCGACGCGCTCGCGGCGGCACTGGGCAGCGCGGTTCAGGCCGCAAGCGGAGCAGCTGACGAGGACGAGGACGCTGGCCAGGACGCCGGCGACAAAAGGCAGGTCGTCGGCAGCTAAACCCCACTCAGACTGCGTTTTCTTCAACTAAATCTTAAGCATAGCGCTTCACCCTTTCGCAAAGGGCGGATGGCTCGTCCTGACTCCGGTGCAAGGATGCGGAGCATGGCGTGGCATGGGTGACAGCGAGCGGACCGAAGCGGACGCTCTCGACGACCGCGACCCGGTCGCCGTCGCGCTGCGCAGCGGAGGCCGGGCCGAGGGCACCAGGGTCATTGCCAAGGGCCATGGCGCCACGGCGGAGCAGATTCTCGATATCGCCTTCAGCGAAGGCGTGAAAGTTCGTACCGATGCCGAGCTGGTGCAGATGTTGGACAAGGTGGACGTCGACAGCGACATCCCGCTCGAAGCCCTCTCCGCCGTTGCCGAGATCCTGGCCTACGTCTACCGCCTCAATGCCGGCGCCAAGCAACACCGGGAGCAAGAATGACGTCGCAAACCCCGCCACACGATGACCTGGCTTGTCGCCTCGACAAAGCGCTCTCGCGGCTGCAGGGCGAGTGCCGGCGCCTCGAAGCCGGAGACGGCAGCGGCATGGAGACGGTGGTCAGCGAGCTCGAGGACATCGTCGCTTGCTTGGCGCACGAGGTCAGCGGCGACACGGAAAATCGGCGCCTGATCACCAACGCGATCTGCGAAATGCAGGCGGCGAGACACTGCCTCGCAGGCCAATTGGAAGAAGCTGCCAACGGGCTACGCGCGACGCAAGGCCAGCGACGCGCCATCTCAGCCTACGCCAAGGCCGGTCAACGCTAGCGACCGCACGAGCCGAACGCCGGATGGACCTCAACACCTACGTGACCTTCGCGATCGCGCTGCTGGCGGTCGTGGCCTTGATCTACCTGGTGGCCTGGGTCATGGGCCGCATCGGCGTGGTGCATCGCATGGCCGGCCGGCCGGGCAAGGAGCGGCGCCTCAGGGTGAAGGAAAGTCTCGCCCTCGACGCCAAGCGGCGCGCTGTCATCCTGGATTGCGACGGGATCGAGCACCTCGTGCTGCTGGGCGCCAATTCGGAGCTTTCGCTCGGCGAACTCGCCGGCAAAGCGGGAAACAACGACGAAGCCGAGACGATCAAAGACGGCGGACTCCCCCGGCGACAGAGGGCCGAAACGGCATGAGGAGACCGCTGCTCATCCTGCTGGGCATTGCCGTCGCAGCGCTGGCTCTGCCCGCCGTCGCCCTGGCGCAAAGCCTCAGCATCGACCTCAATGGCAGCGAGGACGGCTCGACGGCAGCGGCGCTGGTGCAGATCATCGCCTTGGTCACGGTCCTCAGCCTGGCGCCGTCTATCCTGGTGATGGTCACCTCCTTCACCCGCATCATCGTCGTGCTGTCCTTCCTGCGCAGCGCGCTCGGCATTCAGCAAACGCCGCCGAACTCGGTGCTGATCTCCCTCGCCCTCTTCCTGACCGCCTTCATCATGGCGCCAACCATCGAGCGCATCTACGACGAAGCGCTCGAGCCGATGTTCAATCAGGAGATCGACGAGATGGAGGCCTTCGAGCGGGCCAGCGTGCCGCTGCGCGAGTTCATGCTCAACGAGGTGCGGGAGGCCGACTTGGCGCTCTTCCTCGATCTCTCCAATGCCGAGGAGGTCAACGGCCCGGAAGATATCTCGCTATCGACCCTGATCCCCGCTTTCATGATCAGCGAGCTGCGCCGCGCCTTCGAGATCGGTTTTCTGATCTTCCTGCCCTTCCTGGTGATCGACATGGTGGTCGCCTCCGTCCTCATGTCGATGGGCATGCTGATGCTGCCGCCGATCATCATCTCGCTGCCGTTCAAGCTGATCTTCTTCGTGCTGGTCGACGGCTGGTATCTGATCGCCGGCTCCCTGGTACAGAGCTACGGCGGCTGAACGGGCGCCCGCCCACCAGGTTCACTACCGTCCGGTTCAGCGCAGAAGCGCCTTCTCTTGCCCGCTCCGCGGCCCCCCACCCTAACCCTCCCCCTCGCTGGCAGGGCTAACGCACATGAGTCATGAGTTTGAGGAGGAAAGTATCGTCCCATCCGGCGCGTCGTCGTTTCAAGTTGAGAG
>JANQLT010000117.1 GCA_028280455.1 Kiloniellales bacterium
CCGCTCCCCCTCCCGGCCACCCACGGCAGTATCCTATTGGGTGGCCGGGAGGGGGAGCGGGCCGGTGCCGTGATTCCGCGTGAGCGGAAAACGCTCTAGCGTCGCTTCTTGGCTTGACCGCCGACGGGAAGCCGGCACCGTAACCCCCTGATAGGCAAGCTCGCAGGGGGAGGCATCGCCGTGCCGGATCAAGGATCGATCGACGAGCGGAGCGACTGGCGCCAGCGGCTGCACTTGGGCCGCCTGGCTCGGCTGCGGGCCGAGCTGGTCAAGGCCGACTGCGCCGCCGGGCTGTTCTACGACCCGGTCAACATCCGCTACGCCACCGGCACCTCGAACATGCAGGTCTACTGCCTGCACAACCCCTGCCGCTACGCCTTCGTGGCCTGCGAGGGCCCGGTGGTGCTGTTCGAGTTCAAGGGCTGCGCGCATCTCTCGGCCGACTGCCCGGCCGTCGACGAGGTCCGCGAGGCGGTCGCCTGGTATCACTTCACCTCCGGGCCGCGCGCCGGCGAGAACGCCCGGCGCTGGGCCGCCGAGATCCTCGATCTCCTGGGCCGGCACGGCGGCGGCAACCGCCGCCTGGCGGTAGACCGCCTCGACCCCCTGGGCACGCACCTGTTGGAGGCGGAGGGCGTGACCCTGGTCGAGGGCCAGGAAATCGCCCACCTGGCGCGTATGATCAAGCTGCCGGAGGAGGTCGACGCCATCCGCGCGGCGGTCGGCGTCTGCCAGACCGGCATCCGGCGCATGCGCGCGGCGACCCGGCCCGGCATGAGCGAGCAGGAGATCTGGGCGATCCTGCACCGGACCAACATCGAGCTGGGCGGCGAGTGGATCGAGACCCGGCTGCTCAGCTCCGGGCCGCGCACCAACCCCTGGTACCACGAGGCGAGCGACCGCCGCGTCGAGCCCGGCGACATGATCGGCCTGGACTCGGACCTGATCGGCCCGCAGGGCTACGGCGCCGACATCTCGCGGAGCTGGCTGGTCGGCGAGGGGGCCGGCAGCGACGCGCAGCGCCGGATCTACGCCCTGGCCCACGAGCAGGTCAGCCGCAACGTCGAGATCTTCCAGCCCGGCCGCAGCTTCTACGAGGTTGCCGAGCTGGCCTGGCAGCTCCCCGAGACCTTCCGGCCCTTCGAGATCCCCTGCGTCGCCCACGGCATCGGCCTCTGCAACGAATATCCCCTGGTCCTGCACGAGGACAGGATCCGCGAGCAGGGCCACGACGGCCTGGTCGAGCCGGGCATGGTGTTCTGCGTCGAGAGCTACGCCGGCGAGCCCGGCGGCGCCGAGGGCGTCAAGCTGGAGCAGCAGATCCTGGTCACCGAGAGCGGCGTCGAGCTGCTCTCCGACCTCGAATTCGAGACGGCGCTGCTTTAGCAAGCCGCTGAGGGGCCCGGCGCCTTGACCGGGGTCATCCTTCGCCAAGGTCAGGATGAGGTGAAACGACTGGGACCGCTCGCCCTCGCCTTGAGCCTGACGAAGGGTGAGGGCGGTCGCTGGCAGCTTTTCAGCGGCCTGTCGGCCCTTGACGCAGCTCAATGCTCGGGCTTTCCGGCGGTGATCTCCTGCGGGCAACGGCGCTCGAGCCGGCCGTCGCGGCCGGCCCCTCGAGCGGCTTCCCAATCCTTCGATGGAGCCCGACATGACCATGTCCCCGATGCTCTTCGTCTGCCTGTTCCTGGCCGGCTTGGGCCTTTTCTTCCTGGGCAGCGCGGCCATCTGGTGGGTCTCGCTGCAGGCGCGTGCCATGAGAGAACAGGCCCCGGGCCGGGCGGGCCGCGCCGCGACCCTGTGAGCCGGAGCCCGCGGGCCGCCGCGATTCCGGGCCGGGGCCTCCGTCGGGCCGGGGCGCGGCCGGAACCGGCCGCTGGGCTGGACAAACCCCGTCGCGGCTGCGACAAGCGGCTCCGCCCGCGGGCGCGCCATGCGCGGAAGCCGGCGGCTGGCAAGGGAGACGGCGGCGGCGTGGCGATGCAGCTCAGCGAACTGGCCGAGGCCCTGAATGCCGACCTGGTGGGTGACGGCAGCCTCCGGGTCGAGCGCCCGGTGCATCCGGCCGAGGCGGCCGGGCCCGGCGACCTGGCCCTGGCCATGGAGCCGGCGCTGGTCGAGCTGCTGGAGACCAGCGCCGCCCGCAGCGCCGTCCTGACCGACGGCGCGGAGCCGCCGGCCGGCCGGCTCGACGGCTACCTGGTCGTGCGCCGCTCCCGCTATGCCATGGCCGGCCTGATGGAGGCCTTCAAGCGGCCGCCGGTGCTGGCGCCGGGCATCGACCCCAGCGCGCGCGTCGCCGAGGATGCCGAGATCGGCGAGGGCGTGACCGTCGGTGCCTTCACCGTCATCGGCGCCGGCACCGTGGTCGGCGCGGGCTCGGTCATCCTCGATCACGTCTCGATCGGCGCGGGCGCCCGGCTCGGCGCCGGCTGCCTGATCCATGCCGGGGCGCGCATCGGCGACCGGGTCGAGCTGGGCCAGCGGGTGATCCTGCAGCCCAACGCCTGCATCGGGCCGGACGGCTTCAGCTACGTCACGCCCGAGCCGGGCAGCGTCGAGACGGCCAAGGCCAGCGGCAAGGTCGAGGCCTTCAACACCGAGATCGTGCGGATCAACTCGATCGGCACGGTGGTGCTCGAGGACGACGTCGAGATCGGCGCCTGCAGCACCATCGATCGCGGCACGGTGGCGGCGACCCGGGTCGGCCGCAACACCAAGATCGACAACCTGGTGATGGTCGGCCACAACGTCCGGATCGGCGAGAACTGCTTCATCTGCGCCCAGGTCGGCATCGCCGGCAGCACGGTGATCGGCGATCGGGTGGTGCTGGCGGGCCAGGTGGGCGTCGCCGATCACATCGAGATCGGCCACGATTCCGTCATCGCCGCGGGCTCCGGCGTCGGCCGCAAGGTGCCGCCGCGCTCGGTCTGGGCCGGCTATCCGGCGGTGGACCGGGAAGATGCCTTCGAGACCTACCTTTACACGAAGCGTCTGAAATTCATGTTCAACGACTTGAAAACGCTCCGAAAGAAGGTCAAAGCTCTAGAGGGAGCTAGCGACGAGGGTGCGGGCAGCCACGAGTCGGCGCCCGGCGACAATCGGTAAGGGGGACCGATGGCAACGACACAAGAAGCGATCGTTCAGATCATCGCGAAGCAGATGTCCGTGGATCCGGCGACGGTCAAGCCGGAGTCCACCATGGACGACCTCTCGATCGAATCGCTCGATCTGGTGGAGATCATCTTCGCGATCGAGGAGGAGTTCGACATCTCCATTCCCTACAACGCCAACGATCCCAGCGCGACCGGCACGGACCTCAACACGGTCGCCGAGGTGATCGAGGCGGTCGACAAGATCGTCCAGGAGCAGGCCTGAGCCGCTCCGGGCCCGAAACTCATAGCGCACCTAGATCAGCGAATTGGGCAGCATGGCTAAGAGACGAGTCGCCGTCACCGGGCTCGGCACCATCGCGCCGAACGGAAACGACACCGAGACCTTCTGGTCCAACATCAAGGCCGGCCGCTCGGGCATCCGGGAGATCACCCTGGTGCCGCCGGAAAAGCTGTTCACGAAGATCGCCGCCGAGGTGAAGGACTTCGACCCGGACGATCATTTCGAGAAGGGCCGGCTGGCGCTGCTCGACCGCTTCTCGCAGCTCGCCCTGGTCGCCGCCCGCGAGGCCGTGGCCGACAGCGGCATCGGCTTCGACGAAGCGCTGTCGCTGCGCACCGCGACGATCATCGGCAGCGGCGTCGGCGGCCAGTCGACCCTGGACGACAACTACTACCGGGTCTACGGCCAGGGCGCCAAGCGGCTGCATCCCTTCACAATTCCCCGCCTGATGCTGAACGCCGCGGCCAGCCAGGTGAGCATGGAAGTGGGCCTCAAGGGCCCGTCCTTCGCCGTGGCCAGCGCCTGCGCCTCGGCGACCCACGCCATCGGCCAGGCCTTCCACATGGTCCGCCACGGCCAGGCCGAGGTGGCGGTGACCGGCGGCACCGAGGCCTGCATCACCCTCGGCACCATGAAGGGCTGGGAGGCCTTGCGGGTCATGGCGGCCGACACCTGCCGGCCCTTCTCCAAGGACCGCACCGGCATGGTCCTGGGCGAGGGCGCGGCGGTCTTCGTCCTGGAGCCGCTGGAGCGGGCGCAGGCCCGCGGCGCCAAGGTCTATGCCGAGATGGCCGGCTTCGGCATGAGCGCGGATGCCGGCGACATCGTCCAGCCGACCCTCGAGGGGCCGGTGCGGGCGATGCAGGACGCCCTGCGCGACGCCGAGCTGGCGCCCGAGGCGGTCGACTACGTCAATGCCCACGGCACCGGCACCTCGGCCAACGACATCACCGAGACCAAGGCGCTGCGGGAGACCTTCGGCAACCACGCCGGGCGGATCGTCGTCTCCTCCACCAAGTCGATGCACGGCCACGCCCTGGGCGGCGCCGGCGCCATCGAGCTGGTCGCCATGATCAAGGCGCTCGAGGAGGGCTTCGTGCCGCCGACCGCCAACTTCACCGATCCCGACCCGGACTGCGACCTGGACTACGTGCCGAACGAGGGCCGCGCCATGCCGGTCGGCGCGGCCATCTCCAACTCCTTCGCCTTCGGCGGCCTCAACGCCGTCCTCGCCGCCAAGCGGGTCGAGGCCTGAGGCCCGGCGGGCTCTTAGCAATCCTGGTATGCCTGGCGAAGGGCGAGGGTGGCCGCTGGCACCTCGCCGGCGACCTGCTCGCGCTCGATTCCCAGCCAACCGCTAGCCGCCCAGCCGGCCGCCTTCGCCGACCACGGTGAAGGGCGCCCAGAACATGGGGTGGGCGTAGTAGGGGTGCTCCGGGTCTTCCATCAGGGACAGCAGGGAGAGCTGCAGGGCCTCGGCGCGGGTCAGGTCGTCGCGGCGGGCGGCTTCGAGCATCCTCGTGGTCAGCTTGACGGCGGCGTCCGAGACCACCGGCCAATGGGACACCAGCAGCGCCCGGCTGCCGGCGTAGAAGAAGGCGCGGGCCAGGCCCGAGAGGCCTTCGGCGCCCGGCCGGTCGCCGGAGGCCGTGTTGCAGGCCGAGAGGATCACCCAGTCGGCGTTGAGCTTGAGCTGGGCGATCTCGCTGGCCGTCAGCAGGCCGTCGTCCAGCGCGCTGCCGGTCTCCGGCGGGGTCAGCACCAGGGCGGGCTCGACATTGTCCGCCAGCTCGCCGGCGACCAGGCCATGGGTGGCGAAGGCCAGGACCCGGCTGTCCGATAGGTCCATCGTTTTGACTTGCGCCTCGGTCGCCTGCTCGGCGAGGTAGAGGCTGTCCGCCGGCGCGGCCAGGGCGGCGGCCATGTCGCGCAGCTCCTTCTCGGAGTCCGGCAGGGCCGGCAGGTCGCGCACCGCGCTGACGTCGGCCAGGGCGCCGCGGAACATGGCCGCCAGGTTGAGGCCGCGCACCTCGCCGGGGTCGCCTTGCAGCAAGGGATTGCCGAAGCCCGTGAAGGGCGCGCCGGCCCGGGCCGTCCCGGCGAAGTGGCGCAGGGAGCGCAGCGAGGAGACCGAGGGCAGGGTGGTCATGGCGTAGTCGCGGGCCAGCCAGTTGAGCTTGGCGTGACCGGCCAGGTCGGCGACCGGCCGGTCGCTCGGCTCGGTGATCAGCACGCCGAGCGGCAGGCTCTGCAGCGGGCCGCTGGGCACCACGAAGAGGTTGCGCACGCCCTCCAGCAAGGGCTCGGCCGGCGCGAAGAGGTCGCGATAGAGCCGGTGGGCCGTGCTCTCCTCGAAGGGCGGCACGTCCTCCAGGCGCTCGATGAACAGCACGCTGGGATCGAGCGTGCGGCGCAGCTCGGTGACGGACTCCTTCAGGCGCCCCTTGTCGAGGTCGATCCAGACCAGCTCCAGGCTGTCGGGACGGACCAGCCACAGCGTGGTGCGGCCGGGGATGAAGTCCTTCAGGTAGATCTCCAGGGCCGGGTTCTCGGCGGCCTCCTGCACGCTGAAGAACAGCAGGGCCTCGTCCGGGCCGAGCAGGCGCTGGATCTCTTCGAGCGTGGCGGCGCCCGGCCGGATCAAGGCGGCGTAGTCCGGGAAGTCGCGCGCGATGGTCTGGTCGAGCGCGGCCATCTCGCCGTCCAGGCGGGCCAGCAGCGCGCGCTGCTCGGCTTCCTCGGCCAGGTCGCGCCGATCGAGCGGCTTCGAGGCGGCGCCCGAGAGGCTGCGGCTGATGCGGGTCCAGTGCTCGAGGCGGTCCTGGCGCTCGCGCACGACGCCGGCCAGGCGGTCGGAGCCGGCGCCGAAGCGGGCTGCCATGCGGGCCAGCGCGCCGGCGGCCGAGCCGCCCTGTTGCTCCTGGGCGATCTCGAAGGCCTCGGCGAGATAGCGCGCGCGCTTCTCGGGCTCTTGCGTCGCCAGGTGGTGCAGGAGCGCGATGTGCGCGGTCAGGGCTATGGCGAAGTTGTAGGGCCGGCTCTGGCCCGACCCGCTCCGGTCCTGGGCCGCCCTCCGGATGTTCTGGCGCTCCATGGCGCTGGCCTGGGAGATCGTCGCGAGGGCCGCGTCGAGGTCGCCGCGCTGCCATTCGACCAAGCCGCGATAGGCGTTGACGAAGGCCATCATGGGGTTGTCGCGCATGGGGTTGTCGCCGGCGCCCGCCGCCAGGGCCTCGTCGAACAGGGCCAGGGCCTTCTCCGGCTGGCCGTTGAGGAAGTAGATCGCCGGCGTGACCTCGAGGATCAGGCCGGTGATCGGGTTGTCAGGGCCGAGCCGGTCCTTGATCTCGTCGAAGGTCTGCTCCATCAGCGCCAGCGCGGACGCGAATTCCTCGCGGTCGAGCTCGACGTTGGCGAGCTGCAGGCGAACCATCGAGCGCTGCAGGTGTCCTTCGCCGGTCGTGGCCTCGAAGACCTGCATCGCCTGCCGCAAGAGGCGCTCCGCCTTGTCGAGCTGCTCGAGGTTCTTGAAGGCAGCGCCGAGCTCTTGGAGCGCGCTGCCGACGGCGAAGCGGGTGCGCCCGGCGAGGGGCGCCAAGGCGGCTTCGGCCCGCAGGAGAAGCTGCTCGGCCTCCTGATCTTCGCGCCAGGCCATCTTGATGGAGGCGAGCTTGGTGAGACTCATCGCCAACTGCAGGGGATCGCCCTGGTCTTGGGACTCGAGGATGGCGATGGCGCGGAGCTGCTGCTCCGCCGCGTCGAAGCTCCGACCCATCTCCAGGTAGGCATGGGCCAGCGTGTTGAGGTCGGTGAACAGCTTCGGGCTGGTCTTGCCGAAGAGCGACTCGCTGTGGGTCAGCGCTTCCCGGTTCATGGCCACGCCGCCGTCGTAATCCGATGTGATGCGGAGATAGGCGGCGTACTTCCGCAGGGTCTGCGCGCGCCATTCGTTGGTGGGATCCGACTCGCGCCAGACGGCGAGGGCACGCCGCAGGAGGTCGCCGGCTCCGTCGATGTCGCCGAGAAAGCCCGCCGTGTCGGCGACCCGCTCCAAGGCCCAGGCCATCAGTTCCGGCGTCGTCTCCGGATTGCGCTCCCGGATCTCCAGCGCGCGCTGGAAATGGCCGTGGGCAAGCTCGTTGCGCCCCAAGGTCTGCTGGCTGTCGCCCAGGGACACCAGGGCCTCAGCGACCTTGAGATGGTCCGGGCCGAGCCGCGCCTGCCTGATCTCGACCGCCCTCTCGAGCAGGGGCAGAGTCTCGGCATGGCGGGCCTGCGTCGAGAGCGTGCTGGCCAGGTCGGCGACGAGGTCCGCGGTGAAGGGCTGCTCGCCCCGGCCGTTTCGCTCTTCGATCTCCAGGGCGCGCCGGAAGTCGGCTTCCGCGCCGCCCGGGTCGTCGAGGCTCGACTTGAGCACGCCGCGGTACTTCAGGTGCAAGGTGAAATCGACATCGTCCTCGCCGAAGGCGGACTCGATGCTGGCCAAGGCGGGCGCCAGGGTGTCGAGGGCCAGCGCGGGATCGCCGCCGAGCTGCTGGGCGTTCGCCAGGTTGTGGCGGACCTGGGCGGCCAGTCTCGGCTGCGGCGGATCCAGGCGCGGCAGCCGCGCCATCGCGCGCGTCAGCACCTCGCGGCCTTGCTCGACCTCGCCCAGGTCGAGGGCGAGGACGCCGCGCAGGGACTCGCTCTTGACCAGGGTCGGCAGGTCGAGGCTCTCGTCGGGCACGAGCAAGGCGATGGCCTCGTCGACGTGCCGGACCGCCTGCGCCAGCGCGCCCTTCTGGCGCGACAGTGAGGCCAGCTCGAAGAGCTGCGGCGCCATCCACTCGGGCTCCCGGTCGGGCTCCGGGCCGACGGTCTCCCGGTAGACCGCCAGGGACTGCCGGAACATCGACTCGGCCAGGTCCGGCTTGTCCTCGTTCCGGGCCAGGTGGCCGAGATAGTGGAGCAGCAAGGTCCGGCCCCGCCCGATCTCCTCGTGCTCGCGGGCGGCGATGGCCTCGAAGAGCGCTTCCGATTGCGCGGGTGACGGATCGCTCAGGTAGCCGTCGAGCAGAAGCTCGCGGAACAGATCGAGCTTGAGGTCGAGAGTCCCTGCGGTCAGGTCGAGCAGGGCGACGGCTTCCTCGACGGCCTCGTCGATCCGGCCGCTGGCCCGCAGGGAGCGGAGCACGTTGGCCTGCTGATTTACCGCCTTGCGGCCGGTGGGCCCGTCGAGGCGCACGAAGACCTCATGCGACTGCCGGTAGCGGTCCGCCGCCAGGCTGTCGTCGCCGCGGCGCATGGCCAGGACGCCCAGCTCGTTGTAGCGCTCGCCGACCGCGCGGGACTCCGGCCCGGCGGTCGCCAGGGTGATCTCCAGGGCGCGCTCGATCTGCCGGTCGGCCTCTCGTGGCTGGTTTCCGTCGTTGAGCGCGAAGGCCAGCTTCTTGAGGGGCTCGATCAGCGCGGGGGACTCGCGTCCCTCCCGTCGCTCGGTGAGGGCGACGATGCGCCGATGGACCGCGATGCCCTCGGCGTAGGCTCCCTGTGCCTCGATGGCGTCGCCGAGCGCGCCGAGCGGCTCGAGCAAGCGGGGGTCGTCGGGCCCGTAGGCCGCTTCGAGAAGCGCCAGGGCCCGTTCGGCGTAGGACCGCGCCTTGTCGAGGTCGCCGATCTCGTTGCGGTAGACCCAGGCCGTGTCCATCAGGCGCTGGGCGAAGCCCGGCGAGTCGGCGCCGAGCTGCGCCGCTTCGGCGGCGAGGAAGGGCTCCTGATAGGGCTCGGCCGCGGCGAACTCCCGAGCCGCGTCTTCTTGGCGGTCCTGCTTGCGGTAGAGCCGGCCGAGGTGCAGGTGCTTCCAGCCGATGGTGTAGTGGTCCTCGCCGAGGCTGCTGCGGTAGCGGGCCATGCCGTCGCGGTGCAGGGCCTCGGCCTCGTCGTAGCGCTCCAGGCTTTCGAGCAGCCGGGCCAGGTCGGTCATGCTGCCGACGACCACGTGGTGGTCCTCGCCGAGCCTCTGCGCCTGGGCGGCGATCATGTCGCGGTAGGCCGTCTCGGCTTCGTCGAAGGCCTCGCGGCCCTTGTAGAGATCGATCAGGCCGTAGCGGATCCCGTCGACATAGTCGCCGTTGACGTCGGCGAGGCGTTCGAGAATCCCGAGGGCCGTGCGATAGCTCTCTTCGGCCTCCTCGTTGCGCTGCAGGGCGACCAGGGAGTCGCCCAGCGTCTTGTTCGAGCCGGCGCGGTTCTGGCTCATCTCCAGGCCATGAAGGCGATACTCTTCGATGGCCTGGCGGTAGAGGCCGACGGCTTCCTCGTGCTTGTCCTGCGCCGCCAGCACGTAGGCCAGGTTGTGCAGGCTGCGGGCCGTCAGATCCGCCTCCTCCGACGGCGCGGCGCGCAGGATCTCGACCGCGCGCCGGAGCTGCTCTTCGGCGCCGGCCCGGTCGCCTTGCCGGAACAGCTCGGAGGCCAGGTCGGAGCGGCGGGCGGCGACCTCGGGGTGATCGGGCCCCTCGGCCTCGATCGCTACTTCGAGGCCGATGCGCGCCTCCTCCAAGGCCTGCCGGGCCGTGTCCTCGCCGCTCTCTCCGGCCGCTTGGCCCCAGGCCGTCGGAGCCGAAACGGCAGCCAGCAAGAGGACGATGCCGGCGGCGCAGCGCGCGATGGCTCTGGTCATCTCGATACCCCCCCCCCCGGACGTCGCGACGTCGCTTTGCCATTGGGCGCAAAGACGGAGTCTAACGCTGTGGCGAAAGCCACGCATCTCACGACAGGCTTATCCGATCGGCCCCGATTCAGGTGCTGTGCAGTCTGAGGAGATGTCCCTAACCATCTGATTAAGAGCAGAGCTTTCCGGCTCTCTTAAGGGGCTGCGAAATCGCGTCGGGGCGCGGAATAAGCCGGGCAGCCCGGCGTTCTTCCTAGGACCGCCCCGCCAAGGGGCCGACAACCGGGAGATGCCCGATGACGCGGTCCAGGTTCTCGCTGCTCTCCGTGGTGACCAGCGCCTTGGCGCTGAGCGCCTGCGCCGGGGTGGCGCCGGGTCCCGTGGCCTTTCAGGCCCGGGCGCCGATCTCCGCCATCGACACCGATCAGACCGCCGGCCTGCGCTGCCTCGGCCGGCTGATCGAGTCCTCGCCGAAAGGCCCGGTCGAGGTGGTGATCGGCAACATCCGCGACCAGACCGTGCCGCGAGAGTTCCGCGACCGCCGGCTGAGCAAGGGCGGCGAGTGGTGGGTCCATACGGCGGTCTCCAACCTCAAGACCGGCAAGGTCAGGACCATCGAGCCGGGCCGCCAGGAGAGCGCCAACGGCGGCCGGCAGATCCTCTTCGAGGGTGCCTGGACCCAGGACGACCGGATCGGCGTCGAAGGCGACGCCGACTTCAGCGCGGTGATCGGCCAGATCGCCTTCTCGATCGGCGGCGACCTGGAGTACGACCTGATCGTCGGCGACTTCACCTCGACCCAGCGCGGCCGCGTGGTCTACGCCTCGGCGGTCGGCGTGGTGATCAGCGCCGGCTCGGGCGACACCGAGTTCTTCATCCGTGACGGCCTCGACTCCTATGCCTTCGACATCGGCGGCGGGGTGACCGAAGGCGCCCAGATGGCGCAGCGGCAGATCACCGAGGCGGCCGTCGCCGCGCACCTGGCCAACTACTACGACGTCGACCTGCGGGCCTGCCTGACGGTCGCCGGTCAGGAGCGCGTCCTCGCCTCGGCCGGCGCCCGCAGCGACGGCGGCAGCGCCTACTACACGCAGATGAGCCGGGCCGAGCGCCACGTCGCGATGCAGCGCGCCCTCAAGGCCCTGGGCTACTACCAAGGCAAGATCGACGGCCTCTGGGGCCGGCAAAGCGCTGCCGCCCTGCGCCGCTTCGCCCAGGAGGCACGGCTGCCGGCCAGCGACCGGCCGACCGCCGCGCTCTACCACGCCGCGCGCGACGCGGCGGTGGTCAACCTGCAGCAGCGGGTGTCGGCCCAGCGCCGGTCTCTCTAGCCGCGCGGCTGGCTCGGGAAGGCCTTGCCGCCGCGGTAGTCCGGGCTGAGCAGGAAGGTGAAGGCGGCGAAGCGGGTGCCGCGGGTCACCGGCAGGGCCTCGTGCAGCAGCGAGCAGGAGAAGACCAGCGCGCCGCCGGTCGGCGGGTCGTAGACCTCTGGGCCGTACTCGGCGAAACGGACGCCGCCGCCCTCGTAGTCCTCGTTGAGCGCGACCGAGACGGCGAAGCAGCGGCTCTTGGTCGTCTCGGTCGTGTTGTCGCGGTGCGGCCGGAAGTAGTCGCCCCGCTCGGCCTCGTAGGCGCCGATGCAGACGCGCTCCAGGCCGCCGGGCTGAAAGCGGAAGGCCTTGGCCAGCTCCGGCTTGATCCGGCTCATGATGGCCCGCATCAGCACGCCGTTCAGGGCGTCGTCGGCGACGTGGTCGCGGCGCTTCTTGAGATCGAAGTAGACGGCGTGCACCCGCTTGTCCGTCTCGGCGGCCGCGTAGGCGCGCTCCGGCAGGTTGACCAGGCCCTCGCTGTTGTCGGCCCGCCAGGCCTCGATCGCCTGCTCGCAAAGCTCGGGCGTCAGCACATTGGGCAGGAGCAAGACCGGGGCCTGCGCGGCGACGCCGCGCGGGGCCGACGCGGTGCCGCTGTCGGGCAAGCGCGCGCGCAGTTGCTCGACCAGGTCCTCGCCGACCTCCAGGACCTCGAGCAGCCGCTGGTTGCGGTCGAACAGCAGCGCCCGCGGCGCCAGCCCCAAGGTGCCGGCCGCCAAGCCGAAACGGGCGAGCACCGCGCCTTGGGCATCGACGTAGAGCGGCAGCGCCAGCTCGAGCTCCGAGGTTAGGGCCGCGCTCGCCATGGCCGTGTCGCCGCTCAGCGCGACCGGCGCCAGGCCGGCCTCGGCCAGGGCGGCCTTCTCTGCGGACAGCGCCGTCAGCGCCCGGCGCGCCTCCGGGCTGGTCGCGCTCGGCATGGCCAGCAGCAACACCAGGTGGCCGATGAAGCGGTCGTAGAACTGCTCGACCCGGCCCTGGGCGTTCGGCAGGGCGAAGTTGGGCGCCCGCTGGCCGCGCTCCAGGGGCGGCGGCGGGGCGGCGGTCGCTTGGCGTGGGTCGAGCGCCATCTGGTTCCTTCTGCTCTGGTCCGGGAGGACGCTAGCAGATCTCGGGGCGCGTGCGGAGCCGGCTCATTCGACGGCGGCGGCCACCGCCCAGACCAGGAGGGGCCCGCCGTTGATCACCAGGACGTCGCGGCAGTGGCGGAAGACCACGTCGGCGATGCCGGCCGGGCCGAGGGCCAGGAAGCCGCGCGCGCCGTAGTGGTCGACGATCTCCAGGCCTTCGAGCAGCAGCGCGAAGCAGAGCCCCGGCAAGAGGGCCCAGGCCCAGCTCAGCGGCCGGCCGAGCAGCAGGCAGGTCGCCAGGAAGCAGGCCAGGCCGGCGAAGGCGAGGATGGCGTCGGCCGACAGGCCCAGCCGGGCCAGAACCCGGTCCTTGACCCGTCGCAAGGTCGCGCTGGCCAAGACTCCCCGGCCTCCGCGCCTCAGGCCGCGTCGGGCGAGGCGTCGGCGGCCTCGGCCTCGGCCGGCGCGTCGGCCTCGGCGGGCAGCGCCGGCAGCTTCTTCAGGCGCTCCGGATCGGCGCCGGGCACCTTTGCCGTCTTGCGGAGCTGGCGCCAGTCCTCGGGCAGCAGGGAGAACAGCATGTTGTCGTGGCGCTTGCCGGCCCGGTCGCGCGAGGACTTGCGGGCGACGCCCTCCAGGTGCCAGCCCTGCTTGACGTAGCCGCGTATCGCCTTGATGCAGCTCGAATAGGGTCGGCCCTCGACGCGCTCGAAGCCGGCCCGGAACAGCCAGTCGAGCATCGCCGCGCGGCACTCCAGGGGCGCATCGATGCCGCGGTAGTCGGTGTCGCCGATCAGGTGATGGGTGGTGGCGTTGCGCGACGGCAGGAAGGCGTCGATCCAGAAGCAGCCGATCAGCTTCGTGCCATGGAAGGCGCCGAGCATGAAGTCGTCGCGGTTGTCGTAGAGCTTGCCGATGCTCTCGCGCAGCGACGGCACCGACTTCGAGGCCCAGGGGCCGCCCAGGTACCGCATCAGCTCGGGGTCGGTCAGCCAGCCGAGCAGGCGCTCGTCGACGTCCTCGGGCTGGAGCGAGCGCAGGATGAAGCGCTCGCTGCGGATCTCCAGGGGCTGTCCGGGCTTCCAGCGGGCCATGGGCCGGCGTCTCCTTGCGCTCTCTTGCGGGCGCCCCCGCCGGGCTCAGGCGGGCTCAGGCGGCGAGGGCGGCGGCGTGGTGGCGCAGATGATCCTCGACGAAGGTTGCTATGAAGTAATAGCTGTGGTCGTAGCCCGGCTGCAGCCGCAGGTCGAGGGCCTGGCCGGCCTTTTCGCAGGCCTCGGCGAGCAGCTCCGGCTTAAGCTGTTCGCTCAAGAAGTTATCTGCATCCCCTTGATCGACAAGCAGTTTGGCCGCGCTGGCGCCGCGTGAGGCCAGGAGCTCGGTGGCGTCGTAGTCGCGCCAGGCATCGCGGTTCGGGCCGAGGTAGCCGCTGAAGGCCTTCTCGCCCCAGGGGCAGCGCATGGGCGCCGAGATGGGCGCGAAGGCCGAGCAGCTCTTGTAGGTCCGCGGGTTCTTGAGATGCAGGGTCAGGGCGCCGTGGCCGCCCATGGAGTGGCCGAAGACGCCCTGCCGCCCGGCGTCGTGCGGGAAGGCCTCGGCGACCAGGGCCGCTAGCTCCTCGGTGACGTAGCTGTACATGCGGTAGGCCCGGCTCCAGGGCTCCTCGGTGGCGTTCAGGTAGAAGCCGGCGCCGGAGCCGAAGTCGTAGCTGGCGTCCTCGCCGGTGATGCCGGCGCCGCGCGGCGAGGTGTCCGGCGCCAGGACGTTGAGGCCGAGCTCGGCGGCGACGCGCTGGGCGCCGGCCTTCACGGTGAAGTTCTCTGCCGTGCAGGTCAGGCCCGAGAGCCAGGTGACCAGCGGCCGGCGCTCGCCGTCCAGGGCTTGCGGCGGCCGGAACAGCGAGAAGGTCATGGTGCCGCCGCAGGCGGCCGAGGGGTGGCTGTAGAAACCCTGGATGCCGCCGAAGCAGCGCTGCTCGCTGACCGTCGTGAGCTCCGTCATGCTGTCTCCTCGCAAATCGCGGCTGGTCGCACAGGCCTGCGCGTCACCGCACCGAAAGGTCCTGGGGCAAATTCGGGGCCCCATGGTGAATGCCACACCACGGCACCGGTGAGAAGCGCACACTGACCTCGGAGCGGCGAGCCGTCAGCCCCGTCGGTGCCGATGCGGCGTCCGGCGCTGCCATGCGCTTCCGCTTCCAACGACCGCTCGACGAGCAGGAGGAGACGCCGAACCGGGCTTGCCCCGGCGGGCCCGTTCGCTTTCGCAGGGAGAACAGCCATGCCGAACGACGTTGGACTGGATATCCGAGAGCAGGCGCGCGAGGCCCCCGAGACCGAGCCCCGGCCCCAGCTCGAGACCGCGGCGCGCGACTATCCGATCTACGTTCCCTGGGTTCGACCGGCCAGCGGCACCTATGCCTGGTCCTATTGGATCCGCCATCCCCGCGGCGGCCTGGAGGGCAATGGCGCGGAGGCGGCGCGGGGCCCGACCCTGCCCGGCCCGAGCTACCCCTTCTGGCTGCAGCGCGAGGAGCTCAGGCTCGACGTCGACGGCCGCTACCCGCAGATGCAGGCCAGCGGCACCCTGCTGCTCGGCAGCACCGCGCGGGCCCACTGGATCGCCGAGCTGACGCCGCTCGGCGCCAACAAGTGGAGCGGCTCGATCTGGTACAAGGACGGCAACACGGGGCTGCTGCCCTACACCAACGTCGAGATCACCGCGACCACCAGCTGGTTCTACACCCAGCGCAAGGCGACCGTGACGTTCAGCGGCGGCGGCGCGCCCAACCGCACGCTGACCTACCGCTTCACCAGCCCCTACTTCCACAACGTCGAGCTCGAGTTCGACCGGGTGCAGAACACGGGCGCCGTGACCGCGATCGGCACCTGCGACCACCCGAACCGCCCGGCGGCCCTGCCATGCGAGACCCTGACCATCGAGAACGTCTTCCGGCGCGCCGGCTTCCTGGTCAAAAAGTCGGGCGGCGACAACCCGATCCCGCTCAGCGCCGCCGGCTCCGACGCCGCCTGGAGCGACATGGAGATGCACGACGCGATGCAGGTCTACTGGTCGCGCTTCGCCAACAAGGCGCAGTGGTCCCTCTGGGTGCTCTTCGCGGCCCTGCACGAGCGGGGCAGCACGCTCGGCGGCGTGATGTTCGACGACATCGGCCCGAACCACCGCCAGGGCACGGCGATCTTCAACGACTCCTTCATCGCCAATGCGCCGGCCGGCGACGCCGACCCGGCCGCCTGGGTCGAGCGCATGAAGTTCTGGACCGCCTGCCACGAGATGGGCCACGCCTTCAACCTGGCGCACTCCTGGCAGAAGGCGCATCCGCCGAGCTGGGGCAATCCCTGGATCCCGCTGCCCAACGAGCACGAAGCGCGCAGCTTCATGAACTATCCCTACAACGTCAGCGGCGGCCAGACGGCCTTCTTCTCGGACTTCGAGTACCGCTTCAGCGACAGCGAGCTGCTGTTCATGCGCCACGCCCCGGCGCGCTTCGTGCAGATGGGCAACGCCGACTGGTTCGACGACCACGGCTTCGAGCAGTCCCAGGTCTCGCCCGAGCCCGCCTTCCGGCTCGAGCTGCGGGCCAACCGGGAGAAGCCGATCTTCGAGTTCATGGAGCCGGTGGTCCTGGAGATGAAGCTGCAGAACGTCTCGGGCCAGCCGCAGGTCGTGCCGAAGTCCGTGCTCGAGACCAGCGACCACATGACGGTGATCATCAAGAAGCAGGGCAAGGCCGCCCGCCAGTGGGCGCCCTATGCCCGCTATTGCCTGTCGGCCGACAAGGCCGTCGTCTCGGCGGGCGCGGCGCTCTACGAGTCGCTGTTCCTGGCGGTCGGCCGCAACGGCTGGGACCTGGCCGAGCCCGGCGTCTACGAGGTGCGGATGGCGCTGCACGTCGGCGAGGAGGACGTGGTCTCCAACAGCCTGCGCCTGCGCATCGCGCCGCCGCGCGACTACGACGAGGAGTTCATCGCCCAGGACTTCTTCTCCGACGAGGTCGGCCGCATCCTGACCTTCGACGGCAGCCAGGTCCTGGAGGCCGGCAACGACACCCTGCACGAGGTGGCGGAGCGCTTCGAGACGCGCCGGGTGGCGCTGCATGCCGGCATCGCCCTCGGCACGCCGCTGACGCGGGACTACCGCAAGCTCGACCTGGGCGAGGGCGAGCGCGCGGTGACCGCCGCCCATGCCGACAGCGGCGTCTTCACGCTGATCGACCGCAAGGCCCGCGAGGCCCGCTCTTTCCTCAAGGCGTCCTTGATCAAGGACCCCTCGAACGCGGCCGAGACCCTCGGGCACATCGACTACAAGCACTACGTCGACCGCTTCTCGGCCTGGCTGAGCGAGGAGGAGGGCGAGGCGGCCGAAGCCGCCAAGTGCCAGGACCTGCTGCACGAGACGCTCGCCGAGCGCCAGGTGCTCGGCTCCGTGCTGGACGAGATCAAGTCACGGCACGGCGGCTACGCCGCCCAGGCGAAGAAGGCCGGCAAGAAGAAGTAACCCTGCAACGGCGAAAGCCCGTTGGCCCTGGGGTGCGCCCGCTTCGGTGGGCGCACCCGCCTTTCTCCTGCCGACGGCGATCTTCCGCTTTCCTTCCCCGTCGCTCGCGGGCTGGATAGCGTCGGCGAGACCGACGCGACGAAGGGGGCGGGGCGATGACCGATCTGGCCGGCAAGCGGGTCATGGTGACGGCCGGGGCGCAGGGCATCGGCCGGGCCATCGCGCTGGCCTTCCTGGAGGCCGGCGCGCGGGTCGAGATCTGCGACGTCGAGCCCGAGGCCCTGGCGGCCTTCGCCGCCGAGGCGCCGGCGGCCGGCGCGACCTTGGCCGACGTCTCGGACGAGGCCCAGGTCGAGGCCTTCTTCGCGGCCGCGCTCGGCCGGCTCGGCGGGCTCGACGTGCTGGTCAACAACGCCGGCATCGCGGGGCCGACGGCGCCGGTCGAGGCGATCGCCCTGGCCGACTGGCGCGCCACCCTGGCGGTGAACCTCGACGGGGCTTTCCTCTGCGCCCGCAAGGCCGCGCCGATCCTCAAGGCGCAGGGGCAGGGGGCCATCGTCAACCTGTCGTCGACCGCCGGCCTGTTCGGCTACCCGCTGCGCACGCCCTATGCCTCGGCCAAGTGGGCGGTGATCGGCCTGACCAAGAGCCTGGCTTCCGAGCTCGGCCCCCACGGCGTCCGGGTCAACGCCATCTGCCCCGGCCCGGTGGAGGGCGAGCGCATGGTCCGGGTCATCGCGGCCCAGGCTGCCGCACGGGGCATTCCCGAGGCCGAGATTCGCGAGCAGTACGAGTCGAGCGTCTCGATGCGCCGCTTCGTCACCCACGAAGAGATCGCCGCCAGTGCGCTCTTCCTTTGCTCGGAAGCCGGCGCCGCGATCAGCGGCCAAGCCCTTCCCGTCGACGGGCACACGGAGAGCCTCACATAGCTCGCCGAGCGGTTGGCTCACCCTTCGTCAGGCTCACCCTTCGTCAGGCTCACCCTTCGTCAGGCTCAGGGTGAGGAGCGAGACACCGCTCCTCATGTTGAGCCTGACGAAGCATGAGCGGGTTCCGGCAATCGGTCCTTCTTGCCGTCCTCTATTCAGTCGCCTCAACGCGCCGCCAGAGCGGGAAGGGGTCCGGCAGGTCGGGAATCTCGTCGGGACCCTGGGCGAGGGGCTCGGGCAGGAGGCAGGCGTCGAGCCGGGCCTTGAGGGAGGGCCAATCGATGCCGGCCCCGATGAAGACGATCTCCTGCCGCCGGTCGCCCCACGGTTCCTGCCAATGCGCGGCCATGTAGGCCCGCGCGCTTTCGTTGTCCGGCCAGCGGTCCTTCGGCACCGCGGCCCACCAGTTGCCGAGCGGGCTGAAGCTGGAAAGCGCGCCCGCGAGGGAGAACTCGGCCACCCAGTCGGGCCGCGAGGCGATCCAGAAATGCCCCTTGGCGCGAATGACGCCGGGCAGATCGCCGTTCAGCAGGGCATAGATCTTCTCCGGCACGAAAGGACGGCGCGCCCGGTAGACGAAGCTCGCCACGCCGTACTCTTCGGTCTCCGGCACGTGGTAGGCGAAGCCGTAGAGCTCCTTGGCCCACATCGGGTGCTCATGGGCCTTCTGGAAGTCGAAGAGCCCGGTGTCGAGGATCGCGTCCGCGGGCGCGTCGGAATGGTTGGTCTCGATGATCCGGGCATCGGCGTTCAGGCTGCGGATGATCTTCCGGGCCGCGTCCACCTGACGCGGCTCGGCGTCGGCGACCTTATTGAGGATCACCACGTCCGCGAACTCGATCTGGTCGGTCAAGAGGTGAACCAGCGTGCGCTCATCCTCTTCGCCCATGGTCTCCCCCCGGTCGCGCAGGAAGTCGTGACTGGAGTAGTCCTTGAGCAGGTTCACCGCATCCACGACCGTCACCATCGTGTCGAGGCGGGCGACGTCCGACAGGCTCTCGCCCTCGGCGTCGCGAAAGTCGAAGGTGGCGGCGACGGGCAAGGGCTCGGAGATGCCGGTCGACTCGATCAGCAGGTAATCGAAGCGCCCCTCGCCGGCGAGGCGCCGCACCTCGGCGAGCAGGTCGTCGCGCAGCGTGCAGCAGATGCAGCCGTTCGACATCTCCACCAGCGTCTCGTCGGTGCGGCTGAGCTCGGTGTCGGCGCGCACCAGGTCGGCATCGATGTTCACCTCGGACATGTCGTTGACGATGACCGCGACGCGTCGTCCCTCGCGGTTGTTCAGCACGCGGTTCAGCAGGGTCGTCTTGCCGGCCCCGAGGAAGCCGGAGAGCACGGTGACGGGAAGCCGTCGGTCGATGGCAGACATGGGTCCCTCATCCAAGAGAATCAGAGTGTTGTGACCTGATCGGCAGGACTGGCGCCAAGGTAGCTGCTCCATCTAGGCTTCACGCCAGGACAATGTTATATTATAACATAACAAAAGAGAGCAATAGCGACTTGCGATCGCAGAACGCCGATTGAGTTCAGCTGAGTGACAAGCCCTCGGCCGCTCCCGAGTCGGAACGCCCTCGCGCAGCCCCTGCGGCATTCCCTCACGAAGGCGTTCTTGTCGCCCCTCTTGGCCGAGAGACCGGCACCACCATCAGTGGCCAGGCCTCCCCGTAGACGGCCACACGGAGAGCCCCGCGTGGGCCTTCTCGCAGGCCGTGCTAGGGTCCTCGACGGGTGCATGTCGTTCGGGGAGTCGCTCTAGCCAAATGGAAGCACAGGTCTTCGCCGTGGTCCTTCTCGCCGCGCTGCTCCACGCGACCTGGAACGCCTTCGTCAAGGTCGACGGGGACCGGCTGCTCTTCATGGCCATGTTGCTGGTCGGCAGTGGTGTCGCGGCGCTCTGCACGCTGCCGTTCCTGCCGCTTCCCGCGGCCGAGAGCTGGCCCTACATCGCGATGTCGATCTTGCTGCATCAGGGCTACACGGTCTTCCTCGTGCTGGCCTATCGCCATGGCGAGATCAGCCACGTCTATCCCCTGGCGCGGGGCTCGGCGCCGCTGATCGTCGCCCTGCTGTCGGTCCTCCTGGTCGGCGAGATGCTGTCGCCGATGGGGCTGACGGCGGTCGCCATCATCGGGCTCGGCATCATGAGCCTCGCGCTCACGCGAGGCGCGCAGGGCCTGCGTGACCCCTGGGCGGTTGTGCTCGCCTTGACCACCGGCTGTTTCATCGCCGGCTACACCATCGTCGACGGCGTCGGCGCGCGCCTGGCCGGCAACGCCCACAGCTACGCCGCCTGGATGCTCGGCCTCGAGTGGATCCCGGTCGCCGCCTACGCCTTCTGGGTGCGCCGAGGCGAGCCGCTCCGGCACCTTCGCAAGATATGGAAGCTCGCCGCCTTTCTCGGCGTCTTGAGCTTGATCGCCTATTGGTCGGTGATCTGGGCCATGTCCGTGGCACCGATCGCCCTCGTCGCCGCCTTGCGGGAGACGAGCATCGTCTTCGTCTTGATCATCGGCGTGGTTTTCCTGAAGGAGCGCCTCAGCCTCCTGCGCCTGGCCGCGACCATGGCCACGCTGGCGGGCACCGCGCTGCTCAAATTCAGTCGGTCGTGACGGCCGGGTCGGACGGCGATCGGCAGCCAGGCACGTTTCGTCAAGCTCGTGCCTAGACGAACTCATGCTTCGAAAAGCTCAGCACGAGGGGCGGAGTCTCGGTCCTCACCCTGAGCCTGACGAAGGGTGAGCCGACGGATCAGTCGTCCTTGCCGACCGCCTCCAGGTGGTGGCCCTCCGGGCAATAGGCGCGGCCGTCGGGGTGCCAGAGGATCTCGGCGGTCTCGGGCGCGAAGATCGAGGAGCCGTCCTTGATGCAGTTGCATTCCTGGAGCTGGCAGGCGAGGGCCAGGTCGGCGTCGTTGCCCGAGCCGCTGGCGCAGGCGGCCAGGAGCGCGAGACATGGCAGGCTTATCAGCAGGCTAAGGCGCATCGTTCAGAGATCCTATCAGCAAAAACGCCGCCCCGGCCAGGGCGGCGTCGGCCGCTCGTCGTCCTGCGGCGGGGGCTCAGACGTGGAAGCTCTCGCCGCAGCCGCAGCGGCCGGCCTCGTTCGGGTTGGTGAAGACGAAGCCGCTCTCGAAGGTGCCCTCCTGGTAGTCCATCTCGCTGCCGATCAGGAACATGATGGCCGTCGGGTCGATGAAGATGGTCACGCCCTTGTCCTCGACCTTCTCCTCGAACTGCTTCTTCTCCTTGGCGTACTCGACCTTGTAGCTGAGGCCGGAGCAGCCCTTGGTGGAGATGCCGACGCGCAGGCCCAGCACGCCGTCGTCGCCGCGCGCCACCAGGGCGCGGACCCGCTCGGCGGCGGCCTCGGTCAGGGTGATGATCTGTTGGCTCATGGCGTCTCTTCGTCCTTCCTGGCCCTATATAGTATCAGATCATGCCGAGCGCGAGACGGGCGTCTTCGGTCATCCGCTCCGGGCTCCAGGCCGGCTCCCAGACCAGCTTGACCTCGACCTCGCCGATGCCCTCGACCTCGGCCACCGCCCGGGCGACCTCGCCGGGCAGGGTGCCGGCCACCGGGCAGCCGGGGGCGGTCAGGCTCATGTTGATCTTGACCGAGCCGTCGGCGGCGAGGTCGCAATCGTAGATCAGGCCGAGGTCGTAGATGTTCACCGGGATCTCGGGGTCGAAGACGGTCCGCAGGCCGGCCTCGACGGCCTCGAAGGGTGCCACGGCCACGCCCGGCTGCAGCGGCGCGCCGGCGTTGGCGACGAAGTCCTCGTCCGGCGGCCCGGCCGGCGGGTAGCCGAAGGGCGACATGGGCCCGCTCACGGCGCTCTCCTCGCGGTCACGGTGTCCTCCTCACAGCTCGGTGGTCACTTCTTGGCCGCCCTGTCCGCTGACGGCGGCCTGCATGGTGTGCCAGGGCAGGGTGGCGCACTTGACCCGCACCGGGAAGGCGCGGACTCCGGCCAGGACCTGCAGGCGCTCCAGGGCGTCGACATCGGCGCCGTCTTCGGCCTCGGCCGCGTCGCTGGTGCAGAGCGCCTGGAAGCTGCGGAACAGGGCTTCGGCCTCGGCGCGGCTCTTGCCCTTGAGCATCTCGGTCATCATCGAGGCGGAGGCCATGGAGATGGCGCAGCCGCGCCCCTCGAAGGCCGCCTCGCGGATGCTGCCGTCGTCGGCCAGGTCGATGTAGACCGTCAGGCGGTCGCCGCACATCGGGTTGTTGCCTTGGGCCTCGCAGGTGAACTGGTCGGGCTTGCCGCAGTTCCGCGGGCTGCGGCCGTGGTCGAGGATGACTTCCTGATAGAGCTGGCGCAGCTCCGGGTCGATCATCCGAAGATCTCCTTCACCCGGCCCAGGGCGTCGACCAGGACGTCGATCTCCTCGCGGGTGTTGTAGAGCCCGAAGGAGGCGCGCGCCGTGGCGCTGACGCCGAAGCGCTCCATCACCGGCTGGGCGCAGTGGTGCCCCGCGCGGATCGCCACGCCGGCCCGGTCGACGATGGTGCCGATGTCGTGCGGATGGGCGCCGGCCATCTCGAAGGCCATGATGCTGGCCCGCTCCTTGGCCCGGCTGTGCAGCTTGAGGCCCTCGACGCTCGAGAGCCGCTCGCCGGCGTACTCGGTCAGGCCCGACTCGTGGGCGGCGATGGTCTCGCGGCCGAGGGCCGAGACGTAGTCGATCGCCGCGCCCAGGCCGATGCCCTCGACGATGGCCGGGGTGCCGGCCTCGAAGCGGTGCGGCGGCTCCTTGTAGGTCGTCTTCTCGAAGGTCACGACGTCGATCATCTCGCCGCCGCCCTGGTAGGGCGGCATGCGCTCCAGCAGCTCGGCCTTGCCGTAGAGCCCGCCGATGCCGGTCGGACCGTAGAGCTTATGGCTGGAAAAGGCGTAGAAGTCGACGTCGAGCGCCTGGACGTCGATCTCCATGTGGGCGACCGCCTGGGCGCCGTCGACCAGCACCACCGCGCCGGCCTCGTGGGCCAGGCGCACCACCGCCTCGATCGGCACCACGGTGCCGAGCGCGTTGGAGATGTGGGTGATGGCGACCAGCTTGGTGCGCGGGCTCAGCAGCTCGGCGAAGTCGTCGAGCAGGAAGTTCGCCTGGTCGTCGATCGGCGCGACCTTGATGACGATGCCCAGCTCGTCGCGCAGGAGCTGCCAGGGCACGATGTTGGAGTGGTGCTCCATCACCGAGAGGATCACCTCGTCGCCTTCCTCGAGGAAGGCGCGGCCGTAGCTGGCGGCGACCAGGTTGATCGACTCGGTGGTGCCGCGGGTCAGCACGATCTGGTCGGGCGAGGGGGCGTTGAGGAAGCGGGCGACTTTCTCGCGGCCGGCCTCGAAGACCTCGGTCGAGCGCTGGCTCATGTGGTGCACGCCGCGGTGGACGTTGGCGTAGTAGGTCTCATAGGCCTCGGACATGGCCTCGATGACCTGGCGCGGCTTCTGCACGCTGGCGGCGTTGTCGAAATAGACGAGGGGCCGGTCGTAGACGGTCTCCTGCAGGATCGGGAAGTCGCGCCTGACCCGCTCGACGTCGAGCGCCGCCGTCGAGTTGTCCCCCGGCGCCAGGTTGACCGCTGCGGTCCCTTCCATCTGCCCTCGTCCTCCCAGACCTATCAGTTGGCGCCCTGCGGCTTGGCCGCCAGCCAAGCGATGATGCGCGCGTTCAGGGCCTCCCGCAGGGCCTCGGGCGCGGCCTCCTCGACCGCCTCGGCGAGGAAGGCCTGGATCAGCAGGCTGCGCGCCTTGGCCTCGGGGATGCCGCGGCAGCGCAGGTAGAAGAGCGCGTCGTGGTCGATCTCGCCGGCCGTCGCGCCGTGGCTGCACTTGACGTCGTCGGCGTAGATCTCGAGCTCGGGCTTGGCGTCCATCTCGGCGTCGTCGGACAGCAGCAGCGCCTTGCTGAGCTGGTGGCCGTCGATATGCTGGGCGTCGCGGTGCACCACGATCTTGCCCTGGAAGACGCCGCGTGCCTTGTCGTCGAGCGCGCCCTTGAAGACCTCGCGGCAGCTCGTGTGGGGCGCCAGGTGCTCGATCACCGTGGTGTTGTCGCAGTGCTGCTTGTCGCGCATCAGGTAGCCGCCGCCGAGCAGGCAGTGGCCGCCGCTGCCCTCCAGGCGGACCCGGGCTTCGTTGCGCGACAGCGCCGCGCCGAGACTCAAGCCGAAGCCTTCGTAGGTCGAGTCGCGCTCGAGCCGCGCGCGCAGGCTCGCCAGGTGGTAGCTGCGGTGGCTCTCGTCCTGCAGCTTGACGTGGGTCAGCCGGGCCCCCGGCGCCAAGTGGACGTCGCTGACGCTGTTGCTCACCGTGACGCCCTCGCCGAGGCCGGCATGGACCTCGATCACGGTCGCCTGGCTGGCCTCGCCCAGCGCGATCAGGTTGCGCGGCTGGATCGACAGCGGCTGCGCCTCGGCGGCGCCGAGGAAGACCAGCTCGATCGGCCGCTCGACAACGGCCCCCCTGGCGATCCGCAGGACCGCGCCGTCTTCCATCAGCGCCGTGTTGAGCGCGGTGAGGGCGGTCGTCTCGAATTTGCCGTCGTCGCTCAGCTCGCTTTGCAGCCAATCGGGCTGCTTGGCGATCAGGTCGGCGAGGCCGGCCAGCTCGACGCCCTCCGGCAGGTCCGCCAGGCGCGACAGGTCGGGCCGCAGGAAGCCGTTCAGGAAGACCAGGCGCGGGTGATCGGTCGTCGCCAGCAGGGAGGGCACCAGGTCCAGGCTCGGCGCCGGGGCGTCGGGCCGGGCGGCGGTCAGGGCCAGGGTCTCCAGCGGCCGCAGGTTGGTGTACTTCCAGTCCTCGACGCGCGGCGTCGGCAGGCCGCGCTCGGCCAGGGCGGCGATGCCCGCCTCGCGCAGGGCGCCGAGCCAGCCGAGGCCGCTGCCGGGCAGGGTCTCCCGGCGGGCCTGGAACTGCGCGGCGAAGGCCTCGGTGCCGAGGCTCTGCTGGCTGGTCTCGCTCATGGCGCCGCTCATGCCGCCTGGGTGAAGTCGGCGTAGCCCTTCTGCTCAAGCTCGAGGGCCAGCTCCTTGCCGCCGGAGCGCAGGATCTTGCCCCGGGCCAGGACATGGACCCGGTCCGGCACGATGTAGTCCAGCAGGCGCTGGTAGTGGGTAATCACCAGCATCGAGCGCTCGGCGTTGCGCAGGGCGTTGACGCCGTCGGCCACGGTCTTGAGCGCGTCGATGTCGAGGCCGGAGTCGGTCTCGTCGAGCACCGCCAGGGTCGGGTTGAGCACCGCCATCTGCAGCACTTCGTTGCGCTTCTTCTCGCCGCCGGAGAAGCCGACGTTGACCGGGCGCTTCAGCATGTCGCCGGCGATGCCGAGCTCCTTGGTCTTCTCGCGCAGCAGCTTCATGAACTCCATGGCGTCCAGCTCGCTCTCGCCGCGATGCCGCCGGACGGCGTTCAGGGCCTCCTTGAGGAAGGTCGTGTTGGCCACCCCGGGGATCTCGATGGGATACTGGAAAGCCAGGAAGACGCCCTCGGCGGCGCGCGCCTCGGGCTCCATCTCCAGCAGGTCCTGGCCCTTGTAGAGCACCTGGCCCTCGGTCACCTCATAGCCCTCGCGTCCCGTGAGGACGTAGGCCAGGGTGCTCTTGCCCGAGCCGTTCGGCCCCATGATGGCGTGCACCTCGCCGGCGGCGATCTCCAGATCGATCCCTTGGAGGATCGGCTTGCCGTCGACGGTGGCGTGAAGGTTCTTGATCTCCAGCATGGACGTTCCCTGATAAGCTCTTGATTTGTCTGTCTGTCCGATGGCCTCAGCCGACGCTGCCTTCGAGGCTGATGCCGACCAGCTTCTGCGCCTCGACGGCGAACTCCATGGGGAGTTGCTGCAGCACCTCGCGGCAGAAGCCGTTGACCACCAGGGCGACGGCCGCCTCCGGGTCGATGCCGCGCTGCCGGCAATAGAACAGCTGGTCCTCGCTGATCCGCGAGGTCGTCGCCTCGTGCTCGACCTGGGCTGCGGCGTTCTTGCTCTCGATGTAGGGCACGGTGTGGGCGCCGCACTCGTCGCCGATCAGCAGCGAGTCGCACTGGGTGTAGTTGCGCGCGCCCGAGGCCCGGTTCGACATCCGCACCAGGCCGCGATAGGTCTGGTCGGCCTTGCCGGCCGAGATGCCCTTGGAGATGATCCGCGAGCGGGTGTTCTTGCCGATGTGGATCATCTTGGTGCCGGTGTCGGCCTGCTGGCGGTTGTTGGTGATGGCGATGGAGTAGAACTCGCCGACCGAGTTGTCGCCCTGCAGCACGCAGCTCGGGTACTTCCAGGTGATCGCCGAGCCGGTCTCGACCTGGGTCCAGGAGATCTTCGAGTTGCGGCCGCGGCAGGCGCCGCGCTTGGTGACGAAGTTGTAGATGCCGCCGACGCCGTTCTCGTCGCCGGGGTACCAGTTCTGCACCGTCGAGTACTTGATCTCGGCGTCGTCGAGGGCGACCAGCTCGACCACCGCGGCGTGGAGCTGGTTCTCGTCGCGCATCGGCGCCGTGCAGCCTTCCAGGTAGCTCACGTAGGAGCCCTCGTCGGCGATGATCAGGGTGCGCTCGAACTGGCCGGTGTTCTCGGCGTTGATCCGGAAGTAGGTGGAGAGCTCCATCGGGCAGCGCACGCCCTTGGGCACGTAGACGAAGGAGCCGTCGGTGAAGACCGCCGAGTTCAGCGTGGCGTGCTTGTTGTCGGAGTAGGGCACGACGCTGCCGAGGTACTTGCGGACCAGCTCCGGGTGCTCGGCGATGGCCTCGGTGATCGAGCAGAAGATCACGCCGACCTCTTCGAGCTTCTTCTTGAAGGTGGTCGCGACGGAGACGCTGTCGAACACAGCGTCGACCGCGACGCCGGCCAGCATCTCCTGCTCCTTCAAGGGGATGCCGAGCTTCTCGTAGGTGCGCAGCAGCTCCGGATCGACCTCGTCCAGGCTCTTCGGCCGGTCCTTCATCTTCGGCGCCGAGTAGTAGTAGGCGTCCTGGTAGTCGATCTCGGGGAACTCGACCTTGGCCCACTCGGGCTCGGGCATGGTCTGCCAGAGGCGGAAGGCCTTGAGGCGCCATTCGAGCAGCCAGTCCGGGTCGCCCTTCTTGGCCGAGATGAAGCGGACGATGTCCTCGTTCAGCCCTTTGGGCGCCATCTCGGACTCGATGTCCGTGACGAAGCCGAACTTGTAGCGCTCACCGATGTCTTGGACTTGGCGAATGGTCTCGCTGGTCGCCGCCATGGCTTTGCTGCTCCGTTCCCGTACCGATTCTTGTCTGCTCTCAGCTCGCCTTGCGTGCCGGCTCCGCCCTTGCCGTCGGGGCCGGGGCAGGCGGCATGAAGGCCATGTCGTGGCTGGCCATGTCGGCCAGGGTGACGCCCTCCAGGGCGCCGCGGATCGCCTCGTTGACCCGGTTCCAGTTGCCGCTCATGGGGCAGAGCGCCTCCACCTCGCACTGCTCGTCGGAGCCGTGGACGCAGGCGGTCAGCGCGATGGGGCCTTCGAGGGCCTGGATGATGGCGGCGACCGAGATCTCGCCCGGCGCCCGGCTCAGGCGATAGCCGCCCGAGGCGCCGCGCTGCGAGGTCACCAGGCCGCCGCGGGTCAGCGCGGTCAGGAGCTTGGCCACCGTCGGCGGCGGCAGCCCCAGGGAGGCGGCGATCTGGGTCGCCGTCACCACCTCCGGACGGCCCTGGGCCATCTGGGTCATGACCACCACCCCGTAGTCGGTCAGGCGGTTCAATCGGAACATCGCCGGCTCCAAAGCGGACTAAATTAGTCCGAATTTATCTAATTGATTTCCGGGGCAAAGCAAGAGGAATCTGGCCGCGAGGCGGGATTTTCGCAGCGCCCCCCGCGGGCGCTTCGCAGCGCCCTCCGGCGGATGCCGCGCCGCCGCTCCCCGAAAGCTCTCAGGATCGTGTTTCGCCGTGTGTTGGACGGCGTTTCGGTTGTCTCACATATAGCGGCGAGGGCGGCGCGACGCGCGACCGCTGGGCTTCAGTCACCAGGAAGGGACGAGGCGTGGAGGCGAGGGCCTACCTGCTTGTCGTTTCGATGGCGGTCCTGTCCTGGACGCCGCCGGCCCCGGCGCAGGACGAGGCCAGCTCGGCCTATAGGCCGCAAGGCCACTTCCGGGTCGAGCGGCCAGCCGACCTGACCGACGCCGAGGCCCTGTCGATCTACCGCCGGATCCTGGACGACAGCGTCGCCGTCTACCGCCTCTCGGGCGATCCCTCGGCGGCGCGCTACCGGCGCTGGCTGCGCGTCAGCACGACGCCTTATCGCTCGGCGACCCACGGCGAGCGCTTCGTCAGCAACTATGCCAACGACATCGGCCGGGCCTATCGCGCCTTCGAGACGGCCGGCCCGATGCCGGTCGGCGCGATCCTCGCCAAGGACAGCTTCGCCGTGACCGCGCGCGGCGACGTCTTCACCGGTCCGCTCTTTCTGATGGAGAAGATGGCGCCGGGCTTCCTGCCCGAGGCGCGCGACTGGCGCTACAGCATGATCATGCCCGACGGCAGTCTCTTCGGGCAGACCAAGGGGCCGGGCTCCGAGCAGGTCGCCTTCTGCATCACCTGCCATGCCACCGCCGGCGACGAAGCCGATCATCTCTTCTTCGTGCCCAAGCAATACCGCATCGGCGGGCCCGGTCTGAACAGTCAGTGAGCGACCGCGACCGGGCCTGATCTCACGGAATCGTGTGTTTGACCGCGCAAGGCTTTCGGTAGGTTGGGATCATTACTGTGTTGATTGAAGAACAACGGCCTCGCTCGATCGGGGCAATCGGGAGGAAGACATGGCATCACGCAAGAACTGGCTCCTGTCGACCACTGTCGTCGTGCCGCTGGCCGTCGCGGCCGGCGTCGCCGTCGGCGGCATCGTCGTGATGGGGCCGGCCTCGATCGGACCGGCCTACGCGGCCTGTAGCCCCTGCAACCCCTGCGCCGCCACGAAGAATCCCTGCAGCCCGTGCAATCCCTGCAACCCGTGTGCCGCGGCGAACCCCTGCAATCCGTGCAACCCTTGCGCCGCCGGGGCCTGCAATCCCTGTAACCCGTGCAATCCTTGCGCTGCCGGCGCCTGCAACCCCTGCAACCCCTGCAATCCCTGCGCGGCGGGCGGCGGCGCGGTCAGCCTGGCCTGCGCGGTGCCGCGTCTGCAGGCGGCTTGGGCCTGCAACCCGTGCAATCCCTGCAACCCCTGCTATGCGGGCAACCCCTGCAATCCCTGTAACCCTTGTGCCGCGGCCAATCCCTGCAATCCTTGCAATCCGTGCAACCCCTGCGCGGCGGCCAATGCCTGCAACCCTTGCAATCCCTGCAACCCTTGCGCGGCAGCCAATCCCTGCAATCCGTGCAACCCTTGTAACCCTTGCGCGGCGGCCAACCCCTGCAACCCCTGCGCGGCGGGCGGCGACGTCGAGCTGACCGACGCGGAGGCCCAGGCGGTCTACGACTGCCTGATCGACGAGATGCGCGCGGCCTACGGCAAGTCCGACAACGCCATGGCCGGCATCTACGGCGGCTGGAAGCGTTACAGCAACAACGCCTATCCCTCGGCGACGCACGGCGGCCGCTACGTCCAGAACTACGCCGACGAGCGGGCCAAGAGCTACGGCCAGTACGAGAACGGCAAGGCCATGCCGGTCGGTGCGCAGATGGCGAAGGACAGCTTCGCCGTCAAAGCCAGCGGCCAGGTCTCCGTCGGGCCGCTGTTCCTGATGGAGAAGATGCAGGCCGGCTTCAACAAGGCCAGCGACGATTGGCGCTACACCATGGTCATGCCCAACGGCAGCCTGTTCGGCACGACCAAGGGCGCCGGCTCGGCCAAGGTCGAGTTCTGCATCGCCTGCCACCAGGTCGGTGCCGAGCGCGACTCGATGCTGTTCCTGCCCGAGGAGTACCGCGTCAACTGAGCGCGGAGTCCCGAGGGCGCTCGATAGGGCGTCGCCGCGACCCGCCGCGCCGGCGGGTGGCTGACAGGCAAGGGGCCGCGCGGCAGCGAGCCGCCTCGAGGCGGCTGCCGCGGGCCATCCTCCTGGCCTTCCTGTCGGCCTTCGCGGCGGCGCCTTCCCTTGCCGACTTCGCCGACGGCCTGGCGGCCTACGATGCCGGCGACTACGCGGCCGCCGTCGCCGAATGGCGGCCGCTGGCCGAGCAGGGCGACGCCGAGGCCCAGCTCGCTCTCGCCGGTCTCTACGCCGACGGCCAGGGCGTGGCCCGCGATCCGGAGCGGGCGGTCTTCTGGTACCGGCAAGCCGCCGCGCAGGGCGACGCCGTGGCCCAGCTCAACCTGGGCGACCACTACGCCCGCGGCCTCGGCGTCGAGCGCGACCTGGGCCTGGCCGTCTACTGGCTGACCCTCTCGGCGCGCCAGGGCCGGCTCTGGCCGAAGCGCCGCATCGCCGAGCTGGAGCGGCTGCTGACCGCCGCCGAGCGGGCCGCGCTCGAGCGGCTCCTGGCCGAGGACGCCCCGGATAAAGAATGAGGCCCCGTCGACGCCGCCGCTGTGCGACGCTAGAGCGTTTTCCGCTCACGCGGAATCACGGCACCGGCCTGGCCTTGCTCCTGAGCCTGACCGTCCTGGCCGCCGGGGCCCGCGCCAACGGCTGGGAGCACGGCGCCGTGCCCTTCGAGGCCCTGCTGGC
>JANQLT010000001.1 GCA_028280455.1 Kiloniellales bacterium
TCGGCACAAAACTCAAAATCCAAAATGTGTGAATCTGATAGCCCGTCGGGGGAGAGGGATGCGCAGGCTTGGTGAGGCGCAGCCGAGCCTAGCCGGAGCTGGGTGAGGGGGCGGTTCGTTTCGATGTCGATAGCTGCCGTGCCGAGCGGGCCGGAGCCGATTCCACGCAAGCAGGGAATGCTCTGAAGCGAGGCCCCTCAAGCGTTCAACAACAGGTCCGCCATCGCAGGGAGGCCGATGGCCTCGACTCCCTCGGCGATGGGGTAGCGGTCGTCTCCGGCATGGACGACGAAGCAGCGCGCCGGCTTCAGGTCCTGCCGCGCGTTGTGGAAGCCCTTGCCGGGTTTCGCGGTCAGGCCCCGTTTGATCTCGACGGCCCAGAGGCCGCGCTTGCCCGGCAGCTCGAGCAGCAGATCGATCTCGGCCCCGGCGGCGGTGCGATAGAAGCTGGCCGCCGTCGTCTCGGGCGCTGCCGCCAAGAGCGATTCGATGACGAAGCCCTCCCAGCTCGCGCCGACGACCGGGTGGCCGCTCAAGGCCGCATGGCCCTCAATGCCGAGGAGCGCATGCAGTAGGCCGCTGTCGCGCAGGTAGAGCTTGGGGGATTTGACTAGACGCTTGCGTACGTTGGCCTGGTACGGCCTCAGCCGGCGAAGCAGGAGGAGATCGACGAGCAGGTCGACGTAGGCGCTGACGGTCGGCGAGGTGACGGAGAGGTTGCCCGCCAGCTTGGAGGCGTTCAGCAGCGTGCCCTGGCCATGGGCCAGCATGGTCCAAAGGCGCCCCAGGGCCTCCGCGGCGATGCGCGGTCCGAACTGGGGAACGTCGCGCTCCAGATAGGTGCGCACCAGGTTCTGTCGATAGACCAGGCTGTCTCGATCGCTCTCGGCGAGGAAGCTGTCGGGGAAGCCGCCGCGCAGCCAAAGCGCGTCCCTGTCCTTGCGATCCGCTTCGACCTCCAGGATGTCGAGCGGGTTGAGCGCGACGTACTCGATCCGGCCGGCCAGGCTCTCGCCCGACTGCCGAAGCAGATCGATCGATGCCGAGCCCAGGACGAGGAAGCGGCCGGTTCGCCGGCCCCGGCGTCGGCCCCGGTCGATCAAGCCGCGCAGCTCCTGGAACAAGGCGGGGACTCGATGGATCTCATCGAGGATCACCAGCCGGTCGGCGTAGCTCTCCAAGAAGAGCGCCGGATCGGCCAGCTTCGCTCGGTCGGCGCCGGCCTCCAGGTCGAGGTAGAGCGAATCGCGCTCCTCGGCGATGGCGTGGGCCAGCGTCGTCTTGCCGACCTGGCGCGGGCCGATCAGCCCGACGGCCGCTTGCCGCCGGAGACCTTGCTGCACGATCTCGAGAGCACGGCGCCCAATCATTCTTGTAAATTTAAAATATCATTTTAAAAATGCAAGGAAAACTAGCTGGCAGTCGCTGGCCTTGCCGCTGCGGCAGCGGCGCGCCGGTCAGTACATCCGGCCGCCGTTCGGGACCTGGCGCTCGGGGGTCAGCAGCACCACCTCGCCGGCGCCGTCGGGGAAGCCGAGGACCAGGATCTCGGACATGAGCTTGCCGATCTGCTTGGGCGGGAAGTTGACCACCGCCGCCACCTGCCGGCCGACCAGGTCCTCCAGCGCGTAGTGCACGGTCACCTGGGCCGAGCTCTTCTTGACGCCCAGGGGCTCGCCGAAGTCGACCCAGATCTTGAAGGCCGGCCGGCGCGCCTCCGGGAAGGGCTCGGCCTTGACGATCGTGCCGACCCGGATGTCGACCTTGAGGAAGTCGTCGTAGCTGAGGGCGGTCTCGGTGTCGTCGGCCATGCTCGGCTCCGCGTAGCGTTCTGCCCCGAACAGGAACGGGGCCGGGCGGCGACGCTAACCCCGGCCGAGGGGAGCGACAAGGCGCCGAAAAGACGACGGGCCGCCCCCGAAGGGAGCGGCCCGCGGCCCTGGTCTCAAAAAGCCCTGCCTGGCGGCGTTAGCGCGCCTTGGCCTGCTTCTCGAAAGCCGACTTGACCTCGTCCAGGCTCTCGATGAAGCGGTGGCTCAGCCGGTTGGCGGCCTCGCCCTGCGACTTGACGCCGAGCTCGGTGAGCTCCTTGGCGTTGGCCACGGCCTGCTCGAAGCCATGCTTGACCCGGTCGGTCTGCTTGGCGAGACGCGCCTCGACCGAAGGGCCTTCGGCGGTCATGTCGCGCAGAGCCGAGGTGAAATCGACGGCGGCCTCGCGGACGATCTCGCTCTGGCGCTGGGCGATCGCCTGCCAGCCTTCGACCACCAGCTTGTTGGCCTCGGTCAGCGCTTCGACGTTCTTGCGCTGCGCCTCGACCAGGGCGCCGTTGTCGACCACCGGCAGCTTGAACGTGCCGAACACCTTCTCGACGTCGCCGAAGCGACCGAAATCGAAGTCCATGAAGGACCCGTTTGCCTTACTCATGCTTGTCTTGCTCCACCTTTGTGGGACCCCTAAGCCCCTATGTTGCAGTGCAACAGAGCGCTATATGATCCTACGCAACTTGCGGGTCAAGAGAATTTTGCACTGCAATATACCCGGCCGGCTCTATGGCCTTGTCGGGGCCTCTTCGGCGACCTCCGGTCCGTCCTCGCCGGCCGCGGAACCGGCCCCTCGGCGGGCTCCGCGGCGGACTCGACGCATCAGCCCCTCGACGCGCCTCAGGTAGCCGTCGAGGGCCGCCATGGTCTTGGCCAGGTCCAGGCTGTCGTCGCGCAGCCAGACCCGCAGGCTGGCGAGATAGATCGCCGCCAGGCCCTTGACCCGCAGCAGGCCGGTCGGGCCGTCGGCGGAGAGCCCGGCCAGCTCCAGCATCAGCGCCATCGAGCGGCGCAGGGCGCAGGAGGCCTGCAGCGCCGCGCAGGGGTCCCGGCGCAGGTCGTAGAGGATGTTGCCGAGGCCTTGGCGATAGGGCTGCAGGGCCTCGAAGCGGCTCATCAGGACGTCGAACAGGCGGTCCCGGGCGTCGCCCTCCCCGTCGTCCGCAGCGTCCTCCTCGTCGAGCTCTTCCAGCACCTTGGCGTCGATCATGGCGGCGAAGCCGTCGAGGATCGCCGCCTTGGAGGAGAAGACCGGATAGGCCTTGGACAGCGGCACCTCGGCCGCGGCGGCGATGTCCCCGTAGGACAGCCGCGCCCAGCCGCGCTCCGCCGCCAGGCGCAGGGCGGTCTCGATCAGGTGGTTGGGGATGTCGGCTTTACGGACCATGGCGGGCTCGATCGGGCTGCTACCCTCTCAAGATGGGGTGGCGATCAGCCGCGCTTCAAGTCGCCGACCCTGCCGCCGGTCATCGGCACCAGGTCGCCGGGCACCAGACGGAAGACGGCGTTCGGCGTGCCGGCGGCCGCCCAGATCTCCGCGTGGGCCAGCAGGTCCTCGTCGATCAGCACGGCCGGCGCCTCGCGGTGGCCGAGGGGCGGCACGCCGCCGATGGCGAAGCCGGTCTTGTCGCGCACGAAGTCCGGGTCGGCCCGCTTGATCTTCTCGCCGAGCAGGGCCGCGGCCTTCTTCTCGTCGACCCGGTTGCCGCCGCTGGCGATGATCAGCACCGAGCGGCCGCTCTGGGCGGCGCGGAACACCAGCGACTTGGCGATCTGCTCGACCGAGCAGCCGATCGCCGCGGCGGCCTCCTCGGAGGTCCGGGTGCTTTCCGGGAACTCGCGCGGCTCGAAGCCGAAGCCCTTGGCCTCGAGCGCCGCCTGCACCCGCTGGACGCCGGCCTTGAGCGGCGGCCCGGCCATCAGGACGCGAGCTCCCGGCTGCGCCGGGTGGCCGCCGCGATGGCCTCGGTCATCAGCGGCTGCAGGCCCTGCTCGGCCATCAGGACCTTCAGCGCCTCCAGGGTCGTGCCGCCCGGGCTGGTGACGTTCTCGCGCAAAGTGCTGGGCACCTCGCTGGCCTGCGTCACCAGCTCGCCGGCGCCGGCGACGGTGACCCGCGCCAGCCGCGCCGCCAGATCGGCCGGCAGGCCGGCGGCGACCCCGGCCTCGGCCAGGGTCTCGATCAGCAGGAAGACGTAGGCAGGGCCGCCGCCGGAGACGGCGGTCACCGGGTCCATCAGGGCCTCGTCCTCGACCCAGGCGACCTCGCCGACGGCCTGCATCAGGGCCTCGCAGATCGCCCGGCCGGCCCGGTCGACCCGCTCGTTGGCGACCAGCACGGAGATGCCGCGGCCGACCGCCGCGGGCGTGTTGGGCATGGCCCGGACCACCGCCGTCTCCGCGCCGAGCCCGGCCTGGTAGCGGGCCAGGGTGCAGCCGGCGGCGATCGACAGCACCAGGCTCTGCGGCCCGAGCAGCGGCCGGCAGTCGGCCAGCACGGCGTCCATCTGCTGCGGCTTGACCGCCAGGACCACCAGCTTCGGCGCGAGGTCGGCGCCGACCTCGGCCGGGCTGGCGGCGACCCGCAGGCCCTGCTCGGCGAGGTCCGCGCGCTGCTTGTCGAAGGCCTCGATGACGGTGACGGCGTCGCGCGCCAGGCCGCCCCTTAGCCAGCCGTCCAACAGGGCACCGCCCATCTTGCCGCAGCCGACCAGCAGCAGCGGCGCCGCCTCTTGCAGGCTCATGTCTCGACGCTCTCCGAGAGTGCGGGCCCCTAGGGGCCCGGTTCAGGCCTCGCCGATGGGCTCGAAGATAGCATGCTCGATCGCCTGGGCCACCGGCTGGCCGGCCCAGACCACGAGCTGCAGCGCCGGGTAGAAGCGCTCGCTTTCCATCAGGGCGGTGTCGAGCAGGTCTTCGAGCTGCTCGACGCTGGCGCCGATGGCGCCGCGCAGCGGCAGGGTGTGGCGGAACTGCGGCACGCCCTCCTCGGCGGAGAGCTCGAAGTGGCCCAGCCAGAGCCGCTCGTTGACCGCCGCCAGGAGCTGGTTGGCGGCGTCGCGCTTGTCGGCCGGCACCCGGTGCTCGAAGTGGCAGGAGAAGAGGATCGCCGAGAGGTCCTCGTGCCAGACCACGCAGACGTGGTAGTCGCACCACTGGCCGGCGACGTCGAGCATCAGCTCGCTCTCGCTGAAGCGGTCGAAGGGCCAATTGTTGGCGCTGGCCAATTCTTCGAGGATATCGAGGGGATTGTCCCCCCTGCCGATGTCTGTCGCCAACGACTCCATGGCAGCGGCCCCCTCCCTAGAATCAATTGCGGCCGCCGACATCTAGTCGTCGACCGCCACACTTTATCCAGATATAGCGGGGCCTCGACGATTCTGCCAAGCGCTAAAAGAACTGTCTTAGAACTGTCGTGTGGCTCTCGGCCGGCCGGCCAACCGCCTGTGGGCGCTTGGCTTTTCGCCCTAGGCGGCCGGATCGTCGCCGGCCTTCTTGGCCGCCGCCTTGCGGACCGGCGCCTTCTTGGCCGGGGCCTTGCCGGCTCCTTCCAGCGCGGCCAGCCGGGCCTCCAGGGCGGCCAGGCGCTCGGCCAGGTCTTCCTGGGCCTCGCGGGCCCGGGCGGCCAGGGCCTGCATGGCCTCGAACTCGTCGCGGGTCACCAGGTCCATATCGCCGAGCAGACGGTCGAACTGCGCCCGCATCCGCGCCTCGACCTCCTCGCGCATCGAGCTGGCCACGCCCATCGCGCCGCTCGCCACCCGCGCCATGTCGTCCAGCACCCGGTTCCGTGTCTGCATCGTCTCTGCTCCGTACGTAGGCCCTGCTCGCTCAGTATATGGGTATCGCGCGCAGATGCCGAAGCCATCAAGCCTCGCCCTCCAGCGCCGTCAGGAGCAGATGCCTATCGCCTGGGGCGAAGGGCCACGCCGGGGCGTACTGCGGGGCCTCACTCGCGTTCTGCTTTGCCTCCGGCCTCCCGGGCCAAGCCGATCAACTTATCCCGAACCCGGTTCAGTGGGACGGATTGACCGCTCGCTAGGTAGCGTTGCCAGCGCGCTTCGTCGTCAACCAGCTCATCGATGAGAGTCCGATCGATCGTCAACGCTGTCTTGTCGTCAGGCATCGGCGTAAGCCTATCGAATGGCGGTGTTTTCTCCTAGGCGTTAGGTGCCCGTGCCGTCGCCCTCCGGCGCCGTCAGGAGCATGTGCGCGTGCGCTTGGGCGATGGGTCGCGCCGGGTCGTCCTGCCAGGCCTCGACGCGGAGGCTGGCGACGCGGCGGCCGAGCCGGGCGACATGGGCGCGGGCGAAGCTGTCGCGCGGGCCGGCCGAGCGCAGGAAGTCGACGCTCATGGTGACGCTGCGCGGCGGGGTCGCGCCTTCCTGCCGCCAGAGCAGGTCCAGCGCCGCGGTCAGCTCCAGGAAGGCGCCGACCACGCCGCCGTGCAGGGCCGGCAGGAAGGGGTTGCCGACCAGGCCCCGGCGGAAGGGCAGCCGGGTGACCAGCGCGCCGGCCTCGAGCCGGGCGCCGATGCCGAGGGTGACGGCATAGGGAATGGCCGCGATCAGGGGCCCGGGGTCCTCGGCCCGGCGCGCCGCCGCCAGGGCCTCGCCCAGGCTTTTGCCCGGAGTCACGGCACCGCCCCCGCGGCCGGCGGCTCGTTGATCATGAAGCTGCCGAGGGCCGAGGCGATCGGCTGCGCCGGCGACTCCTGCCAGGCGCTGGCCCGGCAGAACACCACCTGGCGCGCCACCCGGCTGGTCAGCGCCTCGGCGAAGACGTCGCGGTCGCCCGACGCCGGGGCGAGGTAGTCGACCCGCAGGTCGAGGGTCGCCACGTGGCGGCCGGCCGGCGCGCTGGCGAAGGCGAGGAAGCCGCAGGCCGTGTCCATCAGGGTGTAGACCGCGCCGCCGAACAACAGGCCACGGTCCGGGTCGCCGATCAGCGCGGGGCCCGCCGGCAGGCGCAGGACCAGCCGGCCGGCCGCCTGCTCGACCACCTCGATGCCCAGGGCCGCGACATGGGGCGACAGCTCGAGGTCGATGGGCGGCGCGGCTTGCTCGGCGGCCATGGCGACGGGAGCTCTTGAGGCTGATGAGGACGAGCCCCCCTGCTAGCGGATCGCCGGGCCGCCGGCAAAGCGTTTCCGCCGCCGGGCCTTGCCTTGCCGCCGGGGCGGGCCGCCGCCTATAAGGAGCCCGCCCTCCGCGCGCCCCTTGCCGGCTTCACCGGCGCGCACTCACCCGAGGGCCGGAGAGCCTCGATGTACCTCGTGACCGGCGGCGCCGGCTTCATCGGCTCCAACATCGTCGCGGCGCTGACCGAGCGCGGCGCGCGCGTCGCCGTCTGCGACCGGCTCGGCGCGGGCGACAAGTGGCGCAACCTGGCCAAGCACCCGCTGGAAGCGATGGTCGCCCCCGAGGCGCTCGACGACTGGCTGGCGGCCGCCGCGCCGCGGCTCGAGGCGGTGATCCACATGGGCGCGATCTCCGACACCACGGAGCGCGACGCCGACGCCCTGGCGAGCAACAACATCGGCCTGTCGCAGCGGCTCTGGAGCTTCTGCGCCGCGCGCGGGCTGCCGCTGGTCTACGCCTCCTCCGCCGCCACCTACGGCGACGGCGCGGCGGGCTTCGACGACGACGCCGGCGAGGCGGCGCTGGCCCGCTTGCGGCCGCTCAACGGCTACGCCTGGAGCAAGGTGGTCTTCGACCGCTGGGTCGCCGCCCGGCGCGACCAGGGCGATCCGCAGCCGCCCTTCTGGGCCGGCCTGCGCTTCTTCAACGTCTACGGCCCGAACGAGTACCACAAGGGCTCGAGCGCCAGCGTCGCCTACCACCTGCACGGCCAGATCAGCCGCGGCGAGCCGGCCCGGCTGTTCAAGTCGCACCGGCCGGGCATCGCCGACGGCGGCCAGCAGCGCGACTTCGTCTGGGTCGGCGACTGCGTCGAGGTGATCGCCTGGCTGCTCGAAGGCCGGGCGGCGAGCGGCATCTACAACCTGGGCAGCGGCCAGGCGCGCAGCTTTCTCGATCTGGCCAAGGCGGTCTTCGCGGCCCTGGAGAAGCCCGAGGCGATCGACTTCATCCCGACGCCGGAGGCGATCCGCGAGACCTACCAGTACTTCACGGAAGCGCGCATGGCGCGGCTGCGCGCGGCCGGCTACGATCGCGACTTCACGTCCCTGGAGCAGGGCGTGGCACGCTACCTGCGCGACCATCTCGCCACGGCCGACCCCTACCGCTGAGCCGCCATGCTCTACGCCCTGCCCTTCCCCGCCATCGACCCGGTGCTGATCGAGATCGGCCCCTTCGCGGTCCGCTGGTACGCCCTGTCCTACATCGTCGGCCTGCTGCTCGCCTGGCGCTACTGCCGGGCGCTGACCAAGCGCCCGCCGAACGCGCTCGACGCCGAGGCCTTCGACGACTTCCTGCTCTGGGCCACCCTCGGCGTCGTGCTCGGCGGCCGGCTGGGCTACGTGATCTTCTACCAGCCCGGCTTCTTCCTCGAGAACCCGGGCCGGATCCTGGCCGTCTGGCAGGGCGGCATGAGCTTCCACGGCGGCCTGATCGGCGTGCTCCTGGCCATCGGCCTGTTCGCCCGGCAGCGCGGCGTGCACTACTTCACCGTCGCCGACATCGTCGGCGCCGCGACGCCGATCGGCCTGCTGCTCGGCCGCATCGCCAACTTCATCAACGGCGAGCTCTACGGCCGGGCGAGCGACCTGCCCTGGGCCATGGTCTTCCCGACCGGCGGGCCGGCGCCGCGCCACCCCAGCCAGCTCTACGAGGCGGCCCTCGAGGGGCTGCTGCTCTTCGCCCTGCTCTACTGGCTCGTACGTCTCGGCTGGCTGGAGCGTACGGGATCGATCTCCGGCGTCTTCCTGATCGGCTACGGGCTGGGCCGCGGCGTCGTCGAGTTCTTCCGCGAGCCCGACGCCCACCTCGGCTTCATCCTCGGGCCCTTCACCATGGGCCAGCTCCTGTCGCTGCCCCTGATCCTGGCCGGCATCGCCATCCTGCTCTGGTCGCGGCGCCGCATGCAGACGGCGTGACGACGCCCGGCGGCGCAACGCCCCTGGGCCGGCGCCTGGCCGCGCGCATCGCCCGCTTCGGCCCGATGACTGTCGCCGACTACATGGCCGCCGCCCTGACCGACCCCGAGGCCGGCTACTACATGGCCGGCGACCCCTTCGGCCGGGCCGGCGACTTCACCACCGCCCCCGAGGTCAGCCAGATGTTCGGCGAGCTCATCGGCCTCTGGTGCGCCGACCTCTGGGACCGGATCGGCCGGCCGGACCCGGTCTGGCTGGTCGAGCTGGGCCCGGGCCGCGGCACCCTGATGGCCGACGCCCTGCGTGCCGCGAAGGCCCAGCCCGGCTTCCTCGAGGCCGTCCGGCTCGCCCTGGTCGAGGTCAGCCCGGCCCTGCGCGCCCGCCAGGCCGAGGCCCTGGGGCCGGCGGCACCCGGCCGCGCGCCGATCTGGCTCGATCACGCCGGCGACCTGCCCGACGGCCCCTTGCTGCTGATCGCCAACGAGTTCTTCGACGCCCTGCCGATCCGCCAGTTCGAGAAGACCGCGGCGGGCTGGCGCGAGCGCCTGGTCGGCCTGGCCGAGGACGGCGAGCGCCTCGCCTTCACCGCCGGGCCGGAAGCACCGGCACTTGCCGCGCTGATCCCCCAGGGCCCGCGCGAGGCCGAGCCGGGTGGCCTGGCCGAGGTCTGCCCGGCCGGGCTCGGCCTGGCCGCCTGGCTCGGCAGCCGCGTCGCCGGCCAGGGCGGCGGCGCCCTGGTGATCGACTACGGCGCCGCGCGGCCGTCGGGCCGGCCGAGCCTGCAGGCGGTCAGCCGGCACCGGTCCCAGGACGTGCTCGCGGCGCCGGGCGACGCCGATCTCACCGCCCATGTCGACTTCGGCGCCCTGGCCGAGGCGGCCGCCGCGGCCGGCGCCCGCGTCCAAGGGCCGGTCATCCAGGGCCGCTTCCTCGAGGCGCTCGGCATCGAGACCCGGGCGGCGGCCCTGGCCCGCGACGCCTCGGCCGCGCAGCGCCTGGCGATCCAGTCCGACCTGGAGCGGCTGACCTCGGCCGCCGGCATGGGCGAGCACTTCAAGGCCCTGGCGGTCACCCAGCCCGACCTCGACTCCCTGCCCGGCTTCGCGTAAGCAGCAAGGACGGCGGCACGTTCGGGGGAGTCGCGCCCAAGCCATGCTGACCATCTCGCTGCTCAACGACCTGCCCGGCGTGCGGCATGCTTTCTTCACGCGCCAGGGCGGCGTGAGCGAGGGCCTCTACAGCTCGCTGAACTGCGGCCTCGGCTCCGGCGACCGGCGCGAGCACGTGCTGGAGAACCGTGCCCGGGCGATGGCCCTGCTCGAGCTGGGCCCGGACAGTCTGGCGACGCCCTACCAGACCCATTCCGCCGAGGCCGTCACGGTCACCGAGCCCTTCGAGGAGGATGCCAGGCCCGAGGCCGATGCCCTGGTCACCGACAAGCCCGGGATCGCCCTCGGCATCTCGACCGCCGACTGCGTGCCGGTGCTGCTGGCCGACCCCGGCGCCCGGGTGATCGGCGCCGCCCACGCCGGCTGGCGCGGCGCGCTGGACGGCATCCTGCAGGCCACGGTCGCGGCCATGGAAGCGCTCGGTGCCCGCCACGAGTTCATCGTCGCCGGCATCGGCCCGGCGATCTGCCAGCGCTCCTACGAGGTCGGGCCCGAGTTCCCGGCGCCCTTCCTGGCGCAGGCGGAGTCCAACGGCGAGCTGTTCTGCCCGGCGCGCCGCGCGGGGCATTTCTTCTTCGACCTCAAGACCTACGTGGCGCGGCGCCTGGTCAAGCTCGGCCTGGCCGGGGTCGAAGCCCTGCCCTGCGACACCTGCTCCGAGGAGAGCCGCTTCTTCAGCTATCGCCGCGCCTGCCAGCGCGGCGAGCCGGACTACGGCCGCCTGCTCTCGGCCGTCGCCTTGGAGCCCTGAGCCATGCCCCTGCATTTCGACGAGTCCGAGCTGGCGGAACGGCGGGCCAAGACCTGCGCGGCCATGGCCGAGGCGGGGCTCGACGCCCTGCTCTGCTTCCGCCAGGAGAGCCACTTCTACCTGACCGGCTACGACACCTTCGGCTACGTCTTCTTCCAGTGCCTGGTGCTGGGCGCCGACGGTCGGATGGCGCTGCTGACCCGCGCGCCCGACCTGCGCCAGGCCCAGCAGACCTCGGTGATCGAGGACATCCGGATCTGGGTCGACGGGCCCGAGGTCGAGCCGGCGCGGATCCTGCGCGACCTGCTGGACTCCATGGGCTTCGCCGGCAGGCGGCTCGGCGTGGAGTACGAGGCCTATGGCCTGACGGCGCGTAACGGCAAGCGCCT
>JANQLT010000005.1 GCA_028280455.1 Kiloniellales bacterium
CAGCCGCTTGGAGTCGGCGAAGGACGCCGAGACACCTTAGAGCGTTGCCGGCTTAGGTGGTGCCGGCGGCTCGCTGCCGAGGGGAAAAGAACTGCCCCCTCACCCAGCTTCGGCTAGGCTCGGCTGCGCCTCGCCAAGCCTGCGCGTCCCTCTCCCCCGTCGGGGGAGAGGGCTGTGGAGGCTTAGCGAAGCCGAAGGCTGAGCTTAGCCGGAGCCGGGTGAGGGGGCAGTTCGTTTCGATGTCGAAGGCTGCCGCGACCGGATTGGCGGACCGGTGCCGTGATTCCGCGTCAGCGGAAAGCGCTCTAGCGCCTGTAACGCGAAGCGGGGCCGCTGACGGCCCCGCTTGCGGTCTTCTATGACGCTGTCGGCTGCTTAGGAGAAGCCGCCGTTCTGCGCCGCCACCATGCAGTAGAGCATGGGGATCGAGAGCAGCGTGTTGGTGCGCGAGAAGAGCATCGCGGTGCGCGCCGACTTGGCCTTGGTGTCGGCGTCGACCTCGACGATGCCGAGCGCCCGCTTCTGGTTCGGCCAGATCACGAACCAGACATTGAACCACATGATGGTGCCGAGCCACATGCCGATGCCGATCGCCGTGCTGCCGCCGCCGTCGGTCAGGCCGATCAGGATGGCGTCGCCGAGGTAGCCGTTCGCGCCGGCCAGCAGCAGGCCGGTGACGATGGTCGCCATGGCGCCCCAGCGGAACCACCAGAGAGCGGTGGGCGCGATCACCTTGCCGATGGCCGGCTTCTGCTCGTCGGGGATCTTCGGCATGCTCGGGATCTGCACGAAGTTGAAGTACCAGAGCAGGCCGATCCACATGACGCCGCTCAGCACGTGCAGCCAGCGGAGGAAGAACGCGAACCAGGCATGATCGAAGGATGGGAAAGAGACGAAGATCCCCATCAGGATCAGAATGACGATCAACAGGGCGACGCCTGCCATCAGCGTCTTGTTGAGATCTGTGAGTATCCCGGCCATGGTGCGGACCCCTTCCACTTTTGTTCGTTACGGGAGGCATTGGCAGCGCGACGGCTGCCGGAATTCGCCGGCAACTTAGGCTGTCACTGGACACTTGCCAAGCGCGCCAAGGCCCGGTACGGCCGGCTTCGATGAGCGAAAAAACGGCAGAAAAGTTGGGGTTATCGCCCTGCGCCGACCTGCTTCGGCGGCATGACCGGGAGCGCTATCTCGCATGCCTCTTCGCGCCCCCGGCGCACCGCGAGGCGCTCTTCGCCCTCTATGCTTTCAACCTCGAGGTGGCCAAGACCGCCGAGGTGGTCAGCGAGCCCATGCTCGGCCACATCCGCCTGCAGTGGTGGCGCGACAGCCTGGAAGGGGTCTACGGGGCGCGCGCGCGTCAGCACGAGGTGGTGCAACCCCTGGCGGTGGCGATCGAGCGCTACCGTTTGGCGCGCGCGCCCTTCGACGCGCTGATCGATGCCCGCGAAGCCGATCTCGATCTGGAGCCGCCGGACGACCTCGCCGCGCTGGAGGCTTACGCCGAGGCGACCGGCGCCGGCCTGCTCCGGATCGCGCTGCACGTCGCTTGCGGCGAGCGGGGACCGGGCGCGGCGGCGCTCGAGACGGCGGGCCGCTGGGGCAGCGCGGTCGCCCTGGTCGGCCTGATGCGGGCGGTGCCCTTTCATGCCCGGCAGAAGCGGCTCTACCTGCCGCGCGACCTGATGGCGGCCGAGCGGCTCGACCAGTCAGAGCTCTTCGAGCTCAGAGGCTCCGCTGCCCTGTCGGCCATCGTCCGCCGCGTCGTCGAGCGCGCCGGGGCGCTGCTCGGCAAGCCGGGCGAGGGGCGCCCCGACAAGGCCGCCCGGCCGGCCCTGCTGCCGGCCGCGCTGGCCCGCGGCCACATCAAGCGCCTCCTGGCCGTCGGCTACGACCCCTTCGCCTTGCCGCCGGAGGCGCCACGCCTCGGCACGCTCTGGCGCCTGCTCATGGCCAGCACCACCGGCCGCTTCTAGTCGGCCGCTGGAATTGTGCGAGCCGCCAACCTCATCCTTCGTCAGGCTCAGGGTGAGGCGAGCCTCATCAGTAGTGTCACCTCATCCTGAGCCTCCTCATCCCGAGCTTGTCGAGGGACGAAGGATGACCGTGGTCAAGGACGCCTGGCCTTTGGCAGCCTGCTTGGGCGCTCGACGCGCTACTTCACGGTGATGGTGATCTGCTGCGAGGCGATCGGCGGCTTGTGCGGGACGTGGTTGTGGTCGCCGACCAGGAGCTGCAGCGTGTGCTCGCCCGGCGGCAGCTCGATGGTCACCTGGGTCTGGCCGCCGCCGAAGTGGCGGTGCTTCTCGTCGCTCGGGATCGGCTCGTCGAGGGCGGGCATCCCGGTATTGATCAGCAGGTGGTGGTGGCCGGTCTTGTCCTTCTCGACGCCGGCCGGGGCGACGCCCATGCCGTCGAGGCCGAAGACGACGGTCACCGGGCTGCTCACCTGGGCGCCGTGCGCCGGCGAGACGATGTAGACGTTGGCGCCCTCCGGAGCCATCGTCTGGCCCGCCATGGACGGGGTCGCGAAGGCCAGCAAGGCCGCCGTCGCAAGGGCGTATCGGCTGATCATGAACATCTCCTCCTGTTCGTTGGGCGGCGTTCGCGCGCCGCTACCGCTGGCGCCCTGTCGTGCCGGCGCCTTGCCCACCATAGTAGTCGCTTGCCCTAGGGACCGCTACCGGGGGCCTAAAGCGTTTTCCGATCGGACGGCACCGGCACCCAATAGGATACTGCCGTGGGTAGCCGGGAGGGGGAGCGGGCCGGTGCCGTGATGCCGCGTGAGCGGAAAACGCGCTAGTTCAGGCAGTCCTCGTAGGAGATGCCGAGGGCGCCGCAGATGGCCTCGATGGTGCGCTTCTCCGCCGGGCTGAAGTCGCCGTCGGCCTCGCTGACGGCGCAGCAGACGCGGACCATGAGATGGGCCGCCTCCGGGTCCCTGGCCATCGGCTTGATCCGCGCCAGGGCCATCTCGCGGCCCTCGGCCGGCGAGTCCGACAGGGCGTCGACCACCTCGTTGAAGAGATCGACGCCGAGGTGCGGGTCGTAGATCTTGAGCTGGTCGAGGCGCTCCAGGATCTGGTCGACGCGGACCCGCTCCGACAGGCTGACCACGCCGTCGGCCTGCGACACCAGCGCCGCCGCGGCCATGGTCGCCTCCAGGAAGCCGCGGTTGCGGTGCCGCGCGGCCTGGGCGCGGATGTTGTCCTTGAGGCGCTCGAGCAGGCTCGCCATGGCCGCTACTCCGCCGCCGCCTGCGGGGCGCGCCCGAGCCAGGCATCGAGGTCCGCCAGGGCCCGCGCCGCCATGGCCGGCTTGCGCTCCTTCTTGCCGCGCTTGCGGCCGCCGGCCGTCGTCGGACTGATCGGCGGGAAGAGGCCGAAGTTGACGTTCATCGGCTGGAAGGTCTCGGCCGCGGCGCCGCCGGTCAGGTGCGCCAGCAGGGCGCCGTGGGCGGTGCTCGGCGGCGGCCGGTCCGGTGCCTCGCCGCGCCGCTCGGCGGCGGCGAAGCGGCCGGTCAGCAGGCCGATGGCGGCGGACTCGACATAGCCCTCGACACCGGTGATCTGGCCGGCGAAGCGCAGCCGCGGCGCGGCCTTGAGCCGCAAGGTCCCGTCGAGCAGGCGCGGCGCGTTGAGGAAGGTGTTGCGGTGCACGCCGCCGAGCCGCGCGAACTCGGCCTCCTGCAGGCCGGGGATCATGCGGAAGATCCGGCTCTGCTCGCCGTACTTCAGCTTGGTCTGGAAGCCGACCATGTTGTAGAGCGTGCCCAAGGCGTTGTCCTGCCGCAGTTGAACCACGGCATGAGGGCGCCGGCCGCTGCGCGGATCGGTCAGCCCGACCGGCTTCATCGGCCCGAAGCGCAGGGTCTCGCGGCCGCGCTCGGCCATCACCTCGATCGGCAGGCAGCCCTCGAAGTAGGGCGTGCTCTGCTCCCAGTCCTTGAAGGCGGTCTTCTCGCCGGCCAGCAGGGCGTCGATGAAGGCCTCGTACTGCGCCTCGTCCAGGGGGCAGTTGATGTAGTCGGCCCCGTCTCCCGCCGGTCCGGACTTGTCGTAGCGGGACTGGAACCAGGCGGTCTCGAAGTCGATCGAGTCCTTGTAGACGATCGGCGCGATGGCATCGAAGAAGGCCAGGGCGTCTTCCCCGGTCAGGCCGTGGATCGCCTCGGCCAGGGCCGGCGAGGTGAGGGGGCCGGTGGCGAGGATCACCGAGTCCCAGTCCTCCGGCGGCAGGCCGGCGATCTCCTCGCGGCGCAGCTCGATCAGCGGCTCGGCCTCGATGGCCGCGGTCACGGCGTCCGAGAAGCCGACCCGGTCGACCGCCAGGGCCGAGCCGGCGGGCACGCGGTGTCGGTCGCCGGCGGTCATGATCAGCGAGCCGAGCCGGCGCATCTCCTCGTGCAGCACGCCGACGGCATTGCCCTGGGCGTCGTCGGAGCGGAAGGAGTTGGAGCAGACCAGCTCGGCCAGGCCCTCGCCCTGGTGGGCGTCGGTGCCGCGGGTCGGCCGCATCTCGTGCAGCACGACCGGCACGCCGGCGCGCGCGAGCTGCCAAGCGGCCTCGCAGCCCGCCAGGCCGCCGCCCACGACGTGCACCGGAGGAAGTTTCCCGACCATGGCGAGAGTCTTATCCAAGCGGCGGTAGCGTGCAAGTTGCCAGGCGGTGACGGCGCCCGGCCGCGCGCCGGGCCCTTGCATTGCCGTGATGACCCGACCCCTTGTCTCTGATAATCAGCGCTTTGACGAGGCCCATTCAGAGGGGATGTGAAGTCGGCCATGCTGCTCGGCATCGATACCGGCGGGACCTACACCGACGCCGTGCTCTACGACCGCGAGCGCGGCGTCCTGGCCTCCGCCAAGGCGCTGACCACCAAGCACGACCTGGCCCTCGGCGTGGCCGAGGCCATCGCGGCGGTGACGGCCGCCTCCGCCGAGCCGGTCGAGCTGGTCTCGCTCTCCACCACCCTCGCCACCAACGCCATCGTCGAGGGCCAGGGCGGCCGCGTCGGCCTGCTGCTGATCGGCCTGGAGCCGGCGGTCCTGGAGCGGGCCGGCTTGCGGCGGGCGCTCGACGGCGACCCCGTCGCGTTCCTCGCCGGCGGCCACGACGGCAACGGCGACGAGCAGGCGCCGCTCGACCTTGCGACGGCGGAGGCGGCGATCCGGGACTGGTCGGACAAGGTCGAGGCCTTCGCCGTCGCCGGCCAGTTCGCGACCCGCAACCCGACCCACGAGCGCGCCGTCGCCGACCTGGCGCATCGGCAGAGCGGCAAGCTGGTCACCTGCAGCCACGAGCTGAGCGCCAGGCTGGATGCGCCGCGCCGGGCCCTGACCACCCTGCTCAACGCCCGCCTGGTGCCGCTGATCGACCGCCTGATCCGCGCCGTCCTGGCGAGCCTCGCCGAGCGCGGCATCGCGGCGCCGCTGATGGTGGTGCGCGGCGACGGCACGCTGGTGGCCGCGGCGGCGGCCCTGGAGCGGCCGATCGAGACCCTGCTCTCCGGGCCCGCCGCCAGCCTCGCCGGGGCCCAGGCCCTGACCGGCCGGCGCGACGCCCTGGTCTCCGACATCGGCGGCACGACCACGGACATCGCCGTCCTGACCGAGGGCCGGCCGGCCCTGGCCGCCGAGGGCGCCCACGTCGGCGGCTGGCGGACCATGGTCGAGGCCGTCGAGGTGCACACCTCGGGCCTCGGCGGCGATTCCTGGGTGCGCCTCGAGCGCGGCGGCGGCCTGCTGCTCGGGCCGCGCCGGGCCGTGCCGCTGTCGCTGCTGGCCAGCCAGCATCCCGCCGTGCTCGAGCGCCTGGAACGGCGCTGCAAGGAGCCGCTGCGCGGCGACGATCCCTTCCCCGGCTGCTTCGCGCTCGCGGCGCGCACCGGTACCAGCGAGGCGGGCCTGCGCAAGACCGAGGCCGCGCTGCTGAGCGAAGCCAAGGCCGGGCCGCTGCCGCTCGACGGCCGCATCGGCAACTACCTGGAGGCCCGGGCCCTGGAGCGCCTGCTGGACCGCGGCCTGCTGCTGCTGGCCGGCTTCACGCCGAGCGACGCCGCGCACGTGCTGGGCCGGCAGGACACCTGGCTGGCCGAGGCGGCCCGGCTCGGCGCCGCGTTCCTGGTGCGGCTGCGGGCCCGCGCGACGGGGCGTCCGCAGCAGACGGCCGAGGCTTTCTCCGAGGACGTGCTGGAGGCCCTGACCCGGGAGAGCGCCCGGCGCCTGGTGGCCGCGGCCAGCGCCGCGGAGGCCGGCGCGGTCTGGGAGGAGGCCGGCGCCTTGCCGCGCTTCGTGCTCGACCGGGCGCTGCGGGCCGAGCGCGACGCTATGCCCTTGCTCGACATCCGGCTGTCCTTGACCCGGCCGCTGGTCGCGCTCGGCGCGCCGGCCCGGCTGGTCTATCCGGAGATCGCCAAGCGCCTCGAGGCCGAGCTGCTGCTGCCCGAGCAGGCCGGCGTGGCAAACGCCGTGGGTGCCGCCGCCGGCGACGTCGCCCTGGCGGTCACCGTGCTGGTGACCTCGCCGGCCGAGGGCCTGTTCCGCGCCCACCTGGCCGAGGGCCCGCGCGACTTCGCGGCCCTGGCGCCGGCCGCCGAGGCCGCGCGCCTCGAGGCCGAGCGCCTGGCCGGCGAGCGCGCCCGCGGCAGCGGCGCCGCCGACGCCACGGTCAGCAGCGAACGCCAGGACCGGGTGGTTGACCTCGGCGGCGGCGCGAAGGTCTTCGTGGAGTCCCTGGTCACCGCCCGGGCGGTCGGCCGCCCGGGGTCGTCAGGCCCGGGGTCGTCGGGATAGGGGGCGTCGAGCCGGGACTCGTCAGCGGCTCTTCTTCAGCATCCGGTAGCCGACCAGCAGGACCACGGCGCCGAACACGGCGATGACCATGCTCGGGACGTTGAACCCCGTGACCTCACCGAAGCCGAGCGCAGAGGCGATGAACCCGCCGATCACAGCACCGACGACACCGATGACGGCGGTGACGATGAGGCCGCCGGGGTCGTCACCCGGCATGATGAACTTGGCGATCGCACCAGCGATCAAGCCGAAGACGATCCAAAGGACGATGCCCATATTTTCCTCAGTCCGCTAAGGATGTTCCCCATTGTGGTGCTTTGCTTAGCACAGCGCGGGTGCTTTGTCGGCCATGGTGGTGCCCCGCTGAAACCACTCGATAGGTCATGCACAGCATCCGATAGGCGTACACCGAAGGGTTATTTCGCGCTAAGGTAACTGCGAGCCCAGGGGCCAGCAAACCGCCCTACGCTTGGTTTCATTCGAACGTGATGAGCAGAGACTAGAGTGACTCAGTTCTATGACGGCGTCTCCTCGATCTTCGTCGAAGCCTATGACGCCTTCTATCAGCACGGCAGTCCGCAAGTCGCGGGCGACACGGCGTTCTACGCCGATATCGGCGAGAGATCGGAAGGGCCGATCCTGGAGCTCGCGTGCGGCACCGGTCGCATCACCTGGCCGCTGGCCGACAGGGGACTGGAGATCACCGGCGTCGACCTCTCCGCCGGCATGCTGGCGGAGGCGACACGCAAGGCCGAGTCCTACTCCGCGGGCACGCGACAGCGCGTTCAGTGGTTCCGGCAGGACATGAGAAGCTTGGCGCTGGAGCGTCGCTTCGCCTTTGCCTTCGTCCCCTTCCGGTCGTTTCAGCATCTCCTGTCTTGCGAGGATCAGGTGCAGGCGCTGAGCGCGATCCGCCGCCATCTCGATCCCGGCGGCAGATTGGCGCTTCACCTGTTCGACCCGCGTCTCGATCTGCTCTTGGACGCCGGGAAGGCCCTCCCCGGGCACTTCGGCCAGCACCCTGCGACCGGACGCCGCTACAGGGGCGACGTGCTTCGGACGGCCTTCGATCACGTCGCTCAGATCCGCCGCGATCTCTGGCGCTACCGCGAGATCGATGGCAACGAGAAGGTGCTACACGAAGACACGCGCGAGATGCCCTTGCGTTGGACCTATCGCTGGGAGCTGCGCCACCTGCTCGCGCTTTGCGGCTTCGAGGTCGAGGCGGAATACAGCGACTTCGCTCGCGCCGCCCCCGCCTACGGCGGCGAGCTCATCCTCGTCTGTCGGTCTCGGACATGATGGCGATGCCCATCTGGACGCTGCCGAAGGTCAGGCCCATGAAGAAGGTCAGGATGAACAGGGCCAGGAACGGGGCGTCCGAGTTGAACATCAGCGTGCGCAGGCCGCCGAGGTCGAGCGCCATGATCGCCGCCACGGCGGCGATCGCGGCGCCGAATCCGACGATGGCATGACGCAGTAGAAATCGAGCCAGTTGCGGCATCTCGGGCGCCTGCTCCCTCAGTCGGGCTCGGCCAGGTTCACCAGCGGCTCGCCGGCCAGCCAGCGCTCCAGATTGTCGGCGAAGAAGACGGCGAAACGCTGGCGCCAGTCGGCGACCGAGTCCGAGACGTGGGGCGTGACGATCACGCGCTCCTGGGCCCAGAGCGGGCTCTCCGGCGGCAGCGGCTCCTCGGCGAAGACGTCGAGCACGGCGCCGGCCAGGCGCTCGCTGTCGAGCGCCTCGAGCAGGGCCGCCTCGTCGACGACGGGTCCGCGGGCGCAGTTGATCAGCACGGCCGAGGGCTTCAGGTGGGCCAGGGCCGCCGCGTCGATCAGGTGCCGGGTCGCCTCGGTCAGGGGCACGTGCAGGACGACGAAGTCGGCTTCGGCCAGGGCCTCGTGCAGCCGCTCGGGCGGCAGCACGGCGTCGACCTGGTCGGGCGCTTCCTGTCGGCGGCGGATGGCGAGGACGCGCAGGCCGACGGCCTTGGCGAGCTTCGCCGTCTCCTGGCCGATCCGGCCGAGGCCGACGATCAGCAGCGTCTTGCCGGCCGCCGCGGTCCACGCCAGTTGCCGCCACTGCGCCGCCCGCTGATGGCGCAGATAGGCCGGGAAGCCGAAGTTGCTCATCAGGATCGCGCCGACCACGTACTCGGCCATGAAGGGGCTGAGCACGCCGGCGGCGTTGGTCACGGCGATCTTGTCGGGGTCCCAGCGCGGCAGGTGGTCGAAGCCGGCGCCGCCGACCTGGACCCAGCGCAGTCCCGGGACCGCGAAGATCGGGTGGTGGGCCTTGCCCGGCAGCTCCGGGCTCTTGACGCTGAAGACGACCGTCGGGGCAAAGCGCGCGAGAGTCTCGACGACCGCCGCCTCGGAGCGGGCGGCTTCCACCGTGAGCTTTGGAAAACGCGCGGTGACGACCGCCAGGGCCTCGTCGGGCTGGTCGTCGACGATCAGAACGCCGGGGGCGCTCTCCGAGTCGGGCGGCCCGCTCATCGCGGCGCGTAGGCCTTCTGCTCCTTCGCGATGCCCTTGAGGGCGAAGGCGCCGATGCAGTCGAAATCGCGGGGCGAGGCCTCGGCGAAGGCTTCGGAGACCACCACCGGGCCGTTCAGGCGGGCGCAGAGCGGCTCCAGGCGCGCCACCAGGTTGACCGCCGGGCCGATGACGGTGAAGTCGAGCCGCTGGCCGCCGCCGACGTTGCCGTACATCACCTCGCCCAGATGCAGGGCGATGCCGCAACGCAGCAGGTCTTGGCCCGCGGCGCGTCGGCTCTCGTTCAGGGCCGCGAGGTCGGCGACGGCGGCTTGCGCGGCCGTCAGCGCCTTCTCGGCCGCCGCGCTCTGGGCCTCCGCCGCGGTGTCGCAGGGGAAGATGGCCAGGATGGCGTCGCCGATGAACTTCAGGATCTCGCCGCCGTTGGCCTCGATGGGAGCGGCCATGCAGTCGAAGTAGTCGTTCAGCAGGCCGGTGACCTGGTCCACCGAGAGCCGCTCGCTGAGATCGGTGAAGCTGCGCAGGTCGCAGAACCAGAGGGCGGCGTGAATCCGGTCGCCCTCGCCGCGGCGGATCGAGCCGTTCAGAATCCGCCGGCCGGTGTTGTGGCCGACGTAGGTGTCGAGCAGCTCGCGCGCCGTGCGCATCAGGTGCCGGGTCTCCAGCACCGCGCCGAAAGCCGGGAGGACCGCCTCGATCAGCGCCACGTCGGACTCGTCGAAGCCGCCCGGCGCCTGGCTGGCGAAGCCGATGGCGTTGATGCGGCCGGTCGAGAAGGGGAAGGGCAGCAGCAGGTAGTCCTTGAAGCCCCGCTGCTTCAGGTCCTTGAGGATCGGGAAGTCGAGCGGGCTATCCGGGTCCTCGATCCGGCGGCGGATGCTCGGGCCCCCTTCGAAGATCAGCTTGACCGGCGAGTCGCGAAAGGCGTCCCTGTCGACGATGCCGTGATCGACGGCCCGCTCGATCGAGCCGCCGGCTTCCCGGTCCCAGAACAGCGCGCGCGCCCGGATATCCGGGTGCAGTTGCAGGGCCGCGACATTGACGCGGTGCAGCGGCACGCCGGCCTCGACAAGCTGTCGGCAGAAGCGGTCCAGCAGGAAGGTCGTCTTCTCGACATGCAGGCGCTCGGCCAGCAGCCAGTCGATGATCGGGGTCGCCCGCTGCCGCGTTTCGGCCGGAAATCCCAGAGAGTCTTGAGGGGTTTGCAGCTCGAGGCTCATGCAACCACTGTGCTCGGCCTAGGGCGCCTGTGCAAGATGCCTCGGCTTTGCTAGGACTGCCGGACGGAGCGCGCCACGCGCCCTTTTCGCGCGTCCCGTTCGCGCCCCCAGTTCGCGCACCGGGGGAGACTGGAGAGCCTGGCCTTGAAGCCTCTGTATTGGATCCTGCTGCCGCTCGTGCTGTCCGCTTGCGCCGGCCTGCCCGAGGGCACCGAGCCTTGCCGCGAGACGACCCTGCCCGGGCGTTGGACCTCGGCCCTGACCGGCGATGTCTGGGTCTTCGAGGCCGACGGCCGCCTCGCCTGCGAGGGCCGCTGCGGCTTCGCCCGGGTCATCGGCAAGCCGATCTCCTGGGCCTACGAGCCCAGCGCCAACGTCTGGTCCGAGCCCATCGAGCACGTCAAGCTGGAGTTCGAGCGCGGCACCTTCGAAGGCATCTTCGGCTCCTTCCGCTGTTTGATCTCGGAGGAGGGGCCGACGCTGAGGCTGGTTCCGGAGGAGGAGGCGGAGACGATGGTTTTCGTGCGGCGGGGGGAGTGAGGGGAGCGGGAATAACGCATGATTGTGGGGAATTAACTGAATTGGGCTTCTGAATCCTGGTCTTTTCTTGCCGATTTCTGTTGAAAACGAACGGCTTAGAGTAGAAATGATGAATTATAGATAGCTAAGTAACATAGTTATTTCTCTCATAAATAGCGATCGCTAGACTCCTTCAAATACGCGTCGGCGAAGCGGGACTCCACGCCGACGCCCGGGGGGCTAGCGGCGCCGAAGCGCCTTCAACGACTGTGACGACAAGCGCCTCTCGCTCCCTGGGTCGAAGAGACAGGGGGTTGGGACATGAATCCATTTGGTCGCCTCGGGCTGGCGCCGAAGCTCTGCGTCGTTGCCGCTTCCGCGGTCATCCTGTCCGCTTGCGGGACGCTGGAAGGCAAGGTCGCACTGGGCGTGGTCGGCACGACCCTGGCGGGCTCGAACTCTCCGAACAGTGAGATCCAGCAGATCTACTACCTCGGCGTCTTCGATCCGCGCGAGCAGCTACCGCCGCAGATCTATCGCGTGCGTGTGCACGGCCAAGCGAGTGCCATCAGCGCGACGCGCTTCGCCTCGGGCTGGGTCCAGGCCAATGTCGTCGATTCCCTGGCGACGAGCATCGGATTCGATCAGGAAGGCGACGTCCAGATCGCCAAGAAGGAAAACCAGTTCACGCCCATCGAAACGGGGCGCCGCTTGGTGCTCTTCGGTCCGGAGGGATTCCGCGAGGCCCCTAAAGACCACCGGCTGGTCATCGTGATGGGCTCCAACCCCGAGGACTTCTTCAACGCGATCGATCAGTCCCTCGGCATCGTGGCGGAAGCGGTCGACGAGCGGCGCAACACCGCGCTCGGCCGGCTGCTCTTCGATGCCCTGGCGGAGGTCAAGGCCGAGCGTGAGCGGCTCGCCGGCCTCGTCAGGGCGACGGAATCGGAATTGCCGGCACGGACGGGAGGCAGCTGATGACAGCCCTCTCGACCCTCCGCGGACTTTGCGCCTTGGCGCTTGTCATGCCGCTGCTCGGCTGCGCGGTCATGCGCATTGACGTCGATGTCTACAAGGGACCGCTTGCCAATCAAAAGGACGTCCATACGGAGCAGGTCGCCGTCATGGCGGTCAGCTCGCGCCCCTTGCTTCTGCGCCTAAAGAAGGCGCTTGAACAGGACAATGCTCCGACTGCGGGGCGGGCCCAGCTCATTCGCTTCGTCGAAGACGTCGAGGGGTTATTCGAGGACCGACGTCGTCTCGGCGTGGAGGGAGATGTTCTACGCCTGGCTCATGAGGCGGAGAAGGCCGCCAGGCGCGTCCAATCCGCAGTCGAAACCCTGCATCCCGATTTCAATGAATCGGAGCAGTTGGTCGCCGTCGTCGAGGCGCTGAGACGAGCTAGAGCCTCGAAACCGACGATGCAGCGACTTGCCAAGGCGTACGAGGAGTTTGTGGCGCCTGAGGATACTCGCAAGTTCAGGAACTGGGGTGGTGTTTTCAAAGAGCTATCTGATCTGAGGACTGGTACCTCGTTACAGCCTGAAGACACCGAGGTTCTCAATGCGATTCCATGGGACAAGCTTCCCATGAAGACGCCGCCGGAACGCAGTAGTTCCAACGGTGCTTTCCTCAAGCTTCAAGACAAGGCGTTCCTCGCGGGTCAGGCCAAGCTGCTCTTCGGAGCCGCAAGGGACAAAGCTGAGATCGCCACGCATGCGGCCTTCATCGCGGAAGTATCGCGCCTCGCAGAGGCCTTCACCGATGCGAGAGAATCTCAGCAGGAGCTACTGGAGATTACTTTGAAAGGTCTGTCGGTGGCAGACGAGGTGAGGTTCGACACAGAATCCGAACGCAGAGAGGTTGTCGGGAAGGTTGCCAATTTCCTGGCCGATAGGCTGCTGCAGTTGCACCACCTACGCTTGGCGTTGGATTCGCCCTTTCCCGGTTCGAAGGCAATGGTCCTGAGGACCGCCTGGGAAAATCAACTGAATGCCCTGACCTTGCCCGGAACGAACGGAGGGGCATGGGAGCTGAACCAGTGGTTTCGCGACAAGGAAGAGAAGTCGAATTCTACTACCGCGTTAAAGTGTGACGACTGGCGCGACTTCGATCTTCAGCGCCGGGAAGCCCTGGCTCAAGCGATTGCGATGCCAGGCGCGATGGACAGCAATATCTCGTCCGCATTCACGGCCGCGGATGTTGCCGACGCTCTCTTGAGTCTGCAACAGAGATACCGAGGGCAGAGTCTCCCGAGCAACCTCACGGATCTCTGCAAGAGGAAGTATGGGCAAATCGAAAGATGGAAACACGGCATTGTGTCTGGTCCGAAAAGGGGTCTGGATCTTGAAATCGCAGATGAAGTGAAATCCATTGCCGACGCGGTAAGGGCGAGCATATCACCGCTTCACCAGGGGCGGCTTGAGGTTGGTCTCATCCGGCTGGTGGAGAACTATCTCGATGCATCTTTCATAGCGACCGATTCGTCGTGTCGATCCGATGCCGAGTGCTCCAAGGCGGAGAGGCGAGCCAAATCCGAGCGCGACAAGCTGCTCGATGCCCTTGTTCGCTTTGCGCAGAAGGTTCTTTTCGTGGTCAACCACGAGGCGCTGTTCGAGGCCGGCATCAATCAGTCGGAGACCTACGTCCAGGTTCTCCAAACCGTCGGCAATTCGATCCTGGTTCACGTCGATGCCATTCGGCAGGAAGAGGACCACGACGATGTCCTCGTGCAGGCAAAGGATCGCGAGATTGCCGCGGTTAGGCAGGTCTTCGGCGGTGGCGCAGGCCAGGCCTTCTCAGATCTGTTGGTTTCGCTCGGAGCCAGGGAAGATGAGATCCGCCGCGAGCTGGAGAACCTGACTGGTCAGATTGATGACGCGAAGAAGGCGCAGGGTGAAGCGGCGAAAAGGCTAGAGAGCGCCAGAAAGGAGCTGGCGAAGCCGGGGGCCGAGCCGCAGCCCAAGTCGGATATGGAGAAGTACTTCAACACTTGGATATCCATCGGCAACGTTCCGAATGTCCTCAAGGGTGATGCGGCCGCCGTTGCAGACCCAAAGGATCTAGATACGAAGACTGCCATCGCGGGTAAGACGTTCAAGAAAGGCGAGTTGCCGGCCTTCGCGGAGGAGATCCGAAAGGTCTTGGCTGCGGCGAGTGGCGCTGACGGCGTTCAGGCGGACCGGATGAAACAACTGACCGATGCGGCCAGTGTCTTTCATAGCTCGGCCTTTCTGACGGCATTGTTGAAGGAAACGCCCGAGACAAAGGACGCGGTGCTGGGCTTTGTTGATCGGCATTTGAAGGCTGAGTACGACAAGCTGAAGAACGAGCTGGCCGCCCGAAAATCGAAGTACAAAGAGGCGAAGAAAGCCTACGAGAAAGCGAGCGGCGACGTTCAAGCTGCGGTGAAGGACGAGGAGGGGAAGAAGGGCGCCGTCGACAGGCTGAGAAAGAAGAAGGAGGGCGTGACGGACTCTTTGACCCAGATGGCGACGGCCCGCGAGGAGATGATCAAACGGCGGCGCAAAGTCGTCGACGCGGTCACGGAGGCCGGCAAGAGTCCGACAGGCCTGGCGGTCTACAACGGCCTGCGAGAGCGCCTGAAGGAAGCACGCAGGGGTCTGAATCCTGACAATGACAAGGAGAAGATAGCCTCTCTCGACACCGCAATTCAGGTCGTCGAGTCCCTAGCTGTTCCGCCGGAGACCATCTCCGGTAGCACGGCGGGGGCGGAGAACGCCAAGGATGTCCTCGACGGTGTCATAGCAGCGCTGCGTCACCAGAAGACACGACGTTTGCTGGCACACGAGAAGGAGTCCAATGACGTCAGGCAGGCATCCGAGGCGCTGGCCGAGGCCTATCGACAGCGGGGCGACATGATTCACCTGCGCCCGGCCATGGCCTACCTGCGGACGAGCTTTACCGTGACGTCCCTACAGGACGACCCAAGGCTCGGTTGGCAGAACATGCTCGGACGCCATGCACACCGGAGTTGGCCGCACCCTTTGAGCGAGCTCCTCTTCAAGGTGCATGACGGCGACCGCCTGAGGGTCGTGACGGAGATCGACAAGCAGTTCTGGCACAACATCAACAGCGTGCGGGTCGCGGGCGGTGGCCAGACCAACTACGCCATCATCAAGGACGACATCGGCAACTGGTCGGTCAAACGCTATTCGTCGGATCCCAAGGAGATCATCGAGTCGGCGAAGTCGCTGGCGCTCTTCAGCCTCGGCGGTCAGGTCGATACCAATCTGCTCTCCAGGCTGAAAACCCAACAGCAGGGCGGGCAGCAGCAGGCCGGCGCCTCGACGATGGAGCGTTTCTTCCTGCGCTTCAGGGACGATTTCGTGGCGCAGACGTCGGCCGACTACGATCGGCTCCGGGCCATCCTCAGAGAGGGGACGATCGAGAAGCGGATTCGGGATTCCTGGGCCGAAGATGCCGACATCAAAGAGTCCAAGCTCGGCGACAAGACCTTCCTGGAGCTCCTGAACGCTCAGCTCGACGCGGCGTCCAACGACCCTCTAAAGCCGGCCCTCGCCGACCTCGACGCCAAAGCCGGTGACGCCGATGACAGGGGCAAGAACATCGTCTTCGGCTTGAACGCCGTGAAGAGCTTCCACAACAGGCTCTTGCAGAGAATTGCGGACCTGAAGCTCGTCTCGGGTGTGTCGGCCGAGCTGACCGAGGCGGAAACAACGAAGAAGGCCAAGGACGAAGCGGTGTTGACCGCCCAGAGCGAGCTCACCGCGGCACAAGCGAAGCTCAACGACGCAAAAGCTCACCGCGAGGGCTTGCAAGAAGGCACCCCCACGAAGCAGGCAGACGATGCCGTCGCCAACGAGCGGAAGAAGGTGACGTCTGCGGAGCAGAAGCTCACGACCGCGAAGGCGGAAGCCAGGTCGGCGGAGCAGGAGGTCGAAGCCAAGAAGAAGGCCAAGGAGAAGGCGGAGAAAGCGGAGCTCTACGCGAAGCGGGAAGTGACGCGGATCGTGCGTGAGCAGATTCTGGCCTTCGCCAGCCAGCGGCAAGAAACCGTGGAGGATTTCGAGGAATCGATTCTCTTCCTCGGTGAAGTGAGCCGACCGCCCGAGGAAAGCGCCCTGCCGGCGTCCTCTGCCGCCGCCGCGGCCGCGGGCGATGCGTCGAGTGCCGCGGCGGGCGCCAATACGGGCGGCAGCTCTTCCTCGGCGACCGGCGGCGACGGACCGCAACAATGACCGCTTGGGGCTTGCGCCCCGCTCAAGCCCGCTTCTTCTTCGGCTTCGGCAAGCTCTCCCGCAGGTACGGCGCCAGGTACCGCCCCGTATAGCTCTCCGCCACCTGGGCGATGTCCTCCGGCGGGCCGGCGGCGACGATGCGGCCGCCCTTGTCGCCGCCCTCGGGGCCGAGGTCGAGGAGCCAGTCGGCGGTCTTGATGACCTCCAGGTTGTGCTCGATGACCACCACCGTGTTGCCCTGCTCGACCAGGGCGTGGAGCACCTCCAGCAGCTTCTTGACGTCCTCGAAGTGCAGGCCGGTGGTCGGCTCGTCGAGGATGTAGAGGGTCTGGCCGGTGGCCCGGCGCGACAGCTCCTTGGCCAGCTTGACCCGCTGCGCCTCGCCGCCGGAGAGGGTCGTCGCCGGCTGGCCGACGTGGATGTAGCCGAGGCCGACCCGCTCCAGGGTGGTCAGCTTGTTGCGGATCGAGGGCACGGCCTGGAAGAAGGCGGCGCCTTCCTCGACGGTCATGTCCAGGACGTCGGCGATCGACTTGCCCTTGAAGGTGATCTCCAGGGTCTCGCGGTTGTAGCGCTTGCCCTTGCAGACGTCGCACTGGACGTAGACGTCGGGCAGGAAGTGCATCTCGATCTTAATCACGCCGTCGCCCTGGCAGGCCTCGCAACGGCCGCCCTTGACATTGAAGGAGAAGCGGCCGGGCTTGTAGCCCCGGGCGTTGGACTCCGGCAAGCCGGCATACCAGTCGCGGATCGGCCCGAAGGCGCCGGTGTAGGTCGCCGGGTTGGAGCGCGGCGTGCGGCCGATCGGCGATTGGTCGATGTCGATCACCTTGTCGAGGAACTCCAGGCCCTCGATGCGCTCGTGCTCGGCCGGGTGCGTGCGCGCCTTGTGCAGTTGCCGGGCCAGGGCCTTGTAGAGCGTCTCGACGACCAGGGTCGACTTGCCGCTGCCCGAGACGCCGGTGATGCAGGTGAAGGTGCCGAGCGGGATCTCGGCGCTCAGGTTGGCCAGGTTGTGGCCGCGCGCGCCGACGATCCGGATGGCCTGGCGCTTGCGGCCCTGGCGCCGGCCGGCGCGGCGCTCGCGCGGCACCGGGATCTGCCTGAGGCCGGTCAGATACTGGCCCGTCAGGCTCTCCGTGCTCTGCATGATCTTGTCGGGCGGGCCCTCGGCGACGATGTGGCCGCCGTGGATGCCGGCGCCGGGGCCCATGTCGACCACGTGGTCGGCGGCGCGGATCGCCTCCTCGTCGTGCTCGACCACCAGCACCGTGTTGTCGAGGTCGCGCAGCCGCTGCAGGGTGCCGAGCAGCCGCGCATTGTCGCGCTGGTGCAGGCCGATCGAGGGCTCGTCGAGCACGTAGAGCACGCCGACCAGGCCGGAGCCGATCTGCGAGGCCAGGCGGATGCGCTGGCTCTCGCCGCCGGACAGCGTGCCCGAGGCGCGGCCCAGGGTCAGGTACTCCAGGCCGACGTCGACCAGGAAGCGCAGCCGGTCGTTGATCTCCTTCAGCACCCGCCGGGCGATCTCCTGCTGCTTGGCGGTCAGGCGCTCCTCCAGGGTCTCGAACCAGTGCGCCGCCTGGGCGACCGAGAACTCGGTCACCTCGCCGATGTGCAGGCCGTCGATCTTGACCGCAAGCGCCTCGGGCTTGAGCCGGTGGCCGCGGCAGGTCTCGCAGGGCTGGGTCGCCTGGTAGCGGGACAGCTCGTCGCGCACCCAGTCGCTGTCGGTCTCGCGCCAGCGCCGCTGCATGTTCGGGATCACGCCCTCGAAGGGCTTCTTGGTCTCGTAGCTGCGCAGGCCGTCGTCGTAGCGCATGGTGACCGGCTTGTCGGTGCCGTAGAGGATGCCGTCGCGCGCCTTCCGGGTCAGCTCGGACCAGGCCTTGTGGGTCGAGACCTTGAAGTGGCGGGCCAGAGAGTCGAGCGTCTGGCTGTAGTACTGCGACGAGGAGTTAGCCCAGGGCGCGATGGCGCCGTCGTGCAGGCTCTTGCTCTCGTCCGGCACCACCAGCTCGGGGTCGAAGAACTGGGTGATGCCCAGGCCGTCGCAGGCCGGGCAGGCGCCGAAGGGGCTGTTGAAGGAGAACAGCCGCGGCTCGATCTCGTCGATGGTGAAGCCCGAGACCGGGCAGGCGAAGCGCGCCGAGAAGGTGGTTACCTCGCCGCTGTCGGCGTCCTCGGCGAAGACCAGGCCGTCGGAGAGGTTGAGCGCGGTCTCGACGCTCTCGGCCAGGCGGGTCTCGATGCCGGGGCGCACGACCAGGCGGTCGACCACCACCTCGATGTCGTGCTTGCGCTTCTTGTCGAGCGCCGGGGCCTCCTCGATCTCGGTCATGGCGCCGTCGATCTTGACCCGCTGGAAGCCGCGCTTGCGCAGCTCGGCCAGCTCCTTGCGGTACTCGCCCTTGCGGCCGCGCACGATCGGCGCCAGCAGGTAGAGCCGGGTCTTCTCCGGCATGGCCAGGACCAGGTCGACCATCTGGCTGACGGTCTGGCTCTCGATCGGCAGCCCGGTGGCCGGCGAGTAGGGCACGCCGACCCGGGCGAAGAGCAGGCGCAGGTAGTCGTAGATCTCGGTGACCGTGCCGACCGTCGAGCGCGGGTTGCGCGAGGTCGTCTTCTGCTCGATGGAGATCGCCGGCGACAGGCCCTCGATCGAGTCGACGTCGGGCTTCTGCATCAGCTCGAGGAACTGCCGGGCGTAGGCCGAGAGGCTCTCGACGTAGCGCCGCTGGCCCTCGGCGTAGATGGTGTCGAAGGCGAGCGAGGACTTGCCGGAGCCCGACAGCCCGGTCACCACCACCAGCTTGTTGCGCGGCAGCACGACGTCGATCGACTTGAGATTGTGCTCGCGCGCGCCGCTGACGACGATCTCGCCGACGCCGGCCGGGCTCGCGGCCCTAGCGCCCGAGTTTTTCCTAGCCATAGCTCTCCGAAACGTCCGATTTCGCGCCGAATCCGGGGGCCGAATCCGCTTGCCGCCACTATGGGCGATGGCACCGGAAAAGGCGAGGGGGCGGAGGCTTGCTGCTGACAGCTTACGGGCGCCACCTGTGGATAGATCGCTCGAAGAAGCAGCCTCCAAGGGCCTGGGAGCTATAGTCTTTGCCCGAAGGCTGCATCGGCGAATTCGATTTGTCGCGGCGCCCGCATCGGGCCTAGCGTGGCGGCCGAACCGACGAGGAGAGGCCCGATGTCCTTGACTGCCCGCGCCGTGCCGGAGACCGCCCTGGATATCCACAAGCTGCCGCTGGTCGAGGCGACGCCCGAGTCGCTCGAGGGCTACGGCTGCCTGGTGGCCGAGCCCGAGGCCCAGGCGATCGAGATCGTCACCTGGCCGCAGCCGGGCTGGCGGCCGCTCGATCCGGGCACCGGCAACGAAGGCGGCACGACCGAGGGCACCTTCGCCTTCTGGTGGGCCGGCGACCTGCTCTACGGCCGCAACGAGGCCGTCGGCGGCGAGTATCACCTGGGCTGGGCCTGCGAACCGGCGGCCGCCTCCGCCGAGGCCCCGACGGCGCCGCGCGAGCGGGTGCTGATCTACCACGCCAACTACCACCCGGACGGCGGCCAGATGTTCTTCCCGCTCGACGGCAAGCCCTTCGTCTCGCCCCTGGCGCTGCCGGGCGACGACGTCCGGCCGGAGCACTTCAAGGCCTTCTACTTCGACGGCACCCAGGGGCTCTACATCCACCCCGGGGTCTGGCACGAGGCGGTCTTCCCGCTGGCGGATCAGGCCCGCTTCTTCGATCGCCAGGGCAAGGTGCATGCCCGCATCTCCTGCGACTTCGAGCAGGAGTTCGGCTGTCTGCTGGAGGTGCCCCTTATCAGCCCCTGATCCGCTGGCGCGCTCCCGGAGCGGGCGCTAGAGTGGCCGCCAATCAAAGACGAGGCGAGGGGCGAGGGCATGGCGGGCAGCGTCAACAAGGTCATTCTGGTCGGCAACCTGGGACGCGACCCGGAGGTCCGCTCGACCCAGTCGGGCAGCCGCGTGGCCAACCTGTCCCTGGCGACCTCCGAGACCTGGCGGGACCGCAACAGCGGCGAGCGGCGCGAGCGCACCGAGTGGCACCGGGTGGTGATCTTCAACGACCGCCTGGTCGACGTCGCCGAGAAGTACCTGCGCAAGGGCTCGAAGATCTACATCGAGGGCCAGCTCCAGACCCGCAAGTGGCAGGACCAGTCCGGCCAGGACCGCTACACCACCGAGGTCGTGCTGCAGAACTTCCGCGGCGAGCTGACGATGCTCGATTCCCGCAGCGACGGCGGCGGTGGCGGCGGCGGCTTCAGCAGCGGCGGCGGTGGCGACGACTTCGGCGGCGGCGGCCCCTCTTCGGGCTCCGGCGGCCCCGGCCCGAGCGGCGACCTGGACGACGAGATTCCCTTCTAGGGCTGGCCTATCGACCGCTAGGCATCGCCGTCGGGCTCGACGCTGCGCTGCAGGAAGGCCAGGAGCTCTTGCGGATCGGCAATCTCTATGTCCTCTCCGCGCTCGAGTTCCTGACTTGCCTGGACGATCCCCGCCCTCAGTTCGTGCCATTTGGCGACGTAGTCCAGAAGGCGTTCGCAGAGTTCCTCCTGCACGCCGACGGGCAAGGTGCTCTGTGAGCGAAGCGCCTTCTCAAGGGTGGCTGTCACCATGAATGCAAGTTAGCACGACGAGCCCCGGCTCTCGATGTGGACGTCAAGACTGAGACTGCTTCTTAAAAGGTGACGGTCAGGCCATTGATTTAAAAACGTTTATGTCGTCTTCCTTGCGCCCAGGCACCTGCCACGAAATTGCCAAGATATCGCCACGCCCGGGGAACTCTATCGGGTCCATACTCGTATAAGAGAACGAGGAGGAGAGGTCATGAAACGCATGTCGGTCGTTGCCCCGCCCGCCACCCGTGCGATGTCGCTCAGCCTTGTCTATGGAGTCTGGGCGCTCGCCCTGGTGACACTCCTTTGCCAGGCCGTGCTCGCCTCCGTTTGAGCGTCTGAGCCGGGAAAGGCTGATTTGGCGTCTAGTTTTGAGTGTTGGGCCGCTGATGCCCTAGACACCCATGAGCGCGCCGCGTCCCAATGAGACGGCGTGGCCAGGGAGCCAAGATATCCGCCTTTGATTGCCAGCGCTCAAAGACGTGAGATGCATGTTTCGGATTGTCCGACGGTACGCCAAAGCGCCCGCGCCGAGGCCACTGCCTACAATAGCAGGCTCAGCGCTCTAGCAACCCCCTAAAGTCGTACGACAGTGGAGCTAGCATGCCATGGCGTGCTGGCCTGGCATTTTGTGGTACGATGCGGAGAGTAGCGGATGCGAATTCGACTCATTCGAATTCCCGAATCCGCTCGGGGGCCAGGAATGTCAGAATGACAAGGGACTAGGGGATGTTTTGGAATCAAGTTGTGGGTAGGAGCGTTTTGCTGGTTGTCGGGCTGGTTATGCTCGGCTGGGCCGACTCGGCGCGGGCAACGCTCATCGGCGACACCGTGACCTGTGCCGAAACCGGTCCCGGGCTCTTCACCTGTGACCAGCCCTCGGCAGTCGTCGTGGATCCGGGGCTCGAATTTACGGTGGGCGGCATCGGCGTCGACCTGACGGATAGCACGATCGTCTTCACCAACGCTGCGGGCGTGATTGTCTCGACCGGGAGCACCGAAATTCTGCTCGGTTCCCTGGATTGGCTGCCGTCCATGACGGGCGAGATCGTCGGGCTGGACCTGACGTCCGTCTCGGGCGTCAGCTTGGTCGATCCGGCCGATTTCTCCTTCACGGCCCACAGCGTCACGGCACAGTTCTTCGGCAATGGGCTTGGGTCGGGGCAATCCAACGAATGGCTTCCCGGCGCCGAGATTGTGCTGACCCTGCAGACCGCCCACGCCGCAGTGCCGGAACCCGGTACGCTCGCGCTCTTCGGGGTCGGACTCGCTGGCATCGCCTGGGCGCGGCGCAGGCGCGCGAACGGCCCGGCGACTGCCGCCTGACGGCCCACCCTTCCCACTCCATCGGAGGCACCGGAGGCGCGGCGCGGGGCGCGCTCGGCGGGGCGGCGGAGCAAGCCGCCTCGCTTGTTCGCACCTGCCGCATGGGCTAGTCTTGGGCTGTCCAAGGGGCAGGACGTGAAGCCGAGAACCTTCGGCCTAAGTCCTTGAAAAACAAGAGGGACGACGTGACGTAGCCGGGCGCTTGGCGACTCGGCCCGCGACGTCTCTTGGGCCCCGCGGCACGACTCGACCTGAGCATCCCGGGACCGCCTTTTTGAGCACCGCCAGCCCGCCGACGGATCCGTTCGACATCACGCCGGTCAATATCGAGGAGGAGATGAAACGCTCCTACCTCGATTACGCCATGAGCGTGATCGTGGCGCGTGCCATCCCCGATGCCCGCGACGGCCTCAAGCCGGTCCACCGGCGGATCCTCTACACCATGAAGGAGTCCGGCTACGACTGGAACCGGACCTACCGCAAGTCGGCGCGCATCGTCGGCGACGTCATGGGCAAGTACCACCCCCATGGCCAGGACGCGATCTACGACGCCATGGTGCGCATGGCGCAGGACTTCTCCATGCGCCTCATGCTGGTCGACGGCCAGGGCAACTTCGGCTCGATGGACGGCGATCCGCCGGCGGCCATGCGCTACACCGAGGCGCGCCTGGCCCGCGTCGCCTCCGAAGGCCTGCTCGAGGACATCGACCGCGACACGGTGGAGTTCCAGGACAATTACGACGAGACGCTGAAAGAGCCCGTCGTCCTGCCGTCGCGGATCCCGAACCTGCTGGTCAACGGCGCCGGCGGCATCGCCGTCGGCATGGCCACCAACATCCCGACCCACAACCTGGGCGAGGTGATCGACGCCTGCCTGGCCATGGTCGACAAGCCCGACATCACCGTCGAGGAGCTGATGGAGATCGTGCCGGGCCCGGACTTCCCGACCGGCGGCATCATCCTCGGCCGCGCCGGCATCCGGGAGGCCTACATCAAGGGCCGCGGCTCGGTCGTGGTGCGCGGCAAGACCCACATCGAGCCGGCGCCGCGCGACCGCCAGGCCATCGTCATCACCGAGGTGCCCTACCAGGTCAACAAGGCCCGCATGGTCGAGCGCATCGCCGAGGTGGTGCGCGAGAAGACCATCGAGGGCATCGTCGACCTGCGCGACGAGAGCGACCGCGACGGCCTGCGGGTGGTGGTCGAGGTGCGGCGCGACGCCAACGTCGACGTGATCCTGAACCAGCTCTACCGCTACACGGCGCTGCAGACCTCCTTCGGCGTCAACATGCTGGCGCTGAACGGCGGCCGGCCGGAGCAGATGACCCTGAAGGCCATCGTCGAGGCCTTCGTGCGCTTCCGCGAGGAGGTCATCACCCGGCGCACCATCCACGACTTGGCCAAGGCCCGCGAGCGAGCGCACGTGCTGGTCGGCCTGGCCATCGCGGTGGCCAACATCGACGAGGTCATCGCCCTGATCCGCGCCGCGCCGGACCCCAACGTCGCCCGCGAGGAGCTGATGGCGCGCGACTGGCCGGCGCGCGACGTGGCCGACATCATCGCCCTGATCGACGAGCCGGGACGGGTGATCGACGAGGCCGGCAACTACAAGCTCTCCGAGGCCCAGGCCCGGGCGATCCTCGAGCTGCGCCTGCAGCGCCTGACCGGCCTGGAGCGCGAGAAGATCGCCGACGAGATGGCCTCGGTCGCGGCCAAGATCCGCGAGTACCTGGCGATCCTGGAATCGCGCGAGCGGCTGCTGGAGATCCTTCGGGGCGAGCTGGTCGAGATCAAGGAGAAGTACGGCGATCCGCGGCGCACCGAGATCCAGGACGTCGAGTTCGAGCACGACATCGAGGACCTGATCCAGCGCGAGGACATGGTGGTCACGGTCTCGCACCACGGCTACGTCAAGCGCGTGCCGGTCAGCACCTACCGGGCGCAGAAGCGCGGCGGCAAGGGCCGGGCCGGCATGTCGACCCGCGACCAGGACTTCGTCGACCAGGTCTTCGTCTGCAACACCCACACGCCGGTGCTGTTCTTCTCCTCGCGCGGCATGGCGTACAAGACCAAGGTCTACCGCCTGCCGCTCGGCTCGCCCCAGGCGCGCGGCAAGGCGCTGGTCAACCTGCTGCCGCTGGCGGAGGGCGAGACCATCACCACCACCCTGGCCCTGCCCGAGGACGAGTCGAGCTGGGGCGAGATGGACGTGCTCTTCGCGACCTCGGCCGGCACCATCCGGCGCAACCGCCTGTCCGACTTCGAGAGCGTCAAGGCCAACGGCAAGATCGCCATGAAGCTCGACGAGGGCGCCTGGCTGGTCAGCGTGCTGACCTGTGGCGAGAGTGACGACGTGCTGCTGGCGACGCGCAACGGCAAGTGCATCCGCTTCGCGGTCGGCGACGTCCGGGTCTTCTCGGGCCGCAACTCGGTCGGCGTGCGCGGCATCCAGCTCGGCGACGACGACGAGGTCATCTCCATGTCGATCCTTAAGGGTGCCCGCTGGGAGAGCACCGAGGAGCGGCTGGGCTATCTGCGCATGGCCGCCGCCAAGCGCCGCGCGGAGAACGGCCCGGAAGCCAATGGCCCGGAAACCAACGGCGGGGAAGGCGAGGACGCGGAGGAAGTCGGCGAGGAGGGCGTCGAGCTGACGCCGGAGCGCTTCGAGGAGCTCGCCGCTGCCGAGGAATATGTCCTGTCGGTGGCCGATGACGGCCTCGGCAAGCGCACCTCGTCCTACGAGTACCGGGTCACCGGTCGCGGCGGCAAGGGCATCGACAACCTCTACCTCTCGCGCGGCCGCAAGAAGCCGGCGGCGAAGGTGGTCGCGGCCTTCCCGGTGGCCGCCGAGGACCACCTCGTGCTGGTCACCGACGGCGGCCAGCTTATCCGCTGCCCGGTCGGCGATATCCGCATCGCCGGGCGCTCGACCCGGGGCGTGCGGCTGTTCGACGTCGCCGAGGACGAGCGGGTGGTCTCGGTCACCCGCCTGGAGGACGACGAGGAGAACGGCGAGAACGGCGAGAACGGCGAAAACGGCGAAAACGGGCGGAACGGGGGCCCAAGCGAGGACCACGGGGGCGAGGACCACAAGGGTCTCGACAAACCGGCCGCCGCGGAAGAGTCTGAAGGGGCCGCGCAGACGGCCCATGAGGAAACGGAGGAGAAGCCAGAGGGCAGCGCTGACGAAAGCGAGGACTGATGCCATGCCCAAGGTTCGCACAGGCGTTTATCCCGGCACCTTCGACCCCATTACCAAAGGCCATCTCGACATCATCCGGCGGGCCACCCGGGTGGTGGACCACCTGTTCATCGCGGTGGCGCGCAACGCCGGCAAGGCGCCGCTCTTCTCGATCGACGAGCGGGTCGAGCTGGTGCGCGGCGACCTCGACGATCTCGACACCAACGGCGCCGAGGTCGAGGTCCGGCCCTTCGACAATCTGCTGATCCACTTTGCGGAATCGGTCGGCGCCTCGATCCTGATCCGCGGTCTGCGCGCGGTCTCGGACTTCGAGTACGAGTTCCAGATGGCCTCGATGAACGCCCGC
>JANQLT010000040.1 GCA_028280455.1 Kiloniellales bacterium
GTGATCTCGGGTCGCCGTCGGCGTCGAGTAACTAGCGCTTTGCCGACTTAGGTGTCATCGCCGTCCCGCCGCCAAAGGGAAACGACCTGCCCCCTCACCCGGCTCCGGCTAGGCTTAGCGAAGCCGAAGGCTGAGCTTAGCCGGAGCCGGGTGAGGGGGCGGCTCGTTCCGATGTCGAAGGCTACAGCCACGAGCGACGATCGCCAGAGCGTTGCCGCACGAGCGCGCCGGTGTCGACTCCGCGCAAGCAACCGACAACACGCCCTAGGCAGGCAGGTCCAGGGTCATGTAGACGCTGTTCGGGTCCTCGCGGTAGCTCGCGAAGGGCGCGCAGGTGCGGAAGCCGGCCCGGGCGTAGAGCGCGCGGGCCGGGGCGAAGAACTCCATGGAGCCGGTCTCCAGGCTGAGCCGCGCGTAGCCGCGGCGCTGCGCCTCGGCGACGATCTGCGCCAGGATGCGTGCGCCGACGCCCCTGCCCCGCTGCGCGGCGACTGTGTGCATGGACTTGATCTCGCCATGCCCGAGGGTCAGCTCCTTGAGGGCGCCGAAGCCCAGGACGCCGGTCTCGTCCCAAGCCGCCCAGAAGGTGATGTCGGCCGCGCAGAGCGCCTCGATGTCCAAGGCGTGCGCGCTCTCCGGCGGGCTCTGCGCCCGGGCGGTCGTGGCGTGCAGGGTCAGGAGCTCGGCGATCTCCGGCCGCCGAGGGTCGTCCTCTCGAATGGTGATCTCCAAAGCCCCTGCCCCCGCAACGACGAACCCGACCCACCGGCGAACAGCGCGACCGCCTCGCCCGGCGGGCGCGGTGCGATCCACCAAGGAGTGTCCAAATCCGCGCGCGCCTTGGCAACCGCCGACCGCCGCACCGGGGCGTCGCAAGCTCGCGCAGATCCGGCCGACCCTACTGAGCGACCTTCCGGGCCCGCCAGCTTCCCGAGCAGGCGCCGACGACGCGCCACTTGCCCTCGGCGACGCCGCCGACGATCCGGCCGTCATAGATCGCGTTGCGCTGATAGCCTTCGTCGGAGGCCGATATCCGGCCCTCGGCATCGATCTCGCCATCGAAGCTGCCGCTCACGTCGCCGCTGGAGACGGTGAACTCGAGACCGAAGCGCTTGGTACAGACCCAGCCGCCGGACTTTTTGGTGGTGGTCGCGACGCCGCGCCAACGACCGTCCGGGCCCTGACTCGTTGCGGCTGCCCGGTCGGCGGACCCAACGTCGGTCACCCGCGGCTCGATCGTCGCCACCAGCACGCCGTCGTCGCCGTAGCCCTTCAGAACGTTTCTGTCCCAGGCGAGGCGCATGCACTGAGTCTTGCCGTTGTACCAGTGGGCGAAGCGATGGCACATGCGGTCGTTCTCGGCCCACCACGTGCCACGGTCGGCGCGACGCCCCACGACCGGATCGCGTTCGAGCATCACCGAGATCTTGCCGTCGGAGCCGATGGCGGCCGCCGCCTTTTGACCGGCATGGTCGGTGACGACGGCGGCGAGCGACGGCGAGAAGGCAGCCTCGATCTGCGCGTCGGTCAGCGCGCGCTTGTCCAGCGGCAGGCGCTCGCGGTTGGCCACCGTCCGCTCGTAGTAGACGCTCGCCACGCGCTCCAGCGACTCGGCTGCCATGCCCTCGACATTGGTCGTCCCGACCATGTAGAGGCGGCAGCCGAGCCCGGCTTTGCTCCGGCAGTTTCGAAGCGCCCGCGCGATGGCGTCATCGGGATGCCGGAAGCCCCAGCCCCAGCCGCTTTGTCCGGAATGGGGGTCGATGGCGAAAGCCTTGAAATCGCGCGACGCCGATGAGCGGTAAAGGGAGAGCTCCCCTTCCCAGGCCGTGCCCTCGGGCGAGGTCGGGCCCGTCCCGTGATGCTCGCAGCCGGCGGCTGCCATCGCCAGGAACGCGGCGAGGAGGAGAGTCATTCGGCGATGACGGCTCATCCAAGCGCTCCCCTTGTCTTAGGGACCGAAGGCGACGATAAGACCGCAGACCAGCGCGACCACGACCAGCAGGATGACCTTGGCGATCATCTCCATCCTGTCCTCTTCGCGGTAGTGGCGCTGCGAGTCCGCGCCGACCTTTGGATCGGTCACGTTGCGCATCCGCAATCGGCCTGCTTCGTGATCGCCTTCATGTGGCTGGGCCACCGGGGTCGCTCCTCCGGATCGTCCGATCGAGGGCCTGATCTCGAGCTGCTATGCATGATAGCACGAACCGGCGAGAGCTTAAGCGGCGGCGACCGGGAGGCCTAATGCGCGATCTAGCCGATCCTTGGCGCCAGCAGGGCGTAGCAGGCGGCGATGGCGTCTTCGGGCGCGAGCAGGCTCGGGTCGAGGCAGCATTCCAGCCAGAGGCCGTCGATCAGCGCGATCAGGGCGATGGCGAGCGGCTCGGCCTCGACGGTGCGGCCGCGGGCCTGGGCGATCTCGGCGATGTTTCGGGCCAGGCCGTTGCGGTAGAGCGCATAGCGCTGGCGGTGCGCCGCCTGCAGAGCGCGGTTGGTCGAGACCTCGCCCCAGAGCGCCAGCCAGACCCGGGTCTGCGTCACGTCGAAGGCATCCGGCGCGAAGCTCAAGCGGATGATCGCGGCCAAGCGGTCCTCGGGCCGGCTGGCCGGATCGGCCAAGGTCGCTTGCAGGGTCTCGGCCAGCGGCTCGGTCATGGTCTCGTAGACCGCGGCGAGCAACGCGTCCTTGCTCTCGAAGTGATGGTTGATCAGGCCGCGCGAGACGCCGGCGGCGCGGCAGATCCGGTCGACGGTGAAGGCCGACATGCCGCCCTCGCCGAGGCAGGCGATCGCGGCCTCGATCAGCAGGCGCCGGCGGTCGGCCGCCTTGAGGCGGCTGTAGCGCCGCGTCCGGACAATCCGGTCGGTCATGGTCCCACGCCCTTCCGAAACACGATCAGCGGACAGCGCTCGGACAGCGGGTAGTCCCCGCTGTCGATCGCCGCGACGCGGGGAAAGCGCGCGCCGACCAGGGCCAGGATCTCACCGCGCGTCGGAAAGGCATAGACCTGGTCGGAGCCGGCATAGGCATCGATGGTGTCGATGGCCTCCGCCGGCCAGCCGGTCCGCGCCGCCAGGGCCGCACGGTCGGGGAAGAGCCGCTCGACGCCGGCCAGGATGTCGCGCACGGCGACGTTCGGCCCGCCCCGCGCGCCGGCCAGGACCATGGCGAGGCGCCACTTGAGCGCGTGGAAGGTGGCGATCTCGCCGTCCCAAGCCGCCGCCGAGACCGCCTCCAGGGTCTCCGGCAGCTCGGGCCGGCAGAACACGCGAACGGCAGCCCGGCCGCCCGGCGCCAGCACCCGGGCCAGCTCGGCCAGCAGCGCCTCGAGGCGGCCCGGCAAGGGATTGGCGTTGAAGGCACCGTCGCCGAGGGCGGCGCCGACGCTGCCGTCGGCCAGCGGCAGGGCCGTCCAGTCCGCCTGCAGCGCCCGGCGGCCCGGCCCGTCGCCGGGCCAGAGGTCGCGGATCATGCCGATCGCGCCGTCGACGGCGACCAGTTCCCGGCCGAGGCCGGCGAGCTCGGGCGTCACGCCGTAGAGCAGCAGGCGACGCCGGTCCGCGTCGACGGCGTCGCGATAGATCGCCACCGTCTCCGGGCCCGGGCGCAGCGGCGGCCCGAGCCGGTTCCAGTGACGATGGTAGCGGTCCCAATGGCCGCTCATGTCCGGCGGCCGCGCCGCATCCAGGGCCTGCCCTTCATCATCGCGAATCCCTATAGCATGGGCGCCAGAGTCCGCATCATGCCGGGGACGTCGCCTTTGGCCCGCATCGTCGTCATCACCCACGCCTACGACCGCTTCATCGAGCAGGCCGGGCCGGAGGCATCGCAGCAGAGCCGCTACCTGCTGTTCGGCGTGCTGCGCGAGATGGCCGACCGCGGCCACGCGGTGCAGGTCGCGGTCGGACCCTCGGCGGTGGAGGACGGCGATCTGGCGATCCTGCACACCGACTGCTCCGTCACCCCGCCCGACTACCTGGCCCTGGCCGAGCGCTTCCCGCGCTGCGTCAACGGCCGGGTCCAAGACATCACCAAGCGCGTCACCAGCGGCGCCCTGCTCGCGCCGGGCGACGACTGGACGGGGCCGGTGATCGTCAAGTCGAACCTCAACGCCAAGGGCTTTCCGGAGACGCAGCAGAACATCGCCGCCAAGAAGCGCGGCCAGCCGGCGCCGCATCCCGAAGCGCCCTTCCTGATGCAGTACAAGATCTACGACAGGCCGGCGGCCCTGCCGGAGATGGCCTGGAGCAGCCCGCACCTGGTGGTGGAGAAGTTCATCCCCGAGCCTGCCGACGAGGGTTTCGCCATGCGGGCCTGGGTCTTCATGGGCGAGCGCGAGCGCTGCACGCGCTACCTCGCCAAGAGCCGCATGATCAAGGCCGAGGACATCGTCGACCGCGAAGCGATCGAAGTGCCCGAGGCGCTGCGCGAGGTCCGCGAGAAACTCGGCTTCGACTTCGGCAAGTTCGACTTCGTCATGCACGAAGGCCGCCCCGTGCTGCTCGATGCCAACAAGACGCCGGGCACGGCGCGGGCGGTCGACAAGGTGGTCAAGGCGGGGACGCAGAGCCTGGCCAACGGCCTGGAAGCCCTGCTGCCCTGACGGCGCTGCGGGCCTGCCCTGTCGCGAGGCCGGGGAGCGGGAGCCTCTCGGGAGCGACAGGAACAGGCCCGCCCCGCAGGCGGCGCGGCCGTCTAGAAGAAGATGACCTTGCCGCCTTTACCGTGCTTGAAGCCCTTCTTGAAACCGTGGCCGTGCTTGAAGCCCTTCTTGAAGCCATGGCCATGCTTGAAGCCGAACTTCTTGAAGCCGTGGCCGTGAGCGAAGCCGTGCTTGTAGACGCGCTGGCCGTGGCCGAGGTGGAAGGCCTTGAAGCCGGGGCTGCGCTTGAAGCCGAAGCCGCGGTCGATGATCGGCACGCCGTGCTTGTAGCCGTAGTGCCTCTTGACCTTGTGACCGACCGGGACGACGCCGCCCCGGTCGAAGGCCTGGCCGTTCACGACCGCGTGTGTCGTGGCCGCGAAGCTCGCCGCCTCGGCGGGCCGCAGCGTGCCGCCGACGGCGAGCAGGATGGCCAGGGCCAAGAGGCTTGCGCCCAGGGCCCGGCCCATGGCAAGCGCGGGGCGGAGGTCGGCTCGTGCGGGGTTGGTCATGTCCGTCTCCTTGTCTGTTGGCCGCCGTAGCGGTCTTGTTTCCTCGTCTGACGTAGACATGGGGGGCGGTCGGACAGACACCATGTGACAGCCGTCAACGCTCACGAGCCTGTTAAAGAGCGTGATGGATCGGAGGGAAGCCATGGCCATGCCGGATTTCGCGGTTCCAAGCCTGGAAAGCGAGCGCCTGGTGATGCGCGGCCATCGCCGCAGCGACCTCGAAGACAGCGCGGCCATGTGGGCGGACCCGATGGTCATCCGCCACATCAAGCCGCAACCCTCGACGGCCGAGGAGTCCTGGTCCCGGCTGCTCGGCTTCGTCGGCCACTGGGCGCTTTTCGGCTACGGCTTCTGGGTGGTGCGCGACAAGGCCTCCGGGCGCTTCGTCGGCGAGGTCGGCTTCGGCGAGTTCAAGCGCGAGGTCGAGCCCGCCGCCCTCGATGGCACGGAGGTCGGCTGGGTGCTTGCGCCCTGGTGCTACGGCGCCGGTTTCGCCACCGAGGCGGTGCGCGCCATCCTAGGCTGGGGCGACCGGCACATCGACGCACCGAAGACCCAGTGCATGATCGCCGTCGAGAACCTGGCGTCGCTGCGCGTCGCCGAGAAGTGCGGCTTCCGGCAGATCGGCAGCGCGACCTACCACGGCCGTCCGCAGATCCTGCTGGAGCGGCCGCGGCCGGGCTAAGACTCGAAGCTGAGGTCCGCCGGCGAGATCAGCACGCCGAACTGCGCGCACCAGATCACGACGCTGGGAAAGTCCTTCAGCGAGATGCCGGCGGGGATGGCGTATTTCTGGCTGCCCTTGAAGGACCGCAGCCTGCCGAGATCGACGAACATGGTGCCCTTGACGTCGCCTGAGTCGCGGACCTGCTCCTTGGGCACCAGGTAGACGTGGAACTTCGGGCCCGGCCCGACCTCGAAGTCGGCGTCGAGGAACACGGTCTCCTCGTAGACCTCGACCTTGCCCGAGCCGTAGTGGATCGGGTCCGACGGGTTGGCGTGGATGAACTCGCCGCGCGCGACCAGAACCGAGCGCTCCTCGGCGGTCAGGCTGTCCATCGCCTCCGGCGGCGGAAAGACATAGGGAAAGGCGAAGAAGCCGAGGGCCACGCCGAAGCCGGTGCCCAGCAGGCCGCCGATGAGAAAGATCGCGATCGATCGCCACATGATCGAGTCTCCGCCGCTAGAGGGGGCGCTATCGCTTCAGGGCACTTTAGGCGCTGACGCCGGGGCCGGAAGGCCCGCGTCGAGCCGGTCGTTCACTTGTGACCGCCCCGGACGAAGCGCAGCACGCGCTCGCGCGCTTCCGGGAAGTCCAACACGTCGTTGTGGCCGGCTCTGGGCAGCCAGAGCGCCGCCTTGGGCTCGGCGGCGGCATCGAAGAGCTTGCGGCCGAAACGGGTCGGCACCGTGTTGTCGCGCTCGCCGTGCAGGATCAGCAGCGGCGCCCGGATCTGGGCGATACGGCCGATCGAGTCCCAGCGGTCTTTGACCAGCCACTTGGCGGGCACGTACCAATAGTGCGACTGCGCGACCTCGGCGATCGAGCTGTAGGGCGCTTCCAGGATCACGCCGGCCAGGGGCGTCTCGGCCGCCGCGGCGAGCTTGACCGCCAGGCCGCTGCCCAGGGACTCGCCGTAGAGCCAGGTCCGCGCCGGCGCCAGGCCCCGCCCCGCCAGCCGGTCCAGCAGCGCCGAAGCGTCGGCGGTCATGCCGGCCTCTTCCGGCACGCCGGGGTTGCCGCCGTAGCCGCGGTAGCCGGCGAGCAGCAGGCCGGCGCCCGCCTCGACCAGGAAGCGGTACTTGTCGGCGCGATGGCCGTGGTGGCCGGCATTGCCGTGGAACACGACGACCAGGGGCGCGTCGGCGTCGGGCGGCGGCACCAGCCAGTGACGCAAGGTCAAGCCGTCGCCGCCGGCCACCTCGACGACCTCGAGCCCGGGCAAGCCGGCGCGCGCCGGGTCCGGGTCCTCCTTGGAGGGATAGTAGAGAAGCTGGCGCTGGCAGCCGTAGAGCAGCGCCACGAAGAGCAGGTAGAAGCCGAGGCCGAACCAGAGCCAGGTCATGCGCCGCAGAATCGTCGCCATGGTCGGCGCAGGCTAGTGCCTTTGCGGCGCCGGCGAAACGATGCTTCGCTTCCTAAATAACATTTTTAACATGTTATTTATATTAATTTCCTTGAGACCGCTGTCTAATATTCCTAATTTCACAGTACGAAATTCGAGCCCCATCAATTCCACAGCTCAAAGCCGGGAAAAAGTCATGAGCCGCATCTTCGTCCTGCACGAGAACGACGCCTGGATCGAGCCGCTGCGCGCCGCCTTCGAGGATCTGGCGCTGCCCTACGACGAGTGGTTCCTCGACGAGGGCCTGGTGCCCTTCGACGGCCCGCCGCCGGCGGGCGTCTTCTACAACCGGATGAGCGCCTCCTCCCACACCCGCGGCCACCGCTACGGGCCGGAGCTGGCGCACGGCCTGCTCAACTGGCTGGAGGCCCACGAGCGCCGCGTGGTCAACACCCAGCGCGCGCTCTACCTGGAGGTCAGCAAGCTCGCCCAGTACGCCGCCCTGCAGCGGGTCGGCCTGCGCATTCCGCGCACGGTCGCCGCGGTCGGCCGCGACAAGGTGATCCAGGCCGCCCGCGGCTTCGGCCCGGGCCCCTGGATCCTCAAGCCGAACCGCGGCGGCAAGGGCCTCGGCGTGCAGCTCTTCCACAGCCTCGAGGCGATCGCCGACTATCTGGACGGGCCCGGCGCCGGCGAGGAGGCGCCGATCGACGGCCTCTGGCTGGTGCAGGACTACATCCGCGCGCCGCAGCCCTTCATCACCCGCTGCGAGTTCGTCGGCGGCAAGTTCCTTTACGCCGTCCGGGTCGACACCAGCGACGGCTTCGAGCTCTGCCCGGCCGACGTCTGCGAGCTCGAGAGCCGGAAGGCCGGCGAGGCCTTCTGCCCGAGCGACAGCCAGGCGCCGAACAAGTTCACCGTGCTGCCGGACTTCGTCGATCCCGTCCTGGAGTCCTACGCCCGCTTCCTGTCGCAGAACGGCATCGAGATCGCCGGCATCGAGTTCATCCGCGACGCCGAGGGCCGGATCTTCACCTACGACGTCAACACCAACACCAACTACAACGCCCAGGCCGAAGCCGAGGCCGGCGTGGCGCTGACCGGCATGCAGGCCGTCGCCCGCTTTCTCGGCGAGGAACTGGCTAAGACCAACGGCGCCGCGACGATGATCGCGGCGGCGTAGTGGCGAGAGCGGCTGACTAAGCCAAGATTGTCATTGTCGGGCGGGCGAAGCCCGAGCGCTTCGCGCTCCCGACAATCCGTCGACGGGCCGGACTCGCTCTTTCCATGGACCCTCGGGTCAAGCCCGAGGGTGGCCTGGGGGCAGGTGTCGGATTGGAGCGGCTGTCCGGGAGCCCCAGGTCACTTCAGTTTGACGTGCTTCGCGACGAAGGCGCGGAAGTCGCCTTGCAGCAGGCCTTGGCGGGAGGCGATCTGCGGCAGGTTGAAGTCGCCGCCGATGTTGACCTCGACCATGACCGGGCCGTCGGGGCCGACGGAGATGTCCCAGGCCTGAAGGGTCAGGCCCGGCAGCGCGGCGGCGCAGTCGAGGCAGCGGGCCTTCACCTCGTCCCAGCAGGGCAGGACGCTGTCGACGAGCTGGCGCTCGCTGTCCGGGTGGAGGTCGAGCTCCTCTTCCTGCAGGCCGGTGCCGCGCAGGGCCCGGCGCACCCGGCCGGTCTCGATGTCGAGCGAGGCCAGGACGTTGCCCTGGCGCCAGAAGTTGTCGGCGATGTTGTCGCCGGCCGGGATCTTCCAGAGCGCGTGCAGGATCTCCGGCCCGGCATCGTCCTTCAGGAGCACGACCAGGCGGATGGTGGCGATCCGCTCGCCGCAGAGCGCCTTGATCTCGGGATGGGGCTCGAGGCGGTCCTGGAAGACGTAGCCTTCCTTGAAGTGCTCCTGGACGGCCGGGATGAATTCCTTGAGCGGCAGGCTGCGGCCTTCCTGGGTGCGGAGGCTGTCATCGCCCGGCTCATAGCCTTCGAGCGAGGCCACGCCGACGCTGCGGATGCCGCAGACCGGCTTGCCGAAGCAGGGATAGCGGGCGTCGTGGCGCAGGAAGTTGGCCAGGTCGTCGGCGCTGCCGAGGGTCGGCGTGTCGCCGTAGCGCCGGAAGGGATGGAACACCGCCTGGGTCGTCGGCACCGGCTGCCCGAGGCCCTTCAGCAGCCCGTAGAACAGCAGCTTGTCGTGCGACACCGCCCACCACTGCTGCGGGATGCAGGCGACCAGGATCTTGTCCTGCGACTTGCGGCCGAGGAAGGTCTTCTTCTCCTCCAGGCTCAGGGCGTCGTCGTAGAGGTGGAACTGGTAGTACTCCTCGGGCGTGATCTTGCCGACGCCGAAGGCGAGCTTGGTCAGCTCGGCGACCTGCGCCATCGAGGGCTTGCCGTGCTGCCGGGTCACCGTGACCAGGCTGCCGGCCAGGTTGAAGGAAAAGGGAGTGACCTCCGAGTCGATCACCGCCATGGGACGCGCTCCGGCTTGCCTTAACCAGGCCGGCAGCCTGGCGCCAAGTTCTTAAGGTTTCGTTAGGGGTTGTAGGCGGCGGCAGCCGCGGCCGGCGGGCCGCCTAGCCCGGCTTCGTCGCGATGATGCTGACGAAGGCGATCGAGCCGAAGAAGCTCTGAGCCGAGACCCGCCGGCGGGCCTCGTCGCGGATTCCCGCCGCCAGGGCCGTGCCGATCACGCCATCGTCCACCAGCGTGTCGGCGCCCCGGTCGATGATCGTCAGGAAATAGGGCGAGTCGGTCGCCGGCAGGTAGAGGAAGCCGTCGCGATGCTGGATCTCGAAGCCGGAGGCGGCGAGGAGCGCGGGCGTCCGGCGCACCAGCCAGCGGTCGTGCACGTAGGCGCGGATCAGGTTGTCGACGACGGGGCGAAAGGGATCGTGGTCGCCGACGGCCGCGGTGACCGACGGCGGGTCCTCGTCGAAGACCGTCAGGCAGCCGCCGGGCCGCAGGATGCGGAAGGCTTCGGCCAAGACCTCCTCCGGTCCGGGACAGTGGATGAGCAAAGTGTGCAGCACGACCAGGTCCATCGACTCGTCGTCGAGGCCGGTCTGCTTGGCGTCGCCGACCTCGAAGGTCAGGGTCTTCAGGTCGGCGTGGCGCGCCTTGGCCGCCTCGACCATGATCGGCGAGGGCTCGATGCCCAGCGCCTCGGCCGCGCCGGCGACCTCGACGATGTCGCGCGTCACGTCGCCCGGCCCGGAGCCGAGCTCGACGCCGCGCGCGCCCTCGGGCAGGCTCAGCCGCGCCATGTAGTCGCGGCGCATCTCGATCTGCTTGGGGTCCTCGGCGCGGGCGATCATCGCCTCGACGAGGCGGTCCTGCATCTCCTGCGATGCGTTGCCGAGATCGGCGTAGGGATCGTTCGACATGGCGCCGCCTCCGCTCAGGCGTCGTAGCCGGGGTTGTCGCGGTCGAGGATGCGCTTGAGGGCGGCGAAGTGGAGCTGGGCGCGGCGCTCGCGCTCCTCGTCGTGGCCGACGAAGGCCGGGCGGATGTTGTCGCCGATCGGCCGCAGCGGCCGGCCGGTCGACATGGCCAGGACCTGGGCCTGGCAGGCCCGCTCCAGGAAGTAGAGGTCGGCGAAGGCGCGGGCGATGGACTCGCCGGCGACGACCACGCCATGGTTGGCCAGGAACAGGACCCGCTTGCCGCCCATCGCCGCGGCCATGCGCTCGCCCTCTTCCGGTCTGTCGGCGACGCCGGCGTAGGCCTCGTCGTAGGCGACGTCGTCGTGGAAGAACAGCGAGGTCTGGGTGATCGGCTCGAGGCGGCCGTGGCCCTCGGCCAGCGCGCTCAGGCTGGTGGCGTAGGGCATGTGGGTGTGCAGCACGCAGCGGCCCTTCGGGTGGCGGCGGTGCAGGGGCCCGTGGATGCAGATCGCGCTCTCCTCCGCCTCGCCCTCGCCGGCCAGCACCCGGCCCTCGCTATCGACCTCCATCAGGTCGCTCGCCTTGACCTCGGACCAGTGCAGGCCGAAGGGGTTCAGCAGGAAGCGCTCGCCCGCCTCGTCCAGGGCGTAGGTGAAGTGGTTGTCGATGCCTTCGTGCAGCTCGTGGTAGGCGGCCAGGCGCATGGCCGCCGCCAGGTCGACCCGGATCTGCCAGTCCGTCTGCGCCATGGTCTCTATCCCCCGTATCAGGTTGCGGCCCCGGCGAGGAAGGCCTTGAAACGCCGCGCGACCTCCGGCGGCTTGACCGTCGGCCGGCCGAGCTTGGCCATGGAGCCGGGCGCGATCCGCATGTGGATCAGGCTCGGGCCGGGCCCGGCGAAGGCCGCGCCGAGGGCTTGCTCCAGGCCGGCAAGGTCGTCGACCGAGGCGGCCCGGGCGTAGCCGCAGGCCATGGCGACGGCCGCGAAATCGACGTTGGGCGAGACCGTGGCCTGGCCGCCGGTCGAGTCGTGGACGCCGTTGTCGAGCAGCAGGTGAACCAGGTTGCCGGGCGCCTCGGCGCCGACCGTCGCCAGGGTGCCGAGCTTCATCAGCGCCGCGCCGTCGCCGTCGAGCACCAGGACCGGCCGCGCGACGTTGAGCGCCACGCCGAGCGCCATGCCGCTGGCGCAGCCCATGGAGCCGACCTGGTAGAGCTGCTGCTCGCGGTCGGCCAGGGTGAAGAGCTCGCGGCCGCACTTGCCGGTAGTGGCGATGACGGCGGCCGCGTCCGGCACGACGGCGAGCAGCCGCTCCAGCGCCTCGACGCGCTTGGGCGGCGGGCCGCCGCCGCGCAGGTCCTGCAGCGCGCCGCGCGGCCGGGCGGCCTGCGGCGGCTGCTCGAGGGGCTCGTCGGCCACCGTGCCCTTGGCCAGGACCATCGCCAGGGGCAGGCCGCTGTCGGCCATGGCCGTGCGCGCCGCCGCGAAGGCCGGGGCGAGCGCCTCCGGCTCGGCCGGGAAGGCCTGCTGGCGCACGTCGATGTCGGCCAGCAGGCGGTCGGTCACCTGGCCCATGAGCTCGTGTTGCGGCTCGTCGCCCAGGCCGGGCTGGCCGCGCCAGGTGACGATCAGCAGGCTCGGGATGCGGAAGGGCCAGTTCAGCGAGGTCAGCGGGTTGACCATGTTGCCGAGGCCGGAGTTCTGGCACATGACCACGGTCTCGCGGCCGGCCAGCCAGGCGCCGGCGGCGATCGCCACCGCCTCGCCCTCGCTCGCCGCCCCGACGTAGCGCGCCGCCGGATCGCTGATCACCCGGTTGATCACCGGCGTCAGGAAGGAACAGGGCACGCCGGTGAAGAAGTCGAAGCCCTCGGCCTTGGCCGCGTCGAGGAGCTGACCCGCCTGAATCACCGAAACGGCACCGGCGCTCAGTCGGCCTCGTAGTGGTCGGCCACCAGCTTGTCGAGCAGGCGCACGCCGAAGCCGGTGCCGCCCTTGGGCACGGTGGGCGCGTCCTTCTTCGACCAGGTCACGCCGGCGATGTCGAGGTGGGCCCAGGGCGTGCCCTTCTTGATGAAGCGCTGCAGGAACTGGGCGGCGGTGATCGAGCCGGCGGTGCGGTTGCCGATGTTCTTCATGTCGGCGCCGTCGCTGTCGATCAGCTTGTCGTAGGCGTCGGACAGCGGCATGCGCCAGAGCCGCTCCTCGACCGCCTCGCCCGCGGCGGTCAGGCGCTGCGACAGCTCGTCGTCGTTGCTGAACAGCCCGGCATGCTCGTGGCCCAGAGAGATGATGATGGCGCCGGTCAAGGTCGCCAGGTCGACGATCATGCGCGGCTTGTAGGTCTCCTGCACGTACCAGAGGGCATCGGCCAGGACCAGGCGGCCCTCGGCGTCGGTGTTGAGCACCTCGATCGTCTGGCCGGACATGGAGGTGACGATGTCGCCCGGCCGCTGGGCGGTGCCCGAGGGCATGTTCTCGACCATGCCGCAGATGCCGATGACGTTTGCTCGAGCCTTGCGCCCGGCCAGCGCCTGCATCAGGCCGACCACGACACCGGCGCCGCCCATGTCCCACTTCATGTCTTCCATGCCGCCGGCCGGCTTGATCGAGATGCCGCCGGTGTCGAAGGTGACGCCCTTGCCGACGAAGGCCAGGGGCCGCTTCTTCGACTCGCTGCCCTTCCACTCCATGACCAGGAGCTGGCCCTCGTTGACCGAGCCCTGGGCGACGCCGAGCAGCGCGCCCATGCCGAGGCGCTTCATCTGCGCCGGGCCGAGCGCCTTCACCTTGACGCCGAGCGCCTCCAGCTTCTTGGCCTCGGCGACGAAGCTCTTCGGATTGATGACGTTGGCCGGCTCCGAGACCAGATCACGGGTAGTGAAGACCCCTTCCGCAACCTTCTTCAGGTCGCCGAAGTGCCGTTTAGCCTCGGCCGGCTCGTCGAGCATGATGGCCAGCCGCTTGAGGCTCGGCTTCTTGGCCTTCGGCTCCTTGGTCCGGTAGCGGTCGAAGCGGTAGGACGCGAGCAGGGCCCCGTAGGCGTAGTGAGCGGCCCGCTCGGCCGGGCCGGCGCCCTTCTCGTCGGGGCCGGCGGCATTGACCAGGACCGTCGCGTCGCTCTCGCCGACCCGGTTCAGATGCCCCAGGAGCGCGCCGCCGAGGCTCTGCAGGTCGACGTCGCGGAGCTTCGCCGGGTCGCCCATGCCGACCAGGACCACCCGGCTGTTCGGCAGCCCCGCGGGGGCCAGAACCTCCAGAATCTCGCCCTTGTTGCCCTTGAAGCGGCTCGCCGCCATGGCCCGCTGGAGGGCGCCCTTGCTGCGCTTGTCCAGGTCCGCCGCGGCTTTCGGCAGGTTTCGGTCGGCGGTCACCCCGGTCACGAGGGCGCCAGACTTGGCTTCGGCGCGCTTTGTGATGCTTAGTCTCATCGGATTCCCCGCGGTTTTGAGGCTGGAAAGGACTGCCGGCGGAGGCCCCCGACCGGCCCCGGGAGGCCGCGACCGAGCCCCGGGCTCGTGGCGCGCCCGACGGACGCACCGCGATACTATCGCGATACTGCCTGGCCGCCCAGGCGTCAATGGATAGCCTCGCGGGCCTGTCCAAAGAGCGAAGGCTGTGAAAAACTTGGTGAAATTCCCCGCTCCATGAGGATACTTCGGGCGGGGAGCTTGGTACGGGATCAGTCCTTCAGCGCTGCGATGCGGGCGATAAACAGATACATCCTCAAGCAGCTCGCGGTGGTCACGGTTTTCGTCGCCGTCGGCCTGACCTCGGCGATCTGGCTGACGCAGTCGCTCAGGCTGATTGACTACATCGTCAATCGCGGCCTGCCGGCGAGCAGCTTCCTGTCCCTGGTCATCCTGCTGCTGCCCTCGTTCCTCGGCCTGGTCCTGCCGGTGGCGATCTTCACGGCCGTGCTCTTCGTCTATCACAAGCTCGTCTTGGACAGCGAGCTGGTGGTCATGCGCTCGGCCGGGCTGTCGCAGCTCCAGCTCGCCCGGCCGGCCATCCTGGGCGGCCTGATCATCTGCCTGATCTGCTACAGCATCTCGCTCTACCTGCTGCCGCTCTCCTTCCGCGAGTTCAAGGACCTGCAGCACCGCATCCGCAACGACTACTCGATCGTCCTGCTGCAGGAGGGCGTCTTCAACACCGTGGCCGACGGCATCACGGTCTACGTGCGCGAGCGCAATTCCGACGGCGAGCTGCAGGGCATCCTGGTCCATGACAATCGCGCGCCCAACGTCCTGACGACCATGATGGCCGAGCGCGGGGCATTGGTGACCTCGGACGAGGGCCCGCGCGTGGTCATGGTCAACGGCAACCGTCAGGAGCTCGACCGCAAGACCAGACGCCTGTCGCTGCTCTACTTCGACAGCTACACGGTCGAGCTCTCGAACCTCGACAACACCCTGATCGGCCGCTGGCGGGAGCCGAAAGAGCGCTTCCTGCACGAGCTGATGTATCCGACCAGCGAGCATTCGGATCAGCGCTTCAAGAACGCGCTGATCGCCGAGGGCCACCACCGCCTGGCGGGGCCTCTCTATGTCCTCAGCTTCGTGTTGCTGGCGATGGCCTGCCTGCTGTCGGGCGAGTTCAACCGGCGCGGCCAGAACCGGCGCCTGATCATCGCCATCCTCTGCGTGGCGCTGCTCGAGGGCCTGGCGCTCGGCCTGCAGGACCTGGCCTCGCGCTACGCCTCGCTGCGGCCCGTGATCTACGCCGGGCCGATCCTGCCGATGGCGATCGCGCTCTACGTGCTGTTGCGCCGGCCGTCCCGCAAGCGGGCCGCGGACGAAGCCGAAGCCATAGCGACGGCCTGAGGACGACCATGGCCAACGCCCTCGCCCTGCCCAGGAGCAAGCGCCAGAGGATCTCCTCGACCCTGACCGGCTATATCGCCCGGCAGTTCTTGGTGCGCTTCTTCAGCTTCTACGCCTGCCTCTGCGGCATGATCGTGCTGGTCAGCATCGTCGACCTCCTGGACCGCGTCGCCAACAAGGCGGGCGTCGGCATCTGGCGGGTCACCGAGATGGCCTTCCTGAAGCTGCCGTTCCTCAGCCAGGAGATCATGCCCTTTACGATCCTCTTCGCCGGCATGGCGACCTTCTGGCGCTTGACGCGATCCAACGAGCTGGTCGTGGCCCGCAGCTCCGGGGTCTCGGTCTGGCAGTTCATCCTGCCGGTCGTGCTCTCGGCCCTGATCCTCGGCATCCTGGCGGTGACCGTCCTCAACCCGGTGGCCTCGATCCTGCTGGCCCGCTTCGACCAGATGGAGGCGCGCTACCTGAGCCACCAGGGCAGCGTCCTGTCGGTCAAGAAGACCGGGCTCTGGCTGCGCCAGGCCGACCAGGGCGGCCAGTCGGTGATCCACGCCCAGAAGGTCTCGCCGAGCATCGTCACGCTCTACGACGTGATCATCTTCCGTTTCGGCGAGGAGGACCACTTCATCGGCCGGATCGACGCTACGCAGGCGCAGCTCGTCGACGGTCACTGGAAGCTGACCGAGGCCATGCAGGCCGTCCCCGGCCAAGCCCATCAGTTCCACGACTCCCTGATGGTCAAGACCGACCTGACGCCGACCAAGATCCTCGAGAGCTTCGCGCCGCCGGAGACGATCTCCTTCTGGGCCCTGCCCGGCTTCATCGACCTGATGGAACGCGCCGGCTTCTCCGGCCACCGGCATCAGCTACAGTTCCACAAGCTGCTCTCGACCCCGCTGCTGTTCGTGGCCATGATTCTGATCGCCGCGACCTTCTCGATGCGACCGCAGCGCCGCGGCCACGTCGCCTTCATCATCCTCTTGGGAGTCCTGACCGGCTTTCTGCTGCATCTGCTGTCGAACTTCGTCTTCGCGATCGGGCTTTCGAGCCGCTTGCCGATCGAGCTGGCCGGCTGGACGCCGGCGGGCGTCAGTCTGATGCTGGGCGTCGCCTTCCTGCTCCACCTGGAAGACGGCTGAGCCGCGCATGCGACAGGCCCCGGCGATCCTCCGAATCCTGCTGCTGCTCGCGGTCTGCGCCGTCCCGCACGGCGGCACCCTGGGCCAAGAGCCGCGCGCCGACATCCCCGCCCTGCTCAGCGCCGACAGCGTCTCCTACGACGAGACCCTGGAGGTCGTCACGGCCTCGGGCAACGTCGAGATCGCCCAGCAAGAGCGAGTCCTGCTGGCGGACTCGGTGAGCTACAACCTCAAGTCGGACGTCATCACCGCTTCCGGCAACATCACCCTGCTCGAGCCGACGGGCGAAGTCTTCTTCGCCCAGTATGTCGAGCTGACCGGCGATCTGCGCGAAGGCCTGGTCCGGGACTTCCGCGCCCTGCTGACGGACCGCAGCCGGCTGGCCGCCGCCAATGCCGTGCGCACCAACGGCAACCGCACGGAGATGCGCAAGGCCGTGTTCAGCCCCTGCCGGGCCTGCGAGGAGGATCCGAGCAAGGCGCCGCTCTGGCAGATCAAGGCCCACAAGGTGGTGCACGACCAGGAAGAGAAGACCATCAGCTACCGCGATGCCCGCCTGGAGCTGTTCGGCATTCCGGTCGCCTACACGCCCTTCTTCGAGCACCCGGACCCGACGGTGAAGCGCAAGAGCGGCTTTCTGGCACCGACCGTGGGCGGCGACAGCAACCTCGGGACCACCGTTCAGGTGCCTTACTACTGGGCCATCTCGCCGGACCGGGACGTCACATTCGAGCCGATCATCACGACCGAGCAGGGCGTGGTGCTGGCCGGCGGTTACCGCCAGCTCCTCAAGGACGGCGAGCTGGATATAGCCGGCAGCGCCACGATCGCCGACCGCAAGGACTCCGGCGGCGAGGTCGACGAGGACGTGCTGCGCGGCCATATCGATGCCGAGGGCCGCTTCGACATCAACGAGACCTGGCGCTGGGGCTTCGACCTCAACCGCGCCACCGACGACACCTACATGCGCTTGTACAACTTCACCGGCAAGCGAAGCCTGACCAGCAACGCCTTCGTCGAGGGCTTCCGCAGCCGCAACTACATCGCCGTCAACAACTACGTCTTCCAGGGTCTGCGCGAGTCGGACGATCGCAAGACGACGCCGATCATCGTGCCGCAGATCGACTACAACTTCGTCAGCGAGCCCGGCCTCGCCGGCGGCGTCTACAGCTTCGACGCCAACCTGCTCGCCCTGCATCGCGAGGAAGGACGGCAAAGCCGGCGCATCTCGACGGTGACCGCCTGGGAGCTGCCGTTCACCTCGCCGATCGGCGACGTCTACCGCTTCCGGGCCAGCCTGCAGGCCGATGGCTACTGGGTGGACAACTTCGATCCCGACCAGCAGGGCACGATCGACCCCGGCAGCGCCGGCGAGGAGAAGGTCACGGGCCGAATCTTCCCGCAGGTGTCCTTGCAGTGGCGCTATCCCTGGATCAGCGACGCCGGCGGCTGGACCCAGAAACTCGAGCCGATCGTCCAAGGCGTGGCCTCGCCGGTCTTCGGCATGAACCCGGGCGAGATCCCGAACGAGGACAGCCAGGACTTCGACTTCGACGACACCAACCTGCTCAGCCTGAACCGCTTTCCCGGGAGCGACCGCGTCGATCCGGGCCCGCGGGTCGACTACGGCTTGAAATGGAACGTGGTGACGCCGGGCGGCTTGACCAGCTCCGCCTTCGTCGGCCAGAGCTACCGCATGTTCGAGGACGAGAACTTCCGGTCCGGCTCCGGGCTGGAGGACAAGCTGTCCGACATCGTCGGGCGCATCGATCTCAAGCCCAGCCAGTACATCGACCTGCAGTACCGCTTCCGTTTCGACAAGGACAGCTTCACGCGCCGCCGCAGCGAAGTCACCGCCCAAGTCGGACCGCCGGCGCTGAACCTCAGTCTGAACTATCTCGATCTCAACCTGACGAACGACCAGGGCGAGTTCGCCGGCCGCGAGGAGCTGACCGTCCGGCTTCGCTCGAAGCTGAGCGAGTACTGGTCGGTCTTCCTCGGACACCAGAGAAACCTCGAAACCGACGACTCGCTTCGCACCGAGATCGGCATCGGCTATCAGGACGAGTGCTTCCTGATCGACGTAATCGCCCAGCGCAACTTCTTCGAGGACAGCGAGATCGATCCCGAAGACTCGATTTTCCTGCGGCTCGGCTTCAAGCACCTCGGTCAGTTCGGCACGAGCTAGGATCCGACCGTGAACGCCCCCCTGCCCGACCGCTCGAGGCCTCGCGAGCCCATGGCGCGCCCGCGCCGCCTGATTCGCGTCACGCTGCTCGCCGTCGGCTTGCTGTTCGCTCTCGGGCCCGCTCCCGCGCTCGCCCAGAACACGCTGCGGGCCGCGGCGGTGGTCAACGACGAGGTCATATCGATGCTCGACCTCTCGATGCGCACGCGCCTGGCCCTGCTCTCGGCGGGCCTCGAGGCGACGCGCGAGAACTTCGAGCGGCTGCAGCCCCAGGTGCTGCGGTCCCTGGTCGACGAGCGCCTGCAGATGCAGGAGGCCGCGCGCCTCGACATCTCGGTCGAGAAGCAGGAGGTCGACCGGGCTTTCCGCCGGCTCGCCGCGCAGAACCGGATGGAGCCGCAGGCCTTCCTCAACTTCCTGCAGCAGAACAGCGTGCTGCCGAACGTGCTGTTCGACCAGATCCGCAACGGCCTGACCTGGAACCTGCTGCTGAACCGGCGCTTGCGGCCGGAAGTCGACATCAGCGACGACGAGGTGGATCAGCAGGTGACCCGGCTGCAGGCCGCGAGCAGCGGGACGCAGTACCGGGTCTACGAGATCTTCCTCGAGGTCGAGAACGTCCTGCAGGAGCAGGAGGCGATCGAGACCGCCAACCGCCTGATCACCCAGCTCGGCGGCGGCGCCCAGTTCACCGCCATCGCCCGCCAGGTGTCGCAGTCGGCCACCGCCTCCGTGGGCGGCGACCTCGGCTGGATCGACTTGAGCCAGCTCCCGAACGAAGTGGCATCGGTGGTCGAGCAGCTCCAGCCGGGCCAGCTCTCGACACCGATTCCGACGCTGAGCGGCGTCTACATCGTCGCCTTGCGCGACCGACGCGAGCTGGTCGCCGGCGAGGTGGTCGCGGACCTGCGACAGGTCCTCTTCGCCCTGCCGGCGGGTGCCGGCAACGAAGCGGTACAGCAGGCCACCGCCCAGGCCGAACGGGCGCGCCAGCAGATCCGTAGCTGCAACGACGCGGAGCGCATCGCCCTGGAGGTCAGCGGGCCCGGCCAGGGCAACCTCGGCAGCGTCAAGCTGAGCGAGCTTCCCGGCGAGCTGCGGCAGGTCGTCACCGGCCTGCCGATCGGCCAGGCGAGCGCGCCGCTGCGCCTGTCCGGCGGCATCGGCCTGCTGGTGGTCTGCGACCGCAACGACGGCACCGTGAACCGCGACGAGGTCTACGAGCGCCTGGTCGAGCAGCGGCTCGGCATGCTGGCGCGCCGCTACCTGCGCGACCTCCGCCGCCAAGCCAACGTCGACGTCAGGCTCTGACCGTGGCGGCCGCCGGGCCGGCCCTGCCACCGCTACGCGAGGTCATCGCCCGGCATGGCTTGGCCGCCCGCAAGTCGCTCGGCCAGCACTTCCTCCTCGACCTCAACCTGACGGACCGCATCGTCCGCGCCGCCGGCGCGCTCGAGGGCGTGACCGCGATCGAGATCGGCCCCGGCCCCGGCGGCCTGACGCGCAGCCTCCTGCAGAGCCCGGCCCGCGCGGTCGTCGCCGTCGAGAAGGATGCGCGCTGCCTGGAGGCCTTGGCCGAGCTCGGCGCGGCCTTCCCGGATAGGCTCCGGGTGGTCGAGGGCGACGCGCTCGAGATGAGCCTGTCGGAGCTGGCCGGGGCGCCGCGCCGGCTGGTCGCCAACCTGCCCTACAACGTCGCCACCGCCCTGACCCTCGGCTGGATGGACCAGCTCGCGGCCGCGCCGTCCCTGGTCGAGGGCTTCACCCTGATGTTCCAGAAGGAGGTCGCCGAGCGCCTGACGGCCGCGCCGGGCGGCAAGGCCTACGGCCGGCCGAGCGTCCTGGTGCAGTGGCTGTGCCGGGCGGAAACGCTCTTCGACATCGATCCGCGCGCCTTCACGCCGCCGCCGAAGGTGACCTCCAGCCTGGTCGCGCTGACCCCGAGGCCAGAGCCCTTGGCGCCGGCGCCGAAGCCGGCGCTGGAACGGATCACCGCCGCCGCCTTCGGCCAGCGGCGCAAGATGCTGCGCCAGTCGCTCAAGGGCGTAACCGGCGATCCGGCAGGCCTGCTGCAAGCGGCCGGCGTGGCGGAGACGCAGCGTCCGGAGGATCTGCCCGTCGAGGCCTTCTGCGCCTTGGCCCGGGCGCTGGCGAGCCGCGATCAGCGGTGAGCGCGCAGCGCCTCGACGAAGTCGCGCAAGCCGACCTGCCGCTCGCGGCGCAGCCGCTCGGCCGTGAGGATCGCCCGCACTTCCGAGAGGCTCTGCTCGACCTCCCGATTGACGATGACGAAGTCGTACTCGGGCCAATGGCTCATCTCGTCGGCGGCCTTGGCCATGCGGCCGCGCACCACCTCTTCCGGGTCCTGCGCCCGCTTGCGCAGCCGCGCCTCGAGCTCCTGCGTCGAGGGCGGCAGGATGAAGACCCGCACCAGGTCCGTCGGCGCCTTCTCGCTGACCTGCTGCGTGCCCTGCCAGTCGATGTCGAAGAGCACGTCGCGGCCGGCCTCCAGCGCGGCGAAGACCGGCGCCTGCGGCGTGCCGTAGCGATGGCCGAAGACGGTGGCATGCTCGAGGAAGGCCCCTTCGGCGACCATCTCCTCGAAGCGCTGATCGCTGACGAAGAAGTAGTCGCGGCCCTCGACCTCGCCGGGCCGGGCCGGCCGCGTGGTCGCCGAGACCGACAGGCTGAGGCCCGCCTCGCCCTCCAGCAGCCGGCGCGAGATCGTCGTCTTGCCGGCCCCCGAGGGCGATGACAGCACCAGCATCAGGCCGCGCCGCGTGACCGCGCCGCCCGGCATCCTGCTGTCCCGAGGCTCGGCCACGCTCATTCCAGGTTCTGCACCTGCTCGCGAAGCTGCTCGATCGTGCTCTTGAGCTCGAGGCCGACGCGGGTCAGCTCCAGGACCGCCGCCTTGGAGCAGATCGTGTTGGCCTCGCGGTTGAGCTCCTGGCAGAGGAAGTCGAGCCGGCGGCCGACCGGGCCGCCGCCGGCCAGCAGCTCGCCGGCCGCTTCCAGGTGAGCGGCGAGCCGGTCCAGCTCCTCGCGGACGTCGGCCTTGGTGGCGAGCAGCATGGCCTCCTGCGCCAAGCGCTCTTCCGGCAGGGCCGGCACGGCCTCGCAGAGCGCTTCGATCTGCTCGAGCAGGCGCGCCTTGATCGCCTCCGGCTGAACGGCGGCCGTGCCGGCGGCCTGGGCGACGAGCTGCTCGAGGTCCGAGAGGTGCTGCTCGATGGCCTTGCCAATGCGCTGGCCCTCGTCCTGGCGCGCCGTGACGAGGTGCTCGAGGGTGGCGGCCAGGCCGGCTTTCAGCGCCGCTTCGCGCGCCGATTGCTCGGCCTCGTCCGGCGTCTCCTCGACGCTCTCCAGCATGCCCGGGATCGCCAGCAGGCCATCGGGCCGCGGCCGCTCGAAGCGGCTCTCCGCCTGCAGCTCGTTCAGCGTCTCGACGACCTGAGACAAAAGCTCGCGGTTGAGCCGGACGGCCGGGCGGCTGCGCGGCGTGTCGAGGGTCAGGCTGACCTGCAGGTTGCCGCGCGTGACCTGGGCGGCGACCGCCGAGCGGACCTCTTCCTCCAAGCGGTCGTAGCCGTGCGGCAGGCGGCAACGCAGGTCGCGCGAGCGGCTGTTGACGCTCTTGGCTTCCCAGGTCCAGGCGAAGCTCTCGTCGCCGCCGGCCTGGCGCGCGAATCCGGTCATGCTGGAGAGCGCAGCGGGTCTGGCCAAGGAGGGGTGATCCGATAGCGCGGCTAGGGATGTCTCGAGGGCGCTTTATATCCGGCCGAGGCCGTGGCAACAAGGCGAGCCCGCCGGCCCCCTGGCGCGACCGCCGAGACGATCGGCCGAACAGGAAGAGCGATGGCTGTCCCTCCCTCACCGCCGCGATCGATCCTCATCACCGGCGGCTCCAGCGGTCTCGGGGCCGCCCTGGCGCGCAGCTATGCGGATAGCGGCGTCTCGCTGGCGCTGACCGGCCGGGACTCGACGCGGCTGGCCGCGGTGGCGGCGGATTGCCGCGGCGCCGGTGCCGCGGTCGAGAGCACCACCGTCTCGGTGACCGACGGCCCCGCCCTCGCCGCCTGGATCGCCGAGCGGGACGCGGCGGCGCCCCTCGACCTGATCATCGCCAACGCCGGGATATCGGCCGGCACGGGCGGCGACGGCGAGGGCGCCGCCCAGGCCCGCGCCATCTTCGACACCAACCTGACGGGCGTGCTCAACACCGTGCTGCCGGCCCTCGAGGGCATGCGGGCCCGGCGCCGGGGCCAGGTGGCGATCATGTCCTCCCTGGCCAGCTTCCGCGGCTTCCCCGGCGCGCCGGCCTACTGCGCCAGCAAGGCGGCGGTGCGGGTCTGGGGCGAGTCCCTGCGCAGCCACCTGGCCGCCGAGGGGATCGGCGTCACGGTGATCTGTCCGGGCTTCGTCAAGAGCCGCATGACCGCCGTCAACCGCTTCCCCATGCCGATGCTGATGGAGACCGAGGCGGCGGCTCGGACCATCCGCCGCGGCCTGGCCCGCAACAAGGCCCGCATCGCCTTTCCCTGGCCCCTGGCGAGCCTGGTCTGGCTGATCGCCAGCCTGCCGCCCGGTCTCACCGACCGCCTCCTGGCGCGCCTGCCGAGCAAGGCGTGAAGACCGCGAGCCGGGACGCAAGGACCGGAAATTGCTCGGCTTTCCTGGCCGTTATTCTATGTTAACGTGCGCCGCTCAACGACTGGGGGAGAGCATGTCCAAGGATCGTCTCGCGAGAAGGGTCGCCCCGAAGCTTGCGGCGCGCAGCCGCCTGGCGGCGGTCGCGGCCGTGCTTCTCCCGGCCCTGGCCGGCTGCCAGCAGTTCGGCCCCGGATCGGACTTCAACGGCGACGGCGCCGCGGACCTGGCCATCGGCATGCCCTTCCGCGATTCCGGCGACGTGGTCGACGCCGGCGCCGTGGCGGTGGTCCTCGGCAACGTCGAGAGCGGCACGCCGGGCGGCGGCGAGGTCCGCCTGCTGCAGCGCCTGCCCGGCAACGTCGAGCCGGACCCCACGGCCCTGCAGGCGGTGGCCCGGCGCTCCGACCGCCTGGGCGCCTCGCTCATGGCTTCGGATTTCAACAGCGACGGCCTCGCCGACCTGGCCATCGGCGTGCCCTTCGAGGACCGGCCGGGCTACCGCGACGCGGGCGCCGTGACCGTCGTCTACGGCGACGCCAAGGACGGCCTGATGGCCGGCAAGGCCGACAACTGGCACCAGGACCGCGGCGCCATCGCCGGCGACCCGGAGGACAACGACCTCTTCGGCTACGCCCTGGCGACCGCGGACTTCAACGCGGACGGCTTCCCGGACCTGGCCGTCGGGGTGCCCTTCGACAACCTCGACGGCATCGCCAACGGCGGCGCCATCAACGTCGTCTACGGCTCCTTCCTCGGCCTGTCGGACCAGAAGAGCCAGATCCTCAACCAGAAGCGCCTCGGCATCATCGTGCAGCAGCCCAATGCGCTGTTCGGCAGCGCGCTCGCCGCCGGCGACTTCAACGGCGACGGCATCGGCGACCTGGCCGTCGGCGCGCCGGACGAGTCCTACGACAACATCCGCCAGGCCGGCGCCGTCAGCGTGATCTACGGCGGCTCCGGCGGGCTCTCGAAATCGGACCACTCGGTCTGGCGTCAGAGCAACCGCTTCGTCATGGGCGGCGACCTGAACAACGAGGACGACAACTTCGGCACGGCGCTCGCCGCCGCCGACTTCAACGGCGACGGCAACGACGACCTGGCGATCGGCACGCCGCGCGACAACTGGGGCGGCAAGCGCGATTCCGGCACGGTCAACGTGCTCTACAGCGCCGGCAGCCGGGGCATCACCGCCGACAACGACCAGATCTGGCACCAGAACCTGCGCGGCTCGGGCCTGACCAACGACGACGAGCATCACTTCGGCGCGGCCCTGGCCGGCGGCGACTTCAACGGCGACGGCTTCGCCGACCTGGCGGTCGGCATTCCCGGCCAGAAGCGCAGCTTCGAGAGCCGGGTGGGCGCGGTCTTCATCGCCTACGGCTCGGAGGACGGCCTCAGGGTGCAGGGCAGCCAGGTCTGGCAGGAGGGCATCGACGGCGTCACCGGCCTCGGCGAGGGCGGCGACGAGTTCGGCGCCTCCCTGCAGGCCGTCGACCTCAACGGCGACGGCATCGACGACCTGGCGATCGGCGCCAAGGGCGATCGGGCCGGCGCCGTCGACAAGGCCGGCGGCGTTTTCCTGCTGTTCGGCAGCGCCACCGGCCTGCAGAGCACCGCCCACGAAGTCTGGCACGCCAACAGCGGCGGCCTCGACGAGGCCGAGACCCAGGCGCTGTTCGGCGCCGCCCTGACCGGCGTCGCCGGCCTGCCCAAGCCGGCGCCCGAGATGGCCGACGAGGCAATGTCGGAAGACGGCATGGCCGAGGACGAGCCCCTGGAGATGTCCGAGGAAGAGGGCACGGACGACGGCGACGCCAGCCAGTAGCCCAAGGGAAACGAACCGCCCCCTCACCCGGCTCCGGCTAAGCGCAGCCTTCGGCTTCGCCAAGCCTCCACAGCCCTCTCCCCCGACGGGGGAGAGGGATGCGCAGGCTTGGTGAGGCGCAGCCGAGCCTAGAGCGTTTTGGGTATAGGCTGACTCATTGGGAGGATTCCCGAATCGATTGGTTTCTGATTCAAGCTGCTTGCTGGGGTAAGGAGGCCAGCAGGCA
>JANQLT010000057.1 GCA_028280455.1 Kiloniellales bacterium
CGCCCCTCCACGCAGGTCGTGTTTTGCAGCACGATCGCGAGGCTGCGGGAGGACAGCCTGTCGTCTTTCCATCGCAATGTCGCCATGGCGGAGCACGTCGCCCTGGCCGTCGCCGAGGGGCATGCCGGAGGCCTGATCTTCCTCAGCTCCATCGATGTCTACGGCCGGCCGCCACGGGAGGTCCCTCTGACCGAGCGCTCGCCGATCGATCCTGCCGGCTACTACGGCCTCTCGAAGTTCGTCAGCGAGCGGATCTTGCAAGATAGGCTGGCGGGAAGGCTGCCGCTGGCGATCCTGCGGCTGCCGGGGGTATTCAGCCTCGATGAGGACGACAGCAGCGTGCTCGGCCGGCTGTTCAATCGACTGCGGAGAAACGAGCCCGTCGAGCTGACCAACGACGGACGCCAGCGTCGCAGCTATTTGCACGTTGATGACCTCCACGCGATCATCACGGCGATCCAGAAGGCGCGCTGGTCCGGCTTGCTCAATGTGAGTTCCACCGGAACGCATAGCATACGGGAGATGACGGAGCAGATGCGTGCGCATTTGGGCTCGACATCGCCTATCGACGGCGTCGGCGGCGGTGACGGTGACTTCGATCTACAGATGGACAACTCGGCCCTGCGGAGGGAGCTCCCCGATGTGGCGCTCAAGTCGCTGGACGATCGTCTGCGAGCTTGGGGCTGACCCGGTCCATGATCTCCGACCTCGCCCCGACCGATAGAGTGATGGAGGTGTCTGCCCCATGACGACCGCGGAGCCGCAGCCGACGCCCGGCCGTCAGCGCTATCGGGTGCCGTTCAACGATCTCGCGATTCCGCAGGCGGAAACCCGGGAACGCTATCTGGCCGCTATCGAGAGGGTCATGCTGCACGGCCGCATTCTCCTGGGTCCGGAGGTCGAGAGTCTGGAGCAGAGGATCGCCGCTCAACTGGGCCGGCAGCATGCCTGCGGCGTCGGCTCGGGCACGGACGCGCTGATGCTGGCCTTCATGGCCCTGGGCATCGGGCTGGGCGACGAGGTGATCCTGCCGGCCATGTCCTGGATCGCCTCCGCCAATGCGGTGAAGATGGTCGGCGCTCACCCGGTCTTCGTCGATGTGAACGACGAGATGAACATCGACCCGGCCCTGGTCGAGGGCGCGATAACGGAGCGGAGCCGGGCGATTCTCGCTGTCGACTACTGCGGCCGGGTCGCCGACATGGACGCCCTGTCCGCCCTCGCAGAGCGGCACGGCCTGGCGCTGGTGGAGGATGGCGCGCAGGCTTTCGGTGCCACCCTGGAGGGGCGGCCGGCCGGCAGCTTCGGCGTGATGTCCTGCTTCTCCATGAACCCGATGAAGGTCTTCGGCGCCCTGGGCGAGGCCGGTCTCGTTGCCACCGACGACCCGGCGCTTCACCAGTCCCTGCTGGCCTTGCGCTACAACGGCATGCGCGACCGGGTGATCAGCCACCAGCCCGGCTTCAACGGGCGTATCGACACGCTGCAGGCGGCCATCCTGCTGTGCCGGCTGGACGAGCTCCCCGATCATGTGCAGCGCCGACAGGTGGTCGCCGGCCGCTACGACCAGGCGGTGCCAGCCGGCCTATGGCGGCCCGCCCTGCGGGCGAACAGCATCGACACCCAGTTCAGCTACTGCGTGCGCTCGCCGCAGCGGGACCGCCTGGCCGACGCCCTCGAGCGCCGCGGCATCGAATGCAAGACGCGGGAGTGGGACTACCTGCCGGCCCATCCGGCCCTTGCCGCGGAGCGGGTCGTGTCGGACAGCAAGGCAAAGCGCTTCTCTGCCGAGATGCTCTGCCTGCCGATCTTCGAAGGCATCACCGACGATGAAGTCGCTTTGGTCTGTCAGGCCTTGGCCGAAGCGGCGGAGGAGCTGGCGGCGATGGAGGCGGACGGCGCCCGATGATCATCTACCGCAACCAGCTGCCGGCCCGGATCGACAGCGCCGACCTGGACGAGCTGGCCGAGGCCGCGCGCGCATCCCCCCGGCAGCGCGCCCGCATCATCCTGCATGGCAGCCACGCCGACAGCGTCCAGGAGATGGTGATCGCCATCACCAGCGCCACCTACATCATGCCGCACCGGCAGCTCGACCGGGAGAAATCCTACCTGCTGCTGCGTGGCCGACTGGGCGTGGTCTTCTTCGATGACGCCGGCGCCCGGGTCGACCGCTTCACCCTGGGCGGGCAGTCGGGTGACGCAACGCTGCTCCGGTTCGACGCGGGACGCTGGCACTCGGTCGTGTCGGCCGAGCCCCTGTCCATCTACATCGAAACCGCCGCCGGCCCCCACGAGGGCAGCGACTGGGCCGACTGGGCGCCGAAATCCGAGGATTCGCAGCCTGCCCGGGAATACCTCGACCAGATGAAGCGGCTGGCCTTCGAAGCGTAACCCTCGCCCCCTGCTCACAGGGGCAAGGATGGCGGGGCGAGGAACTGCGGCCTATCGCCCAGGTTGAGCCGGCGAGCCACCGCTACGGCGATTTCCGGCGGCATCGGGATGTAGACGACCCCGCCGGCTGGCACCTCAGCCGGGGCCAGAACGGGACGGCCGCGGTGCTCGGTGCCGATCCGGTCCGGGTGCTCATCGACGAAAAAGTCGAAGGGCCGGCTGACGGAGTCGTCCAGCCAGGTCGCCGCCAGCGCCGTGCCGAACACGCCGGTGGGGCGCTGATCCGCCGGCCGCTCCGCCCATTCGACGAGTTGCGCGAGCCAATGGACGGCTCGGGCCGGCTGCCCCACCTGGCCCGCACGCTTTGGAGCGTCTTCTCGAGGGCCGTTGTCGCTCGCCCGCGCCACCACCAGCAACTCCTTGGCAATGGCCCGGTCGCTCGCCTCGACGACGGTGAAGCCCGCGTTGCCGATCAGCTCCCGCAACTGGCCGAGCTGGAAGTGGTGGCAGTGGTCGGCAACCAGCAGATCGAAGGGATTGGCCCGCCAGTCGGGCACGGCGATCAGCAGCTCTCCGCCCGCCGCCAGTCGCCGGCGAATGCCGTCCAGCAGCCCGGCCGGCTCCGGCACGTGCTCCAGGACATGGGACAGCGACACGGCGTCGAACAGCCCGTCAACGCCGTCCAGCCCGCCCGAGAAATAGCTCTCGACATGGGGGATCGTCTCGACGCGTTGGCGGTTCTGCTCGCCAAGATCCGCGCCGGCCAGCCGCCAGGTCGGGCGACGCGCAGACAGGCTGCGCAGCAGGTGCCCCGTTCCGCAGCCGAAATCCAACCATCTTCTGGGCTTGGAGTCTGCGCCGTGGCCAGTCGCATCGAAAAAGAAGCTCAACAGCAGCTCCGATCGCGGGGCACTGTTCTCGCCGCTGAAGATCTTCTGCTCGCCGCCGCTTCCTTGATAGTAGAGCTGATAGGACTCGTAGATCGACTGGGCTTCCCGCAGGAACTCGCTGGTGACCGGTTTCTCGACGGCACCGCAATGGGCGCACTCGGCCAGTCGGCCGCCTGCCGGCCAGGGCCGGGCATCCGACGTGACCCGGCAGAGCCCCGAGAAACCCTCGACGTCCCGAAGAGCCAGCTCGCCGCACAGCGGGCAAGCGTGCTCGGCTACCTCAGCCATCACCCTTGCCTCTGAGCACTATCGCGCCGACCTGCTCGATGGCACGCTCGATTCTCCGGTAGGTCCGCTCGATGTCTGCCTGCGTGCCGCCGTAAGGGTCTTGGATTTCGATACTCGCACCTGCAGGCCTGCCAAACTGGCCGAGCAGGAGGACCTTCGGGCCGACATCGGGGAATCTCTCCAGCAACGTCGCCTCGTTTGAGAAGTCCATAACAAAGACGACGTCCGCCCAGTCGAGCAGGTCTCTCGTCGTGGGCTGGGACCGGTGAGCCGAAAGGTCCAGGCCGAAAGTCCCTGCAGCGGCAATCACCTGGTCGGGACTGGCTCGCGGCGGCTTGCTTTCCAGGCCCCGCCACAGACCGGAGGACTGAACCTCGTGGTCTTGGCCGCTGTCGTCGACGTGCTTTCGCAGCAGATGCGCCGCGAAGGGGCTGCGCATTATGTTTCCGAGACAGATGAAGAGAACTCGCTTTCGAGCGGTCGCACCGAGCTTTTCCAGTCGCGGTGCTCGCCCGGCCGCCTGAAGGACGCGCCTACGAAGGTGAATTCGGCCCCTTCTCTTGCCCAGTCCGCGATAGAAGCGAATCCTGTCCCTGATGGCTGACGGCAAGAGGTGGTATGCCACCCCCTTAACAAGAGCCTTCAGGCGATACGCGATCGTGAAGCGGAGCTCATCGAGCGCTGGAACCGGATCCCGCCATGACCATAGGGACGAGCGGACCGGGCGCAGGAAGTCGAGAAAGAACTGCAGTGTTTCGATTCCGCGATGGGGCCTTTCCAGGCCCTGGTGCGGATCGGCCCAGAGGTTCAGCAGCCGCTCGATGTCTCCCGAGAGCCAACGCGCCGCCACGCCATAGCGATAGCGACCGGGCGGATTCGGCACCTGGTCATGAGCGAGTTGCCACTCGTAATACGGCACATCGATCCCCGCATGAGGCGTTAGGAAGATCGAGCCCCAGTAGCGACCGTTGACCTCCATCAACGCAAAGTCTCTCGACTCCGGGTCGTAGCGAAACTCGACCATCGCGACGCCCTGCCATGACAGATCACGAAGGAGCGCGACCGCGGCTTCAGCGAGCCGCTTATCCGGCTGCTCCGAGACGGCCGTGACGCTGACCCCGCCGGAATAGGGCAGCTCTTTGAGGCGCCGGTGCTGAAACAGGAAAACCGGGTCGCCCCGGTCGATGAACGTGCCTATGCCAACGCCAACACCCTCTATGTACTCCTGCAGGATAATGTCATCCCAGTGCGTCGGATTGCTCTGCAAGTCACCCAGAGCTTCCTCGGCGGAACGGAGATACTTGACCTTGAAGCTGCTCGCCCCCTTGCGAACTCTCGGTTTGGAAACGAGGGGATAGGGCAGCTTGCCTCCGAGGAGGGCCGCGGCAGCCTGCGGATCTGCAACCGCCCAGGTTTCAGGCACACGAATGCCGCAACGCCGTGCCGATTCGAGCGTCCTTTCCTTGTCCAGCACAGTCTCCACGATCTCTGGCGGAGGACAGCCGATGTAGGTCTTTGGCACCTCGTCACGTACGGCGTTCGCAAGCACCATGGCGCCGTCACCGGTGGGAAGCACGCTGTCGACGTTCTCCCGTTCAATGGTCTCCAAGAGAGCGTCCTTGGCTTTCGCCAGATCCTGGCTCGGAGACGGCAGGCGGACAAACGTCCTAACGGCGCGTGATCGAACGGGCTTCTCGTCATCGGACAGGGAAGCGACGACGACCGGTATCTCATGGCGATGGAGAGATCGCGCAATCGTGCAGGCTACCCGAGGGCCAGCGCCTAGAACTAGGGTCGCCTTGTGCCGCATTTCTCTTCTTGTGAAAGGTCAGTCCATGGGAATCCGCTATCGACCTGGTGGCGAAACAAGCTCGGGATCTTCGCGTTCCAACAGACCGTTCTCAAATGGCCTTTGCTGACGTCAAAGAACGCGCATCGTTTCAAGATCTCCTTGGCTACGGGCTTGTCGAGATCGAAATGCACGCCGAGCCGCGCGTTCATGTTCGCCGTACGCCGGTTCACGACCTGGTAGCTCGGCTCTACGATCTTGCCGTTGTACCTGAGCTTGTAGTTGAGCGGGCCGTCGTCGGGGAAAGGGTTGCTGGACCCCATGTTCAGCCACTTGTGGCCATCGGCTTTGGCCCGTCGGACGATCTCGAGCACCAGCGCGGACACGACACGCTTTTTCTGAATCGCAGGGTCGCCGTTCCGCCAGCCGACCAGGCCCCAACGAAGCGTTCCGTCCTCGTCTTTCGGAATGATGGACCCGCCCACCCATTCGCCATCCAGAAAGGCGCCAAGCGCCCAACTGTCGGTCCAGAGCTGCTTGGTTTCGGACCGCGCCACGGTGCGGGCCAAGGCACCATGGCGCTTCTGGACGGTCGGCAAGAGCATGGTGTCGTAGAACTCGTCAAAGGCCCGGTCTCCCGACAGATCCTGAAAGCTGTAGTCGAGCTTGTTGATGTAGCGGAGGTCGTCCCGCGTACCGCGACTCCGAACGATCAGGTCGAAATCGGCCTGGAGATCGACGTAGACCTCGACGTACTTCGGCGCGATGTACCATCCCCGCCTCTGGGCAAGGGCGGCCGTTAGGGGATTGAGATCCCACAGCACCAGGTCCACGTTCAGTCGGCTGCTGCCGCCCAGGACGGGCCAAGTTTGCAGCTTTCCCGCCGGGGACTGCGCCGGCGACTGATCGAAGATCCTTGCAATCCAAGGCGCGGTGAACGGTGACTGACCGACAACCAGCACCGAGGCATCGGGCCCACCGTCGTAGAGGGGTCCTTGCCAGCAGGACGCTTCCGCTTGCCAATTGGCGAGCGTCTCCGTGAGCCCGGCAAAGGACGTCTCTGCAAGAATCAGCACGGGATCAGGGGCCTGCTGCAAGAGCTTGCGGATGGACGCCCTGAGGGCAGTCATGTCGTTCTCGGCCTGACATAGTTGTTCAGGAGCGAAATCCCGGACTTCAGGACCCGTGCCGTCGGCGAGTACAGCTCTATCGTCGCGGCCTCTAGAGGAATCGAGTTGACCGACTTCGAGAAGCCGGTCTTGAAGCGCTCCACGCCGCCGTCGAGTTCGGCTGTGCCACCGAGATTGAACCAGGTCCTGCCTTCAGCAGCATAAAGAAGCGCTGCTTCGTGGACGTTGAACACAGGTGCCCCACACTCCATGCCCTCCGGTGACGCGCCTTGGGTGTGATTGTAGACACCGTGGGAGGCCAGAAGGAAAAGATTCGATGCCAACACTCGGTCCGCGGCGCGCGTTTGGATAAGCTCGCCGGCCCCGCTGGCGAGGAGTGACGAAACCGTCTCCGCCGTTATCCCGCCTCCAACGGCCTCTCCGTTCCTGGACCGCCGCTCCATCGATGCAGCGATCAGCGAGATGTGAGCTTGGACGGCGTCGGCGCTGGCTGCCCTGTTTGAGGATAGGCCGGCGCGCCTCGCCTTTGACAGGCTGTGCTTATGGCCTTTGCGCATGCCTGAGAACGGGCTGGGGCCGGACAGATCGAGCGAGTACTCGCGGCGCTGGTACCGGCTCATCGCATGCCCGAAGTCCGGGATTGCCGTGGCCGGCGAGCCGAAGCTCCCGATGACCAAGCTGGTCACGTTCCGCTCTCGACACCAGGCGCGCAGGCCGGCCCAGAAGCCGTCCGGGGCTTCAGCGGGGCAGCTTGGGATCTCCAGCGTGCGTCGGACACGACCGCTGCGCAGAAACCCGTAGGCTGAAGCCGTGACGCCCGGCGCCTGGGCCGCCTCGAACAACCAAGCGCTCTCGCCGCTGCCTTGCCTCCAACGGACGTAGGCGGGCGTCTTGAACGGAGACTCGGGTGCAGCCTGCGCGACGGCCGCCAGAGCCTGCTCATCCGGGTCTTCGTGGGCGGCAAAGCTCACCACTCTCGTCAAGCCTCGGCGAGGGTTAGCTCAAGCATGTGGGAATCGACAAAGAACTTTGCGGCCCAGTTGAGGTACTGCCATTTCCCGTAGTCGCCATCGATCGGATAGGAGCCGCGAATGCCGCCGCGCTCACCGTCGGCGCCGTCGAGCCGGAGGGTGCTCCGAACGAAGTAGTTCGCGGCAATGGCGGAATCGAGATAGGCGGTGTCCTTCGTCTCACAGAACAAGATGAGCCAGGCGTGCGCGATCTGCACATTGCCGGTCAGGCAAGACCAGGAGACAGGTGCCGACCAGTCCGCGGAAAGCCGGCCAGGAAGCGAGCCGTCGGGACGTTGACAGGCTCTCAAACGGTCTCCAAGCGTTCGCGCCGCCGAGAGAACATCCGGGGCGCCATTGAACCGATAGGCCTCGAGCAGGCCGCGCAGGAAATAGCCGAGCGTATGGGTCAGTGGGTGGGCAGGCTGGTCAAGGCAACAGTCATCACACCAGCCATTGTCTCTCATCTTTCCGATTGCCCAGGACACGTTGCGATCCGCAGCCTCCTGATAGCCGCTGTCCGGTGCCAGGCGGGCAGCCTCATAGAGGCCCCAGGCGACATGTGTCTCGTAGGCCTTCTCGCCCGGTTGGGCGAACGGGGTCGGAAACTGCCGCCAGCAGCCATCGGGATCCATCGTATCCCGCAACCAGTCGGCGGCCTTCTGCATCGGTTGGCGGTAAGCCTCCCCGAACTCCGAAGCGCCGCAGGCCAGTCCAATCAGAATCTGCCCCGTGTTGAAGGTGACCGGAACCTTGACCGGGGCATCGATCTTGCCGCCTTGGAAGGCACCGCTGTCGAATTGGATTGAAACAAGCCAATCCAACATCCTGCCGGCACGCTCTCGGGCCTCGCCGCTGTTGCGCCAGCGGGCATAGTCGAGCAGCGTCGGCACGATGTATCCGGTCGTTTCCGGGTACGAGCTGCTCCAACCGCGAAGCAGGTCGAAGTCCCTCGCGACGCCGCCGTCTCGGCTCGGCGAGTTGTCTTGCGCTCTGAAGATCCAAGCGATAGCCGCCTCGATCGCCGCGTCGTGGCTCGGTGCGACAGGCAGCTCGTCAAACTGGTCTTCCCGACGTCTGCGTTTTGCCTCAGGCGGAAGCTGCAGATACGCGATCGCTTCCCGGACTCTTTGTTTGACTTGGACTAGCATTGGTCATGACAGCTCATGGGAGTTTCCGGCGGCGACAATCCGCAGGCGACCTGCCTGGTGACCGGCAAGCAACGGAGAGAGCGACTCTCGTAGGGTGCATCTTGGCGTCGTCCTCTCGCAGCCTCTCGCTAGACACGTGAATGCGGGACAGTCAGTTCATGCGTGGCGACCGAGCTTCAGCTCTGCTTTCGCCGGTCCCGACAACCGAGAAGGAGCTGATCGCCACGGCACTGCCGACGGGCTGCAAACCAACGGGACAACAGAGAATCTGCTTGTTTCTTGCTCGTTTCCAGGGACTCCCGTATTGATGCTTAACGATAGTTGCATTCACATCATTACATGAAGTCGAAACAAGCTCATTTTATGGCTTTGCTCCTGATTCTGCAAGAGCTTCCGCGACCTCGCCATCGGTGAAGCCCGCCGTTCCAAGTCTTGCATAGGCAAAAAGAACGGGCATTTCGAAATTATCATCCCGTATACTTCTAATAAACACACTAGAGAAGTGCTTCAGCATCAGCTTTTCCAATGTATTTTTGTTGAATTTCGTCACGTGGCTGGGCTCGTCGATTGGCCCAAGACAATTGTCCGGGACAAACCCAAGAAAAACGCCGTCCGGTTTTAGGGTGCGACAGATCTCGTTCAGGAAGAACCGCCGCCGAACCACATGCTCCAGCACCTGTGAAGCAATCACCGTATCGAACGTGCCATCAGGCGTGGTCAGGTGCGGGAGGCGGCCTTGGTACATGGTGATCCCATGCTGTCCGAGGACCTCGACCGCCCGCCTGGAAATCTCGAAACCGCTCAGATGTTCATAGCCCTTCGACTTCAGATGAAGGAGCAGCGAACCGGTCCCGCAGCCGACGTCCAACACCTGAGAGCTGCTCGGGACGAGAAGCTCCACCAGTCGGTTCTTGACGGGCCATTGCCGGCTTCCTTGTCGCCAGCTCACGTCGAAAGCGTTGTCCCAATAGGCTTCCGAGTGCCTCGAGAAGCCCCGGTTCACGATGGCGTGGTAAAGAAGAGGGGCCTTCTCGGAGACCAGATTCTTAACGCGCCATGGAATCACTTTGCGAGCCTTTCCACGGGAGCGCCCATGGCAGCCCGTCTCGGTTCCTTTGGTCCAGAGGACGGCCGCGCGAGCCGCACTCCCTCCCCTGTCACGCCAATGGAGTTGCCGGGCGAATGCTGCATGGTCACGCTACCGCTCGAGCTATCCGACAATGACCGATTTGACCAACCTGGGGGCGGAGCGATCAAGCAGAACCACGACAGACGTGTAGGCGACGACGCCGGCCGCAATCGTGGCCACAAGAGCGAATATGGGTGGCCAAGCTTGAGTAATAAAGATCTGGATGCTGGCCGTGACGGCAAGCATCAGCGCGGCGGACACAAGCGGCACGGCCACGATCTTTGCTTGGCTCAGGTATCCGATTTGAGCGCTGCTTTTCAGCATCGCCGCGGCATAGAGAAGGACGGCCGGGAACGTCACCAGCCACGACACGCAAACGCCCGTAATGCCCCAGCGAATGCCAATGAGGAAACCGAGCGGAATGACCGTCGTCGCCAGCACGACGCAGCGCAGCACTTTCTCGGGGCTACCCAGACCGTTCATGATCACTGTCATATGGCTGTAAAGCATGCGAAACGGCAGAATCACCGCGAGAATCTGCATGGGCAGAATGGCTTCGAGCCATTTGTCGCCGAGGATAACCCGGACCGCCGGGTCGGCCACGGCCGCAATGCCCCAGAACACGGGAAAGGCAAACAAGGCGAGAAGCTTCAGGGCCTTCTGCGCGTAGTTCTGAACGAGCTCCGGCTCGCTCTGGATGCGTGAGTAGGCCGGAAAGCTCGCCTGGTCGACGATCGCGTTGACGCGAACCATCGGCAGGGACGCGAGCTGCATCGCCACAGCGTAAACGCCTAGCGGGGCCGGCCCCAGCCATCTCCCGATGATCAGGCTGTCCGCGCTCCAGTAGACGGACGTCAAGATTCGCTGCAGCGTGATGGTGCCGCCGAACCGGACCAAAGGCGCGAGCCCCTCCAGAGACATGAGCGGCAGGAACCGGATCGGCATCGCCACGTTGGTGGCGACGAGGCGTGCTAGGGCCCCACCGATCACGCCGGCGACCAGAGCCCAGACGCCGTATCCGTTGAACGCGAAATACAAGGTAATGAACCCGGCGGCGAGCCCCGAAACCAAGTCTACAATCGACTTGGCCTTCAGATTCAAATCTCTAATCAACAACGCCTGCGGCACCACTATGAAAATCGAGATCAAAATCTCGAACGACAAGGCTCGAAGCACCCATGTGATCTTTGGCTCATCGTAAAACCAGGCCGCGGCAGGCGCAGAAACAAAAAGCAATATGAATATCCCCAAATGAATGCAAATGATTACAAAGAAGACCTTCCTCATCTGCTCCAGCGAAAGCGTCTCCAACTGGATGAGCGTCGCTGAGAAACCGAATTCCCGAATGTTCGAGACCAGGGTGGTGAACACCACCGCCATGGCCATGAGCCCGTAGTCCTCCGGGGTCAGAATTCGCACGACCTGTATGGTTATCAGCCAATTGACCAACTGGACGCCGATTCGCCCCACCGCCGACCATTTGAGGCCGCGCAGCGAGCGAGACTTGATGTCGGTTGGCGGGGTCATGGATCAGCGTCCAAGGGGGAACCAGGCGACCGTCTGGTGATTTCGCAGCCAGATTCGAGAAGAGGCAAGCTGCACGGAAGCGTGGTGCTTGTCACCTCGCCTGCCGCAGCGAGCGGCTACGGCTCGAATGTACCTGAGTTTGTTGAAGAAGCGTTCGACGGCGTCGCGTTGGCTTCGGAGCCGCCTGCTAAAGGCCCGGATGTCGGGCCGTGTCGGCATGTGGCGGACGTAGGCCCGCGGCACCGGGGCTGGAGGAGACGCTCACCCCTTCGACGCAATCGCCTGCGTCGCTCACAAGCCCGTCATCGGCATCGGGCGAGAGCCGTCCGTGAAACGCGCGTAGCGAAAGGGCGCGGGGTCAACGATCGGCGGACTTCCGGTGATCAGGTCGGCCATGAGCTGCCCGGCGCCCGGGCCGAGGCCGAAGCCGTGCCCGGAAAAACCCGTCGCCATGAAGAAGCCGGGCAGCGTCTCGACGGGGGACAGGACCGGTAGGGCGTCGGGCGTCGCGTCGATCAGCCCGGCCCAGCGGTTGGCCGAGTCCCTGCCGCGGAACACGGGAAAGGCGCGCTCGAGACTGGCCTTGGCGGAGTCCAGGAACTTGTCGACAGGCTCAGGGTCCAGCGTGCGAACCCTCTCGAACGGCGAGGGCCCATCCAAGGACCAGCGCTTCGCGAGGCGCGCTTCCTCGAGAAAGCGCTTGCCGAGCCGCAATCGCAGGTCCTTCCATTCGATCCGCAGGACCGGCAGGAAATCGAAGCCGTAGCGGAAGCTGTCCGGCACGACATCGGCGACATTGGCGCTGCCGTTCGCAAGCGTGTAGCCACCGTCCTGGCGCTTCCGGAACGCAAAGCCCGGCCCCCAGGCAGCCGCATCCGGCCCGCCCTCGAAAGGCGAGAGCCGCATCACCGAGGCCAGCACCTTGAGCTGCGGCAGGCGGATGCCCAGGCTGCGGCAGAACAGACCAGACCAGGCGCCACCCGCCAAGACGGCGGCGCTGCAGGCCACCCGCCCCTTCTCCGTCACCACGGCCGAGAGGCGGCCGGCCGCCGTCTCGAGGCCGCGCACGGCACAGCCCGCCATGACCGTCGCGCCGAGCCGGCGGGCGGCCCGAGCGATCGCCGGAGCCGCCTTCTGCGGCTCGGCCCGACCGTCGCTTTTCGTATAGAGCGCGCCGGCCCAGGCCTGCGCCGATCCGGGCAGGACGCGGTCCAGCTCGGCGCCCTTGATGACCTTGGTATCGAGTTGAAAGGGCATGGCATGCTCCAGCCAGGCCTCTCGCCTGGCCAGGTCCGCCTCGGACCGGCAAAGGTAGACGATCCCGGATTGCCGATAGCCCGTGTCCGACTCCAGCACGGCATCCATCTCATGCCAAAGACGTTCGCTCTCAAGCATGAGCGGCAACTCGCGCGGGTCGCGGCCCATCTTGCGGACCCAGCCCCAGTTGCGGCTCGACTGCTCCCCGGCGATCCGGCCCTTCTCGCAGAGGAGGGTGGCGACACCGCGCCGGGCCAGGGAGAAGGCGGTGCTCACGCCGGCGATGCCGCCGCCGATCACGACGACATCGGTCCTTGGCGGCAGCGCCTCGTCGGATGGAAAGGCCTCGAGACGGGGTGCCCTTCGCATGGCCGGCGCGGAGCAGCACACCATCCCCCGGCGCATGTGGAGCGGCATCCGCGAGCACCTCAGCCCGACCATCATCGCCGCCGCCACGCTGCTGATCGTGCTGTCCATCGCCTTGATGCTGACCATGGAATGGCTGCGCCGCCGCAGCGAGCGCCTGCGCGGGCTCGAGCAGACATGACGGCACCATGACGTCGCCGGAAGCCATCGGACAGGAGAGCGTGGAGCCCATGACGGCACCCTACGAGAGGCGCATCGTCGAGCTGCAACAGAGGCTGAGGGACGAGGGCCTGGACGCCGCCCTGGTTACCGACCCGGACTCCATCTTCTACCTCTCCGGCTATTGGGGCTATGCCAGCTTCGTCTCCTGCGGCCGGCCGAACATGCTCTGGGTGCCGAGGGACGACAGACCGGCGATCGTCACGCCGCTCATGGAGCTCGAGATGTGCCGGCAGCTCAGCAGCGTCGCCGAGATCAAGGACTGGGTCGACGGCGCCGACGGCGAATGGCGAGCGCCGCTGCGCGCGGTCATGTCCGGCGCGGCCCCTCGAGCCATCGCCCTGGAAGCGGCCCAGATCCCGGGCGTGGTCGCCGGCTTCATCGCCGAGGAGTGGCCGGACCTGCGGCAGGTCGACTTGGCCGGGCCCCTCGGCGACATGCGGATGGTCAAGTCGGAGGACGAGATTCGCACCATGCGCCAGGCCGGCGAGGTGGCCGTCGCCATGGCCGAGGCCGGTGAGAAGGCGATCGCCGTCGGCGTGCCGGAATACGAGGTCTCCCTGGCGGTGATCGACGGCGGCTCGCGGAAGGCGGCCGCGCTTCTCGACGGCAGCGGCGAGCGCTTCACCTCGCCGATGATCCACAACCTGCAGATCATGCAGTCCGGCCGGGATACCTGCATGGTCCATCGCCGGCCGACGACGAGATGCATCTGCGACGGCGATCCGGTCTACCTCTGCTTCTGCGGCATCACCGTCTTCAAGGGCTACTGGCTCGGCTTCGACCGCGAGTTCTTCTGCGGCTCGGTGACCGACGAGCAGGCCCGGGTCTACGAGGTCTGCATAGCGGCCCAGTTGGCCGCCTTGGACGCGATCAGGCCGGGCGTCGCCGCCGAAGAGGTGCACTTTGCCGCCGACAGCGTCTATCGGGAGGGCGGCTTCGCGCCGACCTACCGCACGGGCCGGGGCACCGGCTGCTCGATCCTGGAAGGGCCCGAGCTCAAGGCCGGCAACAAGACCCCGCTCCGGGCCGGCATGACCATCGTCGTCGACGGCGGGATCACGATCCCCGGCAGGTTCGGCGCCAGGGTCGGCGACTCAATCATCGTCACCGACAACGGCTTCGACTACCTGACGCCCTATCCGAAGGGCCTGAAGGTGCTGTGAGCCCGGTCAGTAGGCAGCCGCCCCGACTGGCCCCGCCCCGGCCGGCAAAGCGCCTCCCGAGGCGCCCTGCGGCGTCGTGACCGAAGAGGGTGACAAGAGAACGCTCGTCCTCGTGCCGGGCCTGCACGGATCCTGGGTCAGCTGGATTCCCCAGGCCGCGCTGCTGCAGGATCTCGCCGAGATCCGACTGGCCGATTCAGCCTGCAATCACGACGGCATTGCCGCCATGGCGGCGGCGATTCTCCGGGACGCGCGCCGCTCTTTCGTCCTGACGTTGGACGACACGATGGGAGTTGGTTGTGGAGTGATAGGAACCCGCGGACTTAGTCGCCGATTCCGGCATCGACCGGAACCACAAGGAGAGGTCAGATGGCTGGCTTCTCATTAACATGTCAGTGAAATTTCAACTTGCCTACTTGCCATATTCATGATCAGTTTTGCACACTTTCCGGCCAGATCATCGCTGGGCGAGCCCGATAGCTGAACGGAGCAAGGCGACGTCGATGAAGGCTGTGGTTCTTCATGAAAGCGGCAGCCCGGACAATCTGGTTCTCGAATCGGACTACCCGGAGCCCGAGTGTGGCGACGGCGATGTCGTCGTTCGGGTTCGAGCCGCGAGCCTCAACTATCATGACATCTTCACCTGTCGGGGCATGCCGGGCATCACCGTGCCGTTGCCCGTCGTCCCGGGTCTCGACATGGCCGGCGAGATCGAAGCGGTCGGCAAGGACGTCGAGGGCTGGGGCAGCGGCGACCCGGTTCTGGTCGACCCCGTGAACCGTGTCGAAGGCGGGCTCATGGGCGAGACGCTGGACGGCGGTTTCGCCGAGCTCTGCAGAGTTCCCGCGCACCAACTGATCCGGCTGCCGGACGGCATGGCGTTCGAGTCGGCGGCCGCCCTGCCGGTCGCCTACGGGTCCGCGCATCGCATGGTCATGACCCATGGGCAAATGACCGCCGGCGAGTCCGTCTTGGTCTTGGGTGCCAGCGGTGGCGTCGGCGTCGCTTGCATCCAGCTCGCGAAGCTCGTCGGTGCGAGCGTCACGGCCTGCACCAGCAGCGACGAGAAGGCTCGGCAACTCACCGAGCTGGGCGCCGATCACATCATCAACTACGCCGCCGACGACTTCGTCAAATCCGCCTGGGGGATCACCGGCAAGCCGAAACGGCACAGCCAAGACTACGGCTACGACATGGTCGTCAACTTCACCGGCGGCGAGACCTGGGCAAAGTCGCTGAAATGCCTGAAGCCCGGCGGCCGCATGGTGACAAACGGCGCCACGGCCGGTTACGACCCGAAGACGGATATCCGCTACATCTTCGGGCTGGAGTTGCAGATCCGCGGCTCGACGGGGTTCAAACCGGAAGACATCGGTCGCCTCCTCGATCTGACGGGGAACGGCCAGTTGGAGCCATTGATAGACCGCCGGCTTCCCTTGGAAGACTACAGGGAAGCCTTTCAAATGCTCGAGGAAAGACAGGTGGTCGGAAAGGTGATGGTGATGCCATGAGCGAACCGCTGAGCGCAGAGCAAGTTCAAGAACGGATCGCCATTTCCCCCTTCATCGAGCTCATGGGACTGACGGTCGTCTCTGCGGATCACGACAGCCAGGAAATCACCATGCGGATGCCCCTGAAGCCGGAGTTCGAGCGGAAACGCGGGACCGGCCAGTTCCATGGCGGCGTCATCGCCGCCCTCATCGACACCGTGGGCGACTACGCTCTCGGCATGATGGTCGGCAGCGGCCTGCCGACCATCAACTTCCGCACCGACTACCTGCGCCCCGCCGTAAACACGTCGCTGACGGCGACAGCCCGCGTGCGGCGTATGGGCCGGAGCGTCGGTGTCGCCGACGTCGATGTCATCGACGATCAGGGCCGCCTTGTCGCGATCGGGCGCGGAACCTACGCGATGGTCACCGGATAGGTTAGGCCGGCAGGCATCGATCAGCCGACATTCAGCCGCAGCTCGACGTTCTCGCTGGAAAAGAGAGCATCGACGATCATCCGCTGAGTCGTCTCCAAATGCTGCCGAGCAGCCTGCTGAGCGGCGGCGGGGTCCTGTTTCTCGATGGCGTCTAGGATTGCTTCATGGTCGGCGTCGTCGGTTGCGAACTCCGACTTCATCGCCCCGGCTTCCCGATTCTGCATCAGCAAGCGCGACACCCGCTCCATTTGATCGATCAGCTCGGTCACCATCCGCTCTAGGCGCCCGTTTCCCGCCGCCCGTGCAATGCCGATATGAAAGGCACGGTTCTTCTCGAAGGACACCGTCCGGTCGGCCTTCGGGTCCAAGGCCGTCCGCTTCCGAAGCTCGGCGACCGCCTCCGCCGTCATGCGCGTCGCGGCAAGCCGTGCCGTCTCCGGCTCCAAGATGAGGCGCACCGACATGCACTCGTGGATGTCCTTGAACGTCAGAGGCGCGATCACATAGCCCCGCCGCGGCAAGGGCCGCACGAGCCCCTCCTGGAACAGCCGGGACAGCGCGGCGCGGACCGGCGCCTTGCCGACGTCATAGCGATCCGTCAACTCGGACTCCGTCACCTCCGAGCTCGGCTCCAGAGCACAGCAAATGATGTCGCGCCGGAGCATCTCATGGACCTTGTCCGACAGCGATTGCTTTCGGGCTGGCGCAGGGCCGGGGTCCTCACGGAGTTGGGTCATAGTTCCGATTCCCACCGTCTGGCGTTGTTGGATCTCCGCTACCTCGATAACAGCGTTTCGGCCAGACGTACCCAGTAACTACTACCAAAAACCAAAGCCTCATCGTCGAAGTCATATCGCGGATTGTGCAGATAGCAACCGTCTTTTCCTTCGCCATTGCCGACGTAGATGTACGCGCCTGGCTTCCCCATCAACATGAATGCGAAATCCTCCGCGCCCATGGCCGGCACGATATCGCGATCCACCTTGTCCGGGCCAACGACCTGTTCAGCCACTCTTGCGGCCAGCTCTGTTTCTTCTGGATGATTGATGGTCGCCGGATATCGTCGCTCATAGAAGAACTCCGCGGTTGCACCCAATGACCTTGCGGTCAACTTGGTCGTTGTCTTCATCGCAGATTCCAGCAGGTCCTGTACCTCCGGCTTGTAGGCCCGGACAGTGCCGCGCAGAGCAACTTCCTTCGGCAGCACGTTCCAAGTGTCACCGCCGTGCACCTGAGTCAGGCTTATCACGGCCGAGTCCACCGGGTGAATGTTCAAGCGCACAAGAGCCTGCAGAGCGGTGATGATATGGCCCGCGACGACGATGGTATCGGTACCGGTGAAGGGTAGGCCGGCATGCGTGCCTGTCCCTTCCACGATGATCTCGAAAACATCGAAAGATGCCAGAATTGGCCCCGGACGCAGCGCGAACTCGCCGATTTTCACGCCGGGCTTGTTGTGCATGCCATAGACGGCGTCGACCGGGAAGTGGTCGAACAAGCCATCTTCCATCATCGCCCTGCCGCCACCCTCGTTCTCCTCGGCAGGTTGAAAAATGAAATCGATGGTCCCATCAAAATCACAGGTTGCCGCCAAGTACTTGGCGGCACCCAATAGCATGACGGTGTGGCCGTCGTGGCCACAGGCATGCATCTTGCCGTCGATCTTCGAGCGATAGGGGAGATCGTTTAGCTCGTGAATGTGAAGGGCATCCATATCAGCGCGCAAACCGATACGGCGGGCGCTCGAGCCGCTGCGCAGGGTACCGACGACACCCGTCTTGCCGAGGCCGCGGTGCACCTCGATGCCAAACTCCTGGAGCTTCTCCGCGACAAAGGCGGAGGTACGAACCTCCTCGAACGCCGTCTCCGGGTGCGCATGCAAGTCGTGACGCCAAACCTTCAACTCCTCATGCATCGCCACAATGCCGTCAACCACGGCCATCGGCCGCTCCTCCTTTCGAATCCCGCAACAATCGGCTCCGCTGATATGTTAATTGAAATGTCAATTACTGTCATTTAGAATGTCAAAATGACGAAAGGAACCGTGACGCGGCTCACGAGGGCCGGTCGGGACGGTTCCCCGGAGGCATTTGATGGCACGCAGCCCCCTGAACGCTGGCGACTTGTTCGACAAGCACCGCACGAGCGAGGGCACTGCGTTGACCGACACCTCCGGATCAGGCGCGCCGCGTCGGCAGACCTACAGGGAGCTTGATGACGCTTGCAACGCCGTGGCCCGGGGACTGCGGCGCGCCGGTCTCGCCGCCGGCGATCGGGTCGCCATTCTCTCCCTGAACCGCCGCGAGTTCGTCGAGACCTTCTTCGGTGCGATGCGGGCCGGATGCGTGCCGGTGCCGATCAACATCCGCCTGCCCGATCAAGGAATCGGTGAGATCCTCGCCGATGCCGAGGTCAAGCTGGCCTTTGCCGACGAAGCCAGCGCCACCAGCGTGACAGGTCAGGCTCCCGTCGTCGGCTTCGACGATCACAGCGACAGCGGCTATGCCCGATTCCAGGACCCGGGCCCGTTCGAGTCCCTGCGGCCGGGGGAAGAATCGCTTGCCTTGCTGCCATACACCTCGGGCTCGACCGGATCGCCGAAGGGAGTCATGCTCTCCCACCGGGGTGTCATCTGGAACAATCGGACGGTCGCCAGGGCGCGCGGATTGAGCCCGCAGGACCGAAGCCTGATCGCCGCACCGCTGTTTCACAAGAACGGGCTGAATACGCTCAAGCAGACGCTGACCGCCGGCGGCGAGGCGGTCCTGATGGAGCGCTTCGACGCCGAGAGCTACCTCCGGGTGCTGATGGATCACCGTTGCACGCTGCTCGGCGGCGTGCCGACCATGTTCGTTCGCATCCTTCGAGAGATCGCCGACCTGGACGACCCTTGTCTGTCCTTCGTCAAGCGTATCGGCTTCGGCTCGGCGCCGGCATCCGACTCCTTGATCGACGACCTGAGAAGGCCTTTCCCGGCGGCGATCATCGAGAACAACTATGGCATCACCGAAGGCGGGCCGGTGATCTTCGGCCCGCACCCGAAGGACCTGCCCCGACCGGACAACTCCGTCGGCTACCCCCTGCCCGACGTGGAAGTGCGCCTGGGCCGCGGGGAGCCGACCGAAGAAGGCCTGCTTCATGTCCGCAATCCCGGGGTCATGCTGGGCTATCACGGGAATCCGGAAGCGACGGCGAAGCGGCTGGCGCACGGCTGGCTCGACACCGGAGACATCTTTCGCCGCGACGAACAGGGCTTCTATTTCTTTGTCGGCCGCAACGACGACATGTTCGTCTGCGGCGGCGAGAACCTCTACCCCGGCGAGGTCGCGACGGTGCTGGAGAAGCATCCCGCCGTGCTTCAGGCAGCGGTCGTGCCCCTCGCGGACGAAGACAAGGGGAGCATTCCCTGTGCCTTCGTGGTGAAACGCCCCGGGGTCGCCGTGGACGCCGATGACATCAAGAATTTCGCTTTGAGCAACGGTCCGGCCTATGCGCATCCCCGGACCGTCGTCTTCGTCGACAACATGCCACTGACCGGAAACGCCAAGATCGATTTGGCCGCCTTGAAGGCACGGCTCCCGGAATCGGCCTCTCTGGGTGTGCGGAAATGAGCGCCATGGCCGACCATGCTAGCACTACAGCCAGGCGCGACCTCGCCAACGTGCTGGATCACGTCGCCGTCGTCTCCTCTCGCCCGGCAGCGCTTTTCGACTGCTACGAGCGGATGGGTTTCACGCTCAGCCCTGAGACACGCCACGCCGGCTCGGTTCGACCGGGCGGCCCGACGGAGCCGCTGGGCACGGGCAACCGCTGCGCCATGTTCGCCGAAGGCGGCTATCTGGAGCTGCTGGCGGTGTTCGATCCGACCTTGCACTGCCGTGGCTTTCCCGAGCGGCTCGAGCGCTACGAGGGGCTTCACATTCTCGCCTTCGAATGCGCCGACGCCGTCCTCGCCGCCGCGGCGCTACGGACCGGCGGGATCGCGGTGCAGGGAATCGGCCACCTCGAGCGCAACGTCGACACGCCGGACGGCCTGCGTTCCGCGCGGTTCAGCCTGGTCCGTATCGACCCCGGACTGACGCCGGAATGTCACTTCAATATCCTCCAGCACTGGACACCCGAAGTCCTCTGGCAAGCGGAGCTGGTCGAGCATGGCAATGGCGCCCGGCGATTACTCTCTGCCACCGTCTGCGTCGAAGCGCCCGCCGCCGCCGCGGCACGTTTCGAGCACCTTCTCGACGCCAGGATCGAGCGCCTCGGAGACACCTATCGCCTTTCCCTGCGCCGCGGTCATATCGACTTCGTGAGGCCGGAAAGACTGTCCGCCGCCGGATACCAGGGTACGCCGCCCGGCCTTCCCTTTATCTCGTCATTCTCCGTCTTGGCGCCTGACTTGTCTCGGGTCGAGGCTCTCCTTGAGGCCAACGGCCTCCCCTACGACAAACAGGGCGACGCGATCACGGTCCCGCCGCAGGCGGCGATGGGCGCAGCCGTCTCGTTCGAGGGAAGGGTCGAATGACCGTCACACCGCGACAGGCCCGGCAGGCGAGCGCAGTGCCTCGGCTCGACCACCGGCATGGCGAGGGCCACGCTCCGACTAACGACAACCGATTCTAAAGGGGGTTCGAACAATGACAGGATCAAACAGAAGCCGTGCTTCAGGAACCATGTTACGGCTCGTCGCCGCGGTGCTTCTGGGCGCCGGGCTGTTCGGCGCAACGGCCCCGGCCATCGCCGGCGAGAAGATCATCTGGGGCTCGCCCAATCCGCGCGGCCTCAACGTCGGCTGGTCGCCCTACTTTCTCGCCCTGGAGCGCGGCTTCTTCAAGGCCGAGGGCATCGACGAGGTCGAGGTCATCACCTTCAACGGCACCGCGACTCTCCTGCCCCAAGTGGTCAACAAATCGGTGACCATCGGCTCCCCGAACGCCGACATCCCGATCATCTCGCAACAGCCGGGGCGGGATTCCATGCCGGTGACGTTCTTCTACAACTTCATGCGCGCATCGGTCTGGGAGATCGCGGTGCCGGAGGCTAGCCCGATCAAGGCGCTCGGCGATCTGAAAGGCAAGAACATCGGTGTCGGCGCGCTGACCTGGGCGAACGTTCCGACCACCAAGGCCATGCTGAAGGAAGTCGGCCTGGTCGATGGCGAGGACTTCACCCTGGTGGCCGTCGGCGCCGGCGGCCCGGCCTTTCAGGCCTTCAACAAGGGAGAGATCGACGCGCTCAATCTCTACGACACGGCGCATGCCGGCCTCGAGCGCTCCGGCACAAAGATCCGGCGCCTGGCCCTGCCCGAGAAGTACTCCAATCTCTTCAGCACCGGCTTCATCACCCATCGCAGCTTCATCGAGGAGAAGGCCGACGTGCTGGCGGGTTTCGGCCGCGCCTTGGCGAAGGGCACCGTCGCCTGCTACGCCAATCCCGAAGCCTGCGTCGAGGCCTACTACAAGGCCAATCCCTCGAAGAAGCCGAAACCCGGAGAGGAAGCCGAGAAGATCGCCAAGGATGTCGCCATCCTGAAGACGCGCGGCATGAGCTATCTGAGCTTCCCGGCCGGCAGCGACCCGCAGTACGGCAGCTACCCGGAGAACGCCTTCTCCGACTACGTCGACGTGCTGCACGCGCAGGGCGGCGTGACGACCCGCGATATCGACGTCGAACAGCTCTTCACCAACGCCTTCGTCGAGAGGTTCAACGACTTCGACAAGGGCGCTTTGGTAGAGGAAGCCAAAAGCTGGTAGCAATAGGTCCGGCAGGCGCGCCCGAGCTCGTCGCTCGGGCGCGCTGATCTATTCGCGGAATGCAAGGCATGCAAGCCAATGGACCTCTCCTCCACGCCTCAGAGGTGACTCTCGTCTATCAAGGAAAGCGCGGCGACATAACGGCCCTGGAGGACCTGAGCTTGGAGGTCCAGGATGGCGAGTTCGTCTCGGTTCTCGGGCCCTCAGGCTGCGGCAAGTCCACCTTTCTGAAGATCGCCGCGGGCCTCGTGCCACCGAGCAAGGGCCGCGTCGAGTTGGCCGGGAAGGTCATCGAGAAGCCAAGCCCGGAGGTCGGGGTGGTCTTCCAGAAGGCCAACCTCTTGCCTTGGAAGACGGTCCTCGAGAACGTCCTCGTCGCCGCCCGCTCTCTCGGTCTCGACATGGCGGCGGCGCGCAAGACCGCGGACGAGTATCTCGCCTTGGTCGGACTGGAGACCTTCGCCGCGAACTACCCCAACGAGCTCTCCGGCGGGATGCAGCAACGCGTCGGCCTCGTGCGCGGCCTGGTCCACGATCCCAGCGTCCTGCTCATGGACGAGCCCTTCGCGGCACTCGATGCGATGACCCGCGAGCAGATGACCCTGGAACTGCAGAAGCTCTGGATGACGACGGAGAAGTCCGTGCTGTTCATCACCCATTCGATCCCCGAGGCCGTGTTCCTGTCGGATCGCATCGTCGTCCTGTCGGAGCGCCCCGGTTCGGTGGTCATGGACCTGCCCGTCACGCTACCGCGGCCGCGCAGCTTCGAGACCTTGTCGGAAAAGGCCTTCAACGACATCTGCAATCGGCTTCGGGCCCATTTCTCCAGCTTCATGGCCGGCGGATAGCCGTCGAGGACTGACAAGAGCCCGGTTTTCATCGAGGACGAAGCGTCATGCGTCACCGTCTAGAGTTGATCGTCTATCCGCTGATCACCCTCGTCGCTCTGATCGTCCTTTGGAAAGTCTATCTCCACGAGTTCGACATTCCCGACTACATTCTTCCCGAGCCCATGGCGGTCTTGAAGACGCTGATCTTCGCCTACAGCGACGGCTACATCTGGCCACACCTTGCCTTCACCTTGCGCTCCACCGTCATCGGCTATGCGATGGGCTGCGGGGTCGGCTTCACGCTCGGCATCTTGATCGCCGAGTTCAGGACCATAGAGAAGTTCCTCTATCCCTATGTCGTCCTGCTCCAGTCGATGCCGAAGATCGCCCTCGCGCCGTTGCTGATCGTGTGGTTCGGTTTCGGGATCGAATCCAAGATCGCCATGGTCGTGCTGATCTGCTTCTTCCCGGTCTTCGTGAACACGATGGTCGGCATCCGCCAAGCCGATCCCGAGCTGGTCGACGTCATGCGGGTTTGCCTGGCCTCGCGCATGCGCATCCTCTTTCATGTCAAGCTGCCGAGCGCCGCCGGCACGATCTTCGCCGGCTTGCAGATCTCCGTCGTTCTCGGGCTCATCGGCGCCATCGTCGCCGAGTTCGTCGCCGCGAGTAAGGGCCTCGGCACCGTCTTGCAGACGGCACAGAACGATCTCGATATGGCTCTGATGCTTGCCGTGGTCTTTTCGCTGGCCGTCATGGGCCTGATCGGGAACCTGGCCGTGAGATACCTTCACCGCAAGATCGTGTTCTGGGAAGGCCAGCAGTCGCAGACCCATACGGCCGAGATCTCCTGAGCCGATAGTCGGCATCCGCCGCGATCAGCTGGACGCACGATCCATGTAGATGCGCGCATAGCCCTCGCGAATCGCCGCGGTGATCTGCTCCAGCCGGGCGTCGATATGGCCTTGAAGGATCTCTCGGGCCTTCGCCGCGTCGCGCGAGGACAGAGCCTCGAGCAGCTCGAGGTGCTCGCTTTGGGTATGAGCGCGACGGCCTTTCTCCATGTCGATCCAACGAACGAAGCGGATGCGCGCGTTCGTCGTCCGCAATGCATGCAGCATTTCCTGGTTGCCGGATAGCGCCGCGATCTGCTCGTGGAAGCGCTCGTCGAGTGCAACGAGGTCACTCACCTCGCGCTCCAGATCCTGGCGGGCGCTCTCTTCGAGGAACGCGCGAATGGCCTCGAGCTGAGGCTCGGTGGCACGGAGCACGGCCAGCTCCGCCAGGCCGATCTCCAGCTTCTGCCGCATCTCGTAGAGGTCGAAGATCTCCTTGACGTCGAGCCTTCGCCGGAAGAAGCCCTTGCCGGGGACGAAGCTCAGAAAGCCCTCCGACGTCAGGCGATTGAGCGCTTCGCGAAGCGGTGTCCGGCTGACCTCCAGGCGCCTCGCCAGCGCCACCTCGTTGACCCGGTCGCCGGGCAGCAGCTCGAAGCTGATGGCGAGATCCTTCAGGCGGCCATAGACGCGCTCCACGTGACTCGTGGCGCCCTCACCCGCCTTGCGCTCGACCTTGGAGCCTCCGCTCACAGCGCTGATCCCTTCACAAGAGCGCCGGCCCGACGATGGATGACCGGACCCTCATGGGGCCGATCTCGTCATCCCATCCACTGGCTGACCGGCGCGGCAGCCTCCTCCAGCGGCTGGCAGATGATATCGACGAGGCTCGGGCCGTCGTGCGCCACGGCCTCGGCGATGGCGGTCTCGACCGCCGCGGGGTCCTCGATTCGCCAGGCCTTGACGCCATAGGCTTCCGCGACCGCGACATGGTCCGTGCGGTCGAAGTCGACCGAGAAGTAGCGCGCCTCGTAGGCCGCCTTCTGGCTGGCCTTGATCCAACCGAAGACCGCGTTCGATATCACGATCATGGTCAGCGGCACCCCGTAGCGGACGATGGTCTCCATCTCGCCCGCCGTGAAAGCGAAGCTGCCGTCGCCCATCACGGCCACGACCTTGGCCTCCGGGCGGCCGAACCAGGCGCCCGCCGCCGCGGCCATGGAGTAGCCCAGGGCGCCGTGGGCGCGGTTGGTGATGAAGTGGCGTCCGGGCCGCTCGAGCTCGTAGTAGGCAGACAGATAGGGGCAGGGCGTTCCCGGGTCGGCCACGACCACCGCATCCTCGGGCAGGACCCGGTTCAGTGCCTCGACCACGCGCTCGGGGCGGATCGGTCTCTCCTGCGAGTCGGCGATCTCGGCAAAGCGGGCACGCTTCTCGGCCTTGGCTTTGGCGACGAGGGCCGCGCCATCGCCCGCGCCGGCCGGCCTCGGCCGCCGCGCGATCTCGGCGCCGATGGCTTCGAGGGCCAGGCGGGCATCGCAGGGCAAGGCGACGTCCGTCGCGTAGTTGCAGGAGATGACCATCGGGTCGATGTCGATATGCACGATCGGCAGGCCCTGTTTCGGCGTCCGCCAGTGCTCCGTCGAGGTGGAGCCGGCACGGCAGCCGACGAAGACCACGAGGTCGGCGGCGGCGACCACCGCCTGGGTCTCGGGCGTGCCGCCGTTGGAGCCGACCACCCCGGCGCAGAGCGGGTGGCTTTCGGCCAGCGCCCCCTGCCCGCTGATCGTCGTGCAGACCGGCGCGTCCAGCGCGGTCGCCAAGCTGTCGAGCGCTGCCATGGCACCGGAGATCACGATGCCGCCGCCACAGATGAAGACGGGACGGCGGGCCGCCGCGATCGCCGCCGCGGCTCGCGCCACCGCCTCGGCGTCCGGCCCCGGGCGCCATGCCGGCGTGCTGCCGTGCTCCTTTTGGGCCCAGATGTCCGGATCCTGCAGCGGCCTCGTCTGCACGTCATGGGGCAGGCCGATATGCGCCGTGCCCGGCTTGCCGACGGTCATGGCGCGAAAGGCCGTCCGCAGCGTCTGTGGAATCTCGGCGGCACTGTCGATCACCTTGTTCCACTTCGTGAGCGGCGCAAAGAGCCGCTGCTGATCGAGCTCGGTGAGCGGGTAGCGACCGCGCGCGGTGACCGGCACGTCCGTGGTGATGCCGAGGACCGGCACCGAGGATTCGTTGGACTCGACCAGTCCGGGCAGCAGATAGGTGGCGCCCCCGCCGCTCGGCCCCTCGCAGACTCCGACCCGCCCCGTCACCCGCGCGTAGCCGTCGGCCATGTAGGCGGCGTTGCGCTCGTCGCGGGTAAGCACGTGGGTGATCCCATGGTCGAGCCGCGCGAGGGCGTCGTAGAGCGGCAGGCTCGTGTCGCCGCAGAGGCCGAAGACATGGGTGACGCCGTAGGCCTCGAGCATCCGGACCACCGCCTCGGCACCGGTCATGCGATTGTCGCCTGTTGCCATCGCGTTCCTGTTGTATACAGATTTGTATTTGAATTAGAACACACTAGGCTCTAGGACGCAGGTCAGCAAGGCCCTTGGCCCCCTTCTTGATTGCCTCTAGACGCGAAAAACGGCTTAGCCTGGCGCGGCCAAGCCATTGATAAAATTGATTTATAGAGTGGGAGTGGGGCTCTTAGGACTCAGCGATGTCTATAGCCCTCGGTTGGCCGCGAGAGGCGTTGCGTCGGTTCAGGTGACGGCGGCAAGTGCTCCAGCCGAACGCCCGAATGCGTAGCCTCTCCGAAAGAGCCTAGATCGCGATGCTCAAGCCTAGCGGATTGACCGCTTCGCCGATCCGCTCAACCTCCCGGGACAGACTCCCGAGAAGAGCTTTCAGCCTCTTTGGCTTGAGCCGCGCGCTCGTCATGTTGATGGCAAGCGAGCCGACCACGTCGCGGCCAGGCACGCGAATGGGCATGGCGAGGGCCGAGATTCCCTCGACGAGGCGGTCCTGGTCCGTCGCATAGCCCCGTTCGCGAATTCGCGGCAGCGCCTCGGCCACCTCGTCTCGCGAGAGGCCATTGAAAACGGGATAGCGACTGGCATTGGCATCCAGTATGGCGTCGATCTGGCTCGGCGCGAGAAACGCCAGGATCGCTTGGCTTGCGGGGCCGACTCCCAAGGGGATCTGGCCGCCGATCTGTCCGGTCAGGCTCGATATGACGTAGTCGCCCTGCTCGCGATCGACACAGACACAATCGAAGCCGTTGCGGGCCATCAGGAACACGGTGTCCTTGCTTTCGTGGGCCAGGCGCAGAAGAGACGGACGGGCCACCTGGCGAAGCCCGGTGCCGTCGCCGGCTTTGGCGCCGAGCACGAAGAGGGCGAGCCCGAGGCGAAAGCGCTTGGTCGCCTCTTCGCGCTCGATGAGCCCATGGCGCTCCAGCGCCGACAGGATCCTATGCGCGGTCGGCTGAGTCAGATCGAGGGCCTCGGCAATATCGGCGGAGCGCTTGCCCTGCTCGCCGGCATCGCCAAGGAGGCGCAGAATCGCAATGGAACGATCAAGCAGCTGGGTCCCCTTGCCCTTGCCGTTGTCATCGTCCTGCGCCACGCAGTCCCTCCCTTCCCCACAGTCTACGAGTGCATGTGACGTCCTCGACGCGGCAAGTCTAGCAGCATGGCTCAGAGGTGGCACAGGGCAGATCTATGGCTGAGCACAGCCGACTTTCAGCAGCCGGTCGGAAGCCTGCTCGATCGGCTCGGCAAGCTGCCGCAGGAGCGGAGCGGCGTCATTGTCTTCAAGCGCTTGGATCGTCGACAGCAGCAGCTCGGCGCGGGCATCGCCCAGCAGGGGGCCGGCCAAGGTGCGGAACTTCGCTTCGAGATCCGCTGGCGTCATCGGGTTCGAAGGCTCGCCCTTCGGTGCCAGAACGCTCGCGCTGTAGACCCGGCCTTGGACGCCGATTTCGACGCGTGCCGGGACGCGGCCCGGGAACATCGCGTCCAGATCGGAGGCCAGCTCGACCGAGACCCGCTCCGCCAGCGCCGTGACCGCCCGATGGGACAGCGCTCCTTCGCCCATCGGCAGCAGGCTGTCTTCTCCTTCCAGCAACGCGAGCGCCAGGCAAAAGGGCACGCTGTACTGGGCCGCTTCCAAGGTCCGGGGATGCGGCTCGTTGTTGAGCTGAAGCGTTCTGGCAAAGGACTCCACCTTGATGCCGTCGATCGCCCGCGGGTCGATCCCGTGACTCGCCTGCAACGCCAGGCCCGCCTCGATTGCCGCATGGATCCAGCGGCAGCAGCTGTAGGGCTTGAAATAGGTCCGCTCGATCTTCCAGTCCCGCCCGAGATCGGCCGTGAGCGTCTCGCCGTCGAACAGGGACGGGTTGTCGAACAGGTCGATGGGCGCTGTGAAACCGGCCGCGGCAAGATCCACGGCTGCCAAGCCCGTGGCCGTGGCCCAGGCAATGCCTTCCTTCAAATGGTTGCCCATGACCTGCGAGTAAGCCACGGGCCCGAGGCCCGGTGCGCTGGTGCCGGCGATGGCTATCGCCTGGGCGATCTGCGGCGTGGTCAGCTTCCGCAGCCAGGCGACCGCGGCGGCGGCGCCCTGCCCTACCCAGCGCCCGCTGACCAGCGTGTCGACACGCGACAGGTCACGCGATGCGCCGACGCGAACGGCGATCTCGTATCCGAGGACGATCGCGGTGAGCAAGCGCTCAGCGCTGACGTCTCGGCCCTGCGCCGCCGCCACGACGGCAGGGATGATCGCCGAGCCCGGATGGCCGGCCGCCGCGCGATGGCCGTCGTCCAGGTCGAGCATCGAGGCTGCCGACGCGTTGGCGAAGGCCGCTCCGACGACGGGCAGTCGGCTTGGCGTGAACCAGACCGGCGCTTCGCCGGCACCCCAGATGCTCCGCGCAGCCTGCCTGGCCGACCTCGCCCCCCGTGTCGAGTGACCCGCCAGGGCCGCTGCGATGAGGTCGAGGATCGCCAAGACGGCCGTCCGGCGAGGCGCCTCAGGAATGGCGGTCGTCGAGGTGAGAAAGGCGGCAAGACGCTCGGCAATGAACATGATCGGCGCTCGACGGTCGTGAAGCTCGCCCCACCTCTACGTTCATATTATGGATATTTCTACTTGATTCTCTCATAAATTGGATATTAGCTGTCGACACACCGGCGCTCGATCGCTCGGCCGAGTTCGGGCGGCTTTCTGAGACCGCACGCCAACGCCGAATACCCTTGGCCCCATCGGCGGAGGTCGCGGTCAAGGAGCAGCGTCAGTGAAGGGCTCGAATGAACCGTCAACTCAAGGGAGGTAGGCATGGCTTGCCGCGACTCTGGCACTCAAGACCTTTGGCAAAAGCTGCAGTGGCTTTGCGCGTCCGTTGTTCTCGCCGTCGTCTTGACCGTCTCACCCGGCTTGGCGGCAGACTGGCGGCTGTCGACGTCGTATCAGCCCGGCTCCGACGGGCACAAAGGCTCGCTGGATTTCGCACAGCGGGTCAAAGACAAGACGAACGGACGCATCAGCATCGAGGTTTATCCCGCCAATCAGCTCGGCGATTGGGTGGAGGTCTATGAGCAGGTGATGAGTGGCGCGGTCGAAATGACCATGGGCGCCGTTCCCTCGACATTCGATTCCCGCCTGGCGATCGATTCCTTCCCCTACGCCGTCACCGACTATGCCGAGGCGCAGAAAGCCTATTCGCCGGGTGGCTATCTCTATGAGATCGTCGACGAGATCGTCGCCGGCCAAGGCGTCAAGATCCTCAGCACCTGGGCGAAGGGCATGGGCGGCGGCGCCTTCTCCAAGATCGTCCCCAGCCCCTACGATCCCAACGCCAAGCAGGGCATGAAGCTACGAGTCTGGCCCGGCGGCGTGACGGCGCGGGCTCTGATGGAGCGCTTCGGCTACAGCGTGACCATGATCCCCTGGGACGAGGTCTACACGGCGATGCAGACGGGCGTGGTCGAGGGTGTGATCGGCGGCAATCCCGAGCTTACGGTGACCAACTTCCTCGACATCACGAAGATGTACGTTCAATACAACAACCACTTCGAGAACCACTACATCATGATCAATCGTGAGCTTCTCGAATCGCTGCCGGCCGAGGACCGGGCCGCGGTCGAGCAGGTGGCGGTCGACATCATGAACGAGCGCTTCCCGCTCGCCGAGGCGTCCGACGAGAAGTACATGCAGGAGATGCGCGACGCCGGCATCGAGGTCGTGACCTTCTCGCCGGAGCAGGCTGCGGCCTTTGCCGCCGTGGCGCGGAAGTACGTGTGGCCCGAGATCAAGGATGAGATCGGTGACGAGCTGTACAACCGGCTCAGGGCCGAACTGAAAATCAACTGATCGGCAAACGATGCGGGACCGCTTCGCCACGGTCCCGCATCGTCGCCTTCTCGCCGCCATCGGCATAGCACGACAAGCCGCCATGGATGATCCAAAGAGATCGGCAATGCTGGTTCTCTCGGGCGTATGGCAATTCAAGCTGTTCTTGAAGCGCCTGACACTCGTCGTCACCTGCGCCCTCTTCTCGGTCGTCGTCATCGTCCAGATCGTTGTCCGCTACTTCCTTCTCATCCCCCTTCACGGCCTCGAAGAGATCGCCGTCTATGCCGCCGTTTGGACCTACTTCATCGGCGGCGCCTACGGCGCTTACGAGCGCTCCCACATATCGGCAAGCCTGATCGAGATGCTGGCCGCCGCCGAAGGGATCCGCGATTGGATCAAGGTTTTGGCCAACGCAGTCACCGTCGTGGTCGCCGTCTGGGCCACGATTTGGACCTTCCAGTACTTCCAGTGGAGTTTAAAGCTCCAACCCAGATCCCTGGAGCTTCAGGCGCCACTCTACTGGGTGCACGCATCGATGTTCGTCGGGCTTGGGCTTATGGCGTTCTACTTCGCCATAGAGCTGGTCGACAATCTGCTGCGCGCGCTCGGCATGCGAAGCGGGCTGGACGAGAACAAGGCCCGATAGTGGCCGATGGAGCCCGTCATCCTCATCGCCATCGGCCTGCTGGTCCTACTGCTGGTGATCGGCGTTCCGGTTCCCATGTCGTTCGGTGCCGCGGCCATCTTCATCTTCATGGCGGGCGACTATCGGTCCAGCAACTTCCTGGTCGCCGCCGGCTTCAACAAGACCTCGTCGATCATTCTGCTCGCGATGCCGCTGTTCATTCTCGTCGGCGAGATCATGGGCTCCAGCAGCCTCGCCAGCCGACTGGTGGATTTCTGCGACAGCATCTTCGGCCGTTTGAAGGGCGGGCTCGGTGTAGTGGTCGTGGTGGTGACGGCCGTGTTCGGCGCGATATCGGGCACGGCCTCCTCCGCCGTTGCAGCCATGGGCACGATCATGGTGCCGCGCATGGTCGAACGGGGCTACGACCGTGGCTATGCGGCAGCCCTCGTGGCGAACTCGTCGGTCCTGGCGCTCCTGATCCCGCCGAGCTCGGCTCAGATCGTCTACGGCTGGATATCCGGCACGTCGATCGCGGCTTGCTTCCTAGCGCCGATCCTTCCCGCGGCGGTTCTCATCACCTTGTTCAGCCTGTGGAATTTCCTGCTGACCCGCTCAATGCCGATCCGCCAGCCGGCGCCCGCGCCGCCGCGGGAGATCCTCCAGGACATGGCCAGGAAAGGCAGACGGGCGACCCTCTCCCTGGTCATGCCGATTCTCATCCTGACCGTCATCTACGGCGGCTTCGCGACACCGACCGAAGCGGCGGCCGTCGCCGTCGCCTATGCCCTCGCGATCGGCCTGCTCATCTATCGGGACATCAAGCTGAAGGATCTCTGGCGGATCGGGCACAATGCCGGGACTACCGTCGGCGTCGTCATGGTCCTGGTCTTCTTTGCCGTGATGCTCAGCCGCTTGTTCACGATGGAGGGCGTGCCGCAGCAAATCGTCGAAGGACTGCTGTCGATCACGGATGACCCCATTCTGATCTTGCTGATGATCAATCTCTTCCTTGTCATCCTCGGCATGCTTATGGACGACTTCAGCGGTCTATTGCTAGCGACACCGATCCTCATTCCCGTCATCCAGGAGATCGGTGTCCATCCGGTGCATTTCGCCGCTATCATCGGCGTCAATCTGGGCATGGGCAACATCACGCCGCCGACCGCCCCGCTGCTCTACTTCGGTGCGCGGATCGGCCGCGTGCCGCTCCAGAGAATGCTGAAGCCATCGATCTTCTTCGTCCTCGGGGCCTATTTGCCGGTGCTGCTGCTGACCAGCTATGTGCCGGCCTTGTCGCTCTGGCTGCCCCGACTGGTGCTGGGAGTCGATTGAGGTGACGGCGATGTCCAGGGTCGCAGATCGGCGAGAAGCGGGAGCGCTGGACCTCTGGTCGCCGGCCGAGGCGCTAGGCCTTGCCATCGCCAAAGGCGAGACCTCCTCCGCCGAAGTGACGCAAGGCTATCTCGATCGCATTGCGGAGCTCGATACGAAACTGCTGGCCTTCACCTATGCGTTCGGGGAACAGGCGCTGAAGGCGGCCCGCCAGCTGGACCGCGAGCTCGCCTTCGACGGCGCAAGAGGCCCCTTGCACGGCGTGCCAATCGCCATCAAAGACCTGTTTGACTGTGCGGGACACCCGACGCGCGCCGGCTCGCGTGTCCTCACAGATCGCAATCCGACTGTATCCGCCCATGTCGTGCGCCGCCTCGAACGTGCCGGCATGCTCGTGCTCGGCAAGACGCAGATGGTCGAGTTCGGCTTCGGCGGTTGGGGCACCAACGCCATCGCAGGAACGCCTTGGAATCCCAGGGACATGGACCTGCACCGGGTTCCCGGCGGCTCGAGCAGCGGCTCTGCCGTCGCCGTTGCCGCCGGCCTGGCACCGGCCGCGCTCGGCACCGACACGGGCGGCTCGATTCGTACGCCGGCTTGCTGGTGCGGAGTGGTCGGCATGAAGACGTCACACGGGCTGGTTGGGCGAAGCGGCATCGTTCCGCTCTGCCCAAGCCAAGATACAGTCGGTCCGCTCGCGCGTAGCGTCCGTGACATAGCGCTGCTGCTGAACGCCCTCGCCGGACCCGATACCGGCGATCCAGCGACCAAGCATGCGCCGAGGGTCGATCCTCTGACCGATATCGAGCAAGGTATCACGGATCTACGCTTCGGCATTCTGCATGACGACGACCTAGCCCGAGTCGACCCGGAGATCCGAACGCTCTTCGACACTGCCTTGGACGAGATCGAACGGCTCGGCGGGCGTCTACAGCCGCTCCGACTGCCGCTATCGATCGATGCCTATCTGGGAATGGGCGGCGACATTATGAGCGCCGAGAGCTATCGACATCTCGGCTCCTATCTGGAGTCCGCCAACGAGCGAATGGACCCGGCCATTCGGGCGCGCATCGCACGCGGCCGCGATATCACGGAATCGGAGTACCTGTCGCTGCTTGAAGACCGCGGTTCAGCGCAGACCGCGTTCCTCGACGCCTTCCAGGGGCTCGATGCGCTGCTCGTGCCTGGCTGCCATCAATGGCCAATCCCGGTCAGCGAGGTCGACGAGGACGAACACCCGAACACCTCCGGCCGCTTCGTCAACTTCCTCGACCTCGCGAGCTTGTCGGTTCCAATTGGCAGAAATCCCGATGGCCTGCCCGCCGGCATGCAGATCGTCGTTAGGCGTTTCGATGATGCCTTGGCGCTCAGAGTTGGGCGCGCCTTTGAACGCACACGCGGTGGCTTTGTGGTGCCGATCTCCGAACCACAAGCCGAACAGTGCGGCAAGGCGACCACGCCCAAGTCGTAAGGTATGACCGACGGAATGGCTCAGTCTCCATTCAAGGACCAGCCGAGACCCAGCTTGCCCCGGTCGGCCGATGTCGTGGTGATCGGCGCAGGAATCATCGGTATCTGCACGGCGCTGTTCCTGGCCCGGCGCGGCCGGTCGGTTCTGGTCTGCGAGAAAGGGCGCATCGCCGGCGAGCAATCCAGCCGCAACTGGGGCTGGTGCCGGAAGATGGGCCGCGACCCGGTCGAGATCCCGCTGGCGATCGCCAGCGCCCGACTCTGGGAGGGCATGAATGCCCTGGTCGAAGGCGAGACCGGCTTTCGCCGGACGGGCATTCTCTATCTCTGCAGGAACGACCGGGAGATCGCCAAGTACGAGGCCTGGCTGGATCACGCACGCCGGCACGGTCTGGATTCCAGACTGATCTCCGAGACCGAGATCGCCACGCTCTTACCGGGCCTGGCCTCACGCTGGCCCGGCGCGCTGTTGACCCCGAGCGACGGCCGCGCCGAGCCGGCGCTGGCGACGGTAGCGATGGCAAAGGCGGCCGCGCGTCTCGGCGCGCGAATCGTCGAGAGCTGCGCGGTCCGCGGCGTGGAGACCGCGGCAGGCGCCGTCGACGCCGTGGTCACCGAGCATGGAGCCGTCCGGACCCGTAGGGTGGTGCTGGCCGGTGGCGCGTGGTCGCGGCTGTTCTGCGGCAACCTCGGTATCGCCTTCCCGCAACTGAAGGTGCTCGGCTCGGTCCTGCGCACCAAGCCCCTGCCCGGCGCCCCCGACCTTGCGGTCGCCGGCGCCGACTTCGCCTTCCGCAAGCGGCTCGACGGCGGCTATACGATCGCACAGAAGAACGCCAACATCGCCCATGTTGTTCCCGACAGCTTTCGGCTGTTCTTCCGGTTCCTTCCCGCCTTCCGGTCCGAGGGCAACGACATCCGCTTGCGCTTCGGCCGCCCCTTTTTCGACGAGCTGAGATCCGCGAAACGCTGGGGCCTCGACGAGGCATCGCCCTTCGAGCGGCAGCGGGTGCTGGATCCAGCGCCGTCACAGCGAATTCTGGCGCAGGGTCTGCGGAATCTGACCCGAAGCTTCCCGGTGTTCGGCGACGCCCGGATCGCCGAGCAATGGGCAGGCGCCATCGACGTCACGCCCGACGCGATCCCCGTCATCTCGCCCGTCGGCCAGATTCCCGGCTTCTTCATTGCAAGCGGCTTTTCCGGCCACGGCTTCGGCGTCGCCCCGGCCGCCGGCCACCTGATGACGGACCTCGTGTCTGGAGAGACGCCGATCGTCGACCCGCAGCCCTACAGCCTGCTTCGCCTCGGAGCGGGCCAATCGAGAGTTCCGAAAGCGCAGCCGGGCGGTCCAAGGAGCGCGGAGGTCGACTGAATTTGGCTCAAGCCGATCGGGGGGCATCGACGGACGCACGGCTCACCGCAGATCTTGGCGTGCCGTCGTGAATCGCACAGCGCTGCGCCATCTACTCCGCCGCTAGCTCGAGACCGGCCTGTTCCGCGGCGATCCGCTCCAGATCGCTTTCGCTCCAGCCGAGCACGCGCGCCGGCGTGTCGCGGACCATCTTGCGGATGTCGCCCTCCGAGACGCCGAGCATCAAGAAGGTGCCGATCATCATGCGAAGCGTCTCGGAGGCCGGCGGTGCCCATTCGAAGAAGTAGTCGGTGGTCAGGATCGTCTTGTCGGCACTGACTTCACCGAGGATTTCGACGAACTCCTTCGGGTGAATTCGCTGAAAGAACGGCAGGCAGCCGAGCGCACAGAACTCGGTGATCGCGCCGAGCTGGACCATGTCGCGAACCTCTTCGCGCGTCGCGCCGATCGAGTTGCTGTCGGGATGCGAGAAGATCACCTCCTCGATCCCATGATCCTTCGCGCCGTCGGCGAGGGCGATGGACTCCCGCGGCGAGACATGGCCCGTGCAGACGACCATGCCGAACTGGCGCGCGGCATCCAGGCATTCGCGCGTCTCCGAGTTCAGCTTGCCGTCCGGGCCGGTCAGCCGGAGGCCGTTCTCCGGCTTCAGGCCCTCGGCACGGTCGATGAAGTGCTTCAGGTGGGCGCTGATGCCGCCGCGCTCCCTGTCGTGCGTCGCGCTCCAGGTGGGCATGAAGAGCATCTTCGCTCCCTGCCGCGCCGCGAACTCGATCGCCATGGGGTTGAGCCCGCCGACCGTGTAGTTGAGCGTCAGGCTGGGTATGACCTCGATGCCAGGCACCTGTTTCTTCAGGTGATAGGCGCGCCCGACCGTCGGATAGACGTGCGACTTGAGGACCAGCCCCGCCATGCCGGCGCCGCGCGCCAGGGCGATCTCGTCAGCGTCCTCCATCCGGGTCAGCGCCTCGAAGCTGATCTCCGGATAGCCGTGATGGTGGAAGTCGATCGCGCCCTTGAGAAGCTCGTCGGTGACGGTCGGGCCACCCGGGGGATGGGGGTAGGCATGGCTGCAGGGCATGTCTTCAGGTCCTTTCGGAGATCTTGCTGTCGAAGGCTTGGATCGCATCCAGGTCGAGGGCCCGGTTGGTCGTCTCGAGCGAGGCCATGCGCTCGACCCAGGGCCGGGAATCGCCGCTCTGTTTGAGATCGCCGAGGAAGTCGCCCAGGCTCTTGATGGCGAGGCGGAGCGTGCTGCTCGGGAACAGGGCGATCGCATAGCCCATCGCCTCGAGCTCGGCGGCCGAGCGCAGCGGCGTCTTGCCGGTCTCCGACATGTTCGCCAGCAGCGGCCCCGGCAGGTCGCGGCCGATCGCCTCGAGCTCGGCGACCGACTCCGGGCCGTCGACGAACAGCACGTCGGCGCCCGCCTCCTTGAACAGGCGGCAGCGCTCCAGCGCCTCCTCGAGCCCCTGGGGCCCGCGCGCGTCCGTGCGCGCGACGATCAGCGTGGCCGGATCGCGTCGCGCCGCGACCGCGGCCCGCAGCTTCTTCAGCGCCACCTCGCGCGGCTCGACCAGCTTGCCGTCCATGTGGCCGCAGCGCTTCGGCCAGACCTGGTCCTCGATCTGGATCGCTGCCACGCCCAGCGCCTCCATGCCCTGGACCGTGCGCCGCACGTTCACCACGTCGCCGTAGCCGGTGTCGCAATCGACGATCAGCGGCAGGTCCGTGACCCGGCGGGCGGCCAGCACCGCGTCCTCGATCTCCGCATAGGCGACCAGGCCGACGTCCGGCAGGCCGAAGCGCGCGGCGGCCGTGGCGTAGCCGCTGACGTAGGCCGCCTCGAAGCCGGCCGCCTCGATCAGCTTGATCTCGAGCGGCGTGCCGCCTCCGGGCACGACCAGGACTCCGCCGCCGGCCAAGCGCGCGCGCAGGCGTTCCGCATGGCTCATAGCATCTTGACCTTGTGTGGGTACCAAGCGCCGGCCCGCCGCTCCAAGGAGCGCACGGCCCAATCGATGACGCCGGCGAGCAGCAGGACCAGGAACACGCCGAAGTAGACCTCCGCCGTGTTGAACATGGTCCGGTTCTGGGTAATCAGGAAGCCGATGCCGGCCGTCGCCGCCATCATCTCGGCGACGACGACGCCGATCGCCGTCATCGCCGCGCCGATTCGCACCCCGGATACGATCGACGGCAGCGCCGCCGGCAGCATGATGTGGATGATCTGCTGTCGCCGGCTCGCGCCCATGCTGCGCGCCGCGATCATGTAGCGCGTATCGACGGTCTGGATGCCGGCGGCGGTGGCCAGCAGCATCGGGAAAAAGCCGTAGATGCCGCCGAACAGCACCTTGGATTCCGCGCCGATGCCGACCCAGGCCGTGAAGACCGGGTAGACCACGACCAGCGGCACCGCATAGATCGAGGACATGATCGGCAGCAGCGTCTCGCGCAGCGCCTTGATGCCGCCGAGCAGCAGGCCCGCGACCGCCCCGCCGCCGATCGCGATGGCGAGCGCGAGCAGCAGCGAGCCGACGGTCACGGCCAGGTTCCCGGCGAACAGGCCGATCTCCGAGACCCCGGTGACCACCGTCGCCGAGAGCGGCGCCAACATGACCGGCGAGACCCACTCCATGCGCGGCGCCAGCTCCCAGAAGGCCAGGATCGCCAGCAGGCAGAGCATGCGCAGCAGGTAGGGCCCGATCAGCGGCCGCTTGGGCTCGCGATCCCCGGCCTCCCGCGTCGCGCCGGCCAAGTCCGTCACGGCCGGTCTCCGCCGCGAATCAGCTCCCAGATCTCCGCGCGTAAGCGCCCGAAGGTCTCGGTGGCCATCAGGTCGTAGGTGCGCGGCCGCGGCAGAGCGATGTCGATCTCCTTCAGGATACGGCCCGGCCGGGCGCTCATGACCAGCACCTTGTCGCAGAGGTAGACGGCCTCGGTCAGGCTGTGGGTAACGAAGACCACGGTCTTCTTGTGCCGCTCCCAGATCTGCAGCAGCTCGTCGCCGAGGGTCATCCGGGTCTGCTCGTCGAGCGCGGCGAAGGGCTCGTCCATCAGCAGGACGCTGGGGTCCTGGCAGAAGCCACGGGCGATCGCGACCCGCTGCTTCATGCCGCCCGAGAGCTCGTGGGGCCGGCGCTCGGCGAACTCGCCGAGGCCGACCAGGTCGAGCATCTCCAGGGCCTTCTTCTCGCGCACGCTGCGCTCGACGCCGCGCAGGTAGAGCGGGAACTCGACGTTCTCGCGCGCCGACTTCCAGGGCAGCAGGCTCGACTCCTGGAACACGACGCCGATCTCCGCCGGCCTCGGCTCGCGGATCTCCTCCTCGCCCATGACGATGCGGCCCTCGGTCGGGTTGAGCAGGCCGGCCATCATCTGCAGCAGCGACGACTTGCCGCAGCCGCTCGGCCCGACCAGGCCGACGAAGGTGCCCTCCTCGACCGTGAAGGAGACGTCGGTGACGGCCATCAGCGGGCCGCCGGCGGTCTCGAAGACGTGCGTCACGCCGTCGGCGCGCAGGTTGGCTTCGCCGCCGCCCGCCCCGTCCCGCTCTTCGGCCACCACCGTCAGCCTCGCCATGCGCCGATCCTCTTCTCATACCACCGCAGCGACTCGTTCACCGCAATGCTCAAGACCGCGGCCAGGAGGATCCCGGCGAAGAGCTTGACCATCTCGAAGCTCATGCCCCAGTTGGCCACCAGATGCCCGAGGCCGGCGCGCGAGACGTACATCTCGGCGAACAGCACGCCGGTGATGTTGAAGATCATGCCGAGCCGCAGGCCCTCGACGATGACCGGCAGCATCGCCGGCAGGTAGATGTCCTGGTAGATCTGCCGGCGGCTGGCGCCGTAGGCGCGCGCCATCTTGAGGTAGTCGGCGGAGACGCTGTCCGCCGCGGCGATCGCACTGATCACCAGGACGAAGATCGCCTGGAACATGCCGAAGGCGACCTTCTGGGTGAAGCCGATCCCGAAGGCCAGGATGAAGACCGGCAGGAAGACCGACTTGGGCACGCTGGCGACGAAGTAGAAGAAGGGCTTGAAGGCGCGCCCGAAGTAGTCGCTCTCGCCGAGCAGCAGCCCGATGGCCACGCCGAGGGGCGCCACCAGGACGAAGGCCAGCATGACCTGCGCGGAGGTGATCCAGAGGTGGTGCAGCACCTCCGGATCGCCCAGCATGGCGAGCGCCATCGGCAGGACCTGACTGGGCGGCGGCACGATCCGGGGGTTCGCCACCCCGGTCTGTACCGCCGCCTCCCAGGCCAGGAAGATCCCGACGACGATCCCGATCTGGGCCGAGAGCCTCCCGGCCCCGGACATCAGGAGCGGGCTCCCGGCCGCTTAGGGCTCGATCGTCGTGACCGGAACGAAGCGCGCCGTGAACATGCTGTCGGCCGGCGGCAGGTCGTCGATCCCCGCCAGCGTCCCGAGCTTCAGGGACTCGGCGACCCAGTCTTCCGTCAAGTTGCCGTCGGGCGACAAGCCCTTGAAGGTGTTGTTGTACTCCTCGGTCGCGATCTCCCGGGGCAGGCCGGTCTTGTTGGCGATGAAGTCGATCGACCAGTCCGGGTTGTTCTGCATGTGGACGATGGCGCTGTAGAGCCCGACGAGCGCCTTCTGCAGGCCGTCCGGGTTGTTCTCGATCAGTTCGTCCGAGGCGATCCAGACGTCGGGCAGGTTGGGCGTCATCGCCTCGCCGAGATGCACCAGGCTCTTGCCGTCGCCGGCGCCGAGCACCTTGTAGCTCAGCGGCGGGTAGGCGACGATGGCGTCGACGTTGCCGGAGATCAGGTTCGGCACCAGGCCCGCGCCGCCGAGGGGCACGCGGGTCATCTCGCCGCCGGCCTGGTCCGCGACCCAAAGCGCGAAGAAGTCGGTGGTCGAGCCGTTCGAGGTGACGCCGATCTTCTTGCCCGCCAAGTCCTTGAGCGAGGAGACGGCCGAGTCCTTGCCGACCACGATGTGCCAGCCGCGCGGGGTCAAGGTGCCGGCGCTGACGATGGTCGCCTTGACGCCGCGGCGCTGGGCCAGCGCGTGGCCGGGCGGGAAGAAGTTGATCAGGTCGACCTCGCCGGCGGCAAGGCCCTCCATGGAGGCGGAGCCGCCCTTGAAGTTGGTGAACTCGACGCTCACGCCCGCCTTCTCGAAGAGCTTGAGCTCCTGGGCCGCCAGCACCGGCATCACCGGCCCGTAGTTCCCGACGCCGCCGATCCGAACCACCTCGTCGGCCTGTGCGCTGCCCAGGCCGGCCGAAGCCAGAACCGTGACGGACGCCGCGAGCACTATCTTCCTGAGACCTTTCACGGTTTCCTCCCTTATCCCTTTCGTTCGCGCAAAGCGTCTCGCCGAGGCTGCTTCGAAGGCGCCCGGGCGCTCACGCCCAAGGCCATGCCGGCGGCGAGAGCACCGCGCAGCGACCCTTGCGAAGCGCCGAAAAGCGAGACGACGCGATGTTGGAGTCTTCCCCGCCTCGAGGATGGAGTCAAGATTTTATGCAAACGTGTTAAATAACAGAATCCTTATGAAATATCGTCATCTACGGTTGAATGCTTGTGTTATTCGGGATTCTAGTGCAATCGTGTGCGCGAACTGCACCAGACTCACTGTCCTTCGAGTTCGGCGATGCCCCGAATCAGCGGTAAGCTCCGCACAGCCCAAACCCGAAGCGGGCAAGGCGCAGCACGGAAAATGGCCGACAAGAGCGAGCAGAGCGCGGCGGCTTCGGGCCTGCCGACCGTGCGCACCATATCGGAGGTGGCGGGGGTGTCGCCTTCGACTGTCTCGCGGGCGCTCAAGGGCGACCCGCGCATCTCCGAGAAGACCCGCGCCGCCGTCGCGGCCATCGCGCAACAACAGGGCTACACGCCGAACGCCATGGCGCGGGGCCTGGTCACCCGATCCAGCGGCGTGGTCGGCATCGTGCTCGGCAACCTGGAGAACCCCTTCTACGGCGAGCTGGTCGAGCGCCTGCACAGCCGCCTGGTCGAGATCGGCAAGTACCCGATGCTGCTGCACATCGGCGGCGAGACCCTCGATTCGGAGGCCATCAAGCCGATCCGCCAGTACCAGATGGACGGCTGCATCATCACCGCGGCCCGGCTTTCCTCGAGAGCCGCCGAGACCTGCGCCAACCACCGCCTGCCCATGGTGATGATCAACCGCGTCGCGCGGATTCACTCCTGCACCGTGTCCTGCGACAACTATGCCGGCGGCATGCTCGCCGGCGAGCTGCTGCTCGAGGCCGAGCACCGGCGGGTCGCCTTCATCGCCGGCCGGGAGGACACCTCGACCAGCGAGGACCGGGAAAGCGGGCTGCTCTGCGTGCTGCGCAAGGCACAACTGACCCTCGCGGGCCGGGCGCGCGGCCACTACACCTATGACGGCGGCTTCGCGGCGGCGCAGGAGCTGCTCGCCGCGGACCCGAGACCCGATGCGATCTTCGCCGCCAACGACATCATGGCCCTGGGCGCGATCGACGCGATCCGCGAGGCCGGCCTCGGCGTGCCCGACGACCTCTCGGTCATCGGCTTCGACGACATCAGGCCGACGCGCTGGCACAACTACCGCCTGACCACGATCGCCCAGCCGGTCGAGGCCATGATCACGCGCTCGATCGAGCTCTTGAGCGAGCGCATGGCGAGCCCGGACCTGTCCGGCGAGAGCATCTCCATCAAGGGCGAGATGAAGCTGCGGGAGTCGGTCCGCCTGCCGGCCGGCTTCCCGGCGAACGCGTCGCCCGCCTGAGCGGCGGCGCGGTCACTCCGCGCCGGCGCTCGGCCGGTTCAGCCGGCCGTAGCGCCGCACCCTCAGATCGGCCTGCTCCTTGTGGCCGGCGAAGCGCTCGATGGCGCAGAGCCGGGAGCAGTACGCCCCGATGGCGGCGCTCGCCTCCGGCGTGCAGCGCTGATAGGTGACCGTCTTCAGGAACTTGCCGACCCACAGCCCGCCGGTGTAGCGCGCCGCGCCGAGCGTCGGCAGGGTGTGGTTGGTGCCGATCACCTTGTCGCCGAAGGCGACGTTGGTCTCGGGCCCGAGGAACAGGGAGCCGTAGTTGCGCATCCTGGAAAGGAAGAAGTCGGGGTCGCGGGTCAGCACTTCGACATGCTCGAAGGCCAGGCGGTCGGCCTCCGCCAGCATCTCGGCATCCTCGTCGCAGAGGATGATCTCGCCGTAGTCCCGCCAGGCGGCCGAGGCGACGTCGGCGGTCTCGAGCTGCTCGAGCTGCCGGGCAATCTCCGCCGGCAGCGCCTCAGCCAAGCTCGCCGAGGTGGTCAGCAGGACCGCGGGCGACGTCGGCCCGTGCTCGGCCTGGCCGAGCAGGTCGGTCGCCACCATCTCGGCGTCCGCCGTCTCGTCGGCGATCACCAGCACTTCGGTCGGCCCGGCCAGAAGGTCGATGCCGACGCGGCCGTAGAGCTGCCGCTTGGCTTCCGCGACATAGGCGTTGCCCGGCCCGACCAGGATATCCACCGGCCCCAGGCCGGCCACGCCGAGGGCCATGCCGGCCACCGCCTGCACGCCGCCGATCAGATGGATCTCGTCGGCGCCGGCCAGGCTCATCGCCGCGATCGTCTCGGCATGCGGCTTGCCCTCGGTCGGCGGCGTGCAGGCGATGACGCGGCGGCAACCGGCGGCCCGGGCCGTGACGATGCTCATGTGCGCCGAGGCGACCATGGGATAGCGGCCGCCCGGCACATAGCAGCCGACGCTGTCGACCGGGATGTTCTTGTGACCGAGCACCACGCCCGGAATCGATTCGACTTCGACGTCCTTGATCGCCTCGCGCTGCACCAGGGCGAAGCGCCTGATCTGCTCCTGGGCATAGGTGATGTCGTCGATCGTCTGCCGCGGCAGGCTCTGCACCGCAGCCTCGATCTCCTCGTCGGCGAGCCGGAAGCGCTCGGGATCCCAGCCGTCGAAGCGCTGCGACATCTCGCGCACCGCGGACTCGCCGCGCGCCTCGATGTCGGCGATCAGGCTCTCGACCGTCTTGCGAAGCTCGGTCTGGGATTGTCCCTGGTTGCTCCGGCCGGGGGCCGTCTTGACATGGCGGGGCATGGTCGATGTCTCTCCCGTTGAAAGGATGGGGCTGTCCGGACTCAGCGGGCCGTCCAGCCGCCGTCGACGAGCAGGCTGTGGCCGTTGATCGAGCGCGCCGCCGGCGATGCGAGAAAGCAGACGGCTTCCGCCACGTCTTCGACGCTCGCCAGCCGGCCGAGCGGAATACTGGCGAAGACCTCGTCGCGGAAGCGCCGGTCCTCGAAGAAGGGCCGCGTCATCGGCGTCTCCACGAAGGTCGGCCCGACCGAATTGACACGGATGCCCAGGGGGCCCAGCTCGACCGCCATGGCCTTGGTCAGGCCCTCGATCGCGTGCTTGCTGGCGCAGTAGACGCTCCGCCCGGCCGCGCCGACATGACCGAGCTGCGAGGACATGTGAACGATCGAGCCGGCGCCGCGCTCCAGCATGCGCCGCGCCGCCGCCTGCGCCACCAGGAAGGCCGCCCGGACGTTCAAGGCCAAGAGCCGGTCGAGCGTCTCTTCCTCGACCTCGACGAAGGGCTGCGGACGGTTGGTGCCGGCGTTGTTGACCAGGATGTCGAGCCGGGGCAGCTCTTCGATGACCTTGCGCACCGCACCGGCGTCGGTGACGTCGACGCAGTGGGGCGTGGCCGAGCCGCCCGCGCGCGCGATGTCCCGGCAGAGATCCTCGATCTCGCCCGCGGTCCGGCTGAGCGCGACGACGTGGGCGCCGCGCGCGGCGAGCAGCTCGGCGCAGCCGCGGCCGATACCGCGGCCGGCGCCCGTGACCAGGGCCGTCATGCCGGCCAGGGCGGCGCCCGTCATGAGCCCGGCCCCTCGTCGGCTTGCGCCTTGTGGACCGCCAGCGCCATCAGCCGACGGTCGCGCCAGGCCATGCGCTTCGGCAGGTCCGCGTCGCTCAGCAGCGCGCGCCGCTGCCGCTCGACCGTCTCGACCAGGGCCGGCGGCCAGGGCTCCGGCGCGCCGCGCTGCAGGGCGAAGTCGAGATACATCTGGCCGAGGCGATCCACGTAGTCGGCCACCCCCTCGGGCGCGTTGAGGTCGATGGTTTCGAAGGGCCCCATGAAGGACCAGCGCAGGCCGAGGCCCTCGCGCACCGTCTTGTCGACGTCGTCGACCGTCGCGACGCCGTCCTCGACGAGCCGGAAGGCCTCGTGCAGCAGCGCGCCCTGCAGGCGATTGAGGACGAAGCCGTCGACCTCCTTGTTGAGGAGCACGGTCACCTGCCCGGCGTCGTCCAGAAAGGCCCGCACCCGCCGGACCACCTCAGGCGCCGTCCAGGCCGCCGGGACGACCTCGACGATCGGCAGGAGGTAGGGCGGGTTCGCCGGATGCGCCACGAGACAGCGCGACCGGCCCTCCAGGCCATCGGCGATCGCGCCCATCCTGATGCCCGAGGAGGAGGTCGCGATGGCGGCGCTCGGCTCGGCGAGCCGGTCGAGGTCGGCGAAGATCGCGCGCTTGACGGCGAGCCGCTCCGGGCCGCTCTCCTGCACGTAGCCGGCGCCCGCGAGCGCCGCCTCCAGGCTGTCGCAGAGCATCATGCGACCGGCCGGGTCGTCGTCCTTGTCGATCAAGCCGAGCCGGGCCAGCTCGGGCAGGATCTCGCGGATCCGCCGCAGCGCCGACTCGGCCTGATCGGAATCGGCATCGTAGAGAGCGACCTGGTGGCCGGCCCGCGCGAAGACGACGGCCCAGCCGAGGCCGATCAGTCCCGTGCCGACCAGCGCGACTTTCATTGGGACCATGGGACCTGCTTCCTGTAGGCCTGCTCGAAGCGGTCGATCTCGCACGACAGCGTGAGGGTTGCCGCGATCCTGCCGCGACCCAGCAGCAGGTTCTCCTTGGCCGCCGGATCGATCTCGAAGGCGAAGCGGCTGCCGTCCGGCAGTCGGACGTACTGCTCGGGGAGATCGACGTGGAGGCTCTGTCCGGGCGCGCCTTGCAGCAGCTCGAGGATCCGGCCCACCGCCTCGGCCGGCAAAGCGACCGGCAGCAGGCCGTTCTCGATCGCGTTGTTGCGGAAGATGTCGCCGAAGGAGACGGCGATGACGCAGCGGAACCCGGCATCGACGAGGGCCCAGACCGCGTGCTCGCGCGAGGAGCCGCAGCCGAAGTTGTCGAGGGCGACCAGGATCGTCGCCGCTTCGGCCTCGGGACGGTTGAGCGGGAAGTCGGCCAGGGGCTCGCCCGCCGGGTCGGCGCGCAGGTCGTGGAACAGCGTGTCGGCGAAGCCCTCGCGCCGCCGCCTGTAGAGGAAACGGGCCGGCACGATCTGGTCGGTGTCGACGTTGCCGAAGGGAAAGGCCAGGGCAAGGCCGGAGAGGCGCGTCACGGGCTCCAAGGGCTGCTCTCCCTAGACGCCATCGCCCGCGGCGGGGGCGAGTCCGCGGGCATCGGCGATGTGGCCGGTGACGGCCGCGGCGGCGGCCATGGCCGGGCTCATCAGATGAGTGCGCGCGCCGCGGCCCTGGCGGCCGGGGAAGTTGCGGTTCGAGGTCGAGGCGCAGCGCTCGCCGGGCGCGACCAGGTCGACCCCGTTCATGGCCACGCACATCGAGCAGCCGGGCTCGCGCCACTCGGCGCCGGCGGCGATGAACACGCGGTCCAGGCCTTCCGCCTCGGCCGCGTCCTTCACCGAGCGGGAGCCCGGCACGACCATCGTCGGCACCAGCGTCCGGCGGCCGCGCAGCAGGCCGGCGGCCGCCCGCAGGTCCTCGATGCGGCCGTTGGTGCAGGAGCCGATGAAGACGCGGTCGACCTGGATCCGCGCCATCGGCGTGCCGGGCTGCAGGTCCATGTAGGCAAGCGCCTGCTGCATGCGCCGGCGCCGCTCCGCGTCGGGCTCGCCGGTGGGATCGGGCACCGCCGCCGTGACGGGGACCGCCTCCTCCGGGCTCGTGCCCCAGGTCACGGTCGGCGCCACGGCCGCCGCATCGACGGCGACCTCCCGATCGAAGACGGCCTCCTCGTCGCTCCTCAGCCCGCGCCAGGACTCGAGCGCCCGCTCCCACAGCGCGTCCGTCGGGGCGTAGGGGCGGCCTTCCAGATAGCGGAAGGTCGTCTCGTCGGGCGCGATCAGGCCGGCGCGCGCGCCGGCCTCGATGGACATGTTGCAGACCGTCAGGCGGCCTTCCATCGACAGTGCCTCGATCGCGGGCCCGGCGTATTCGATCACGTGGCCCGTGGCGCCGCCCGCGCCGATCCGCGCGATGATATGGAGGATCAGGTCCTTGGCGGTGACCCCCGCGCCCAGCCTGCCCGACAGCATGATCCGCATCGATCCCGGGCGCGCCTGCCAAAGGGTCTGGGTGGCCAGGACATGCGCGACCTCGCTGGCGCCGACTCCGAACGCGAAGGCGCCGAGCGCGCCGTGGGTCGAGGTGTGGGAATCGCCGCAGACCAGGACGAAGCCCGGCAGCGTGAGGCCGAGCTCCGGGCCGACCACATGGACGATGCCCTGCCGCGCGTCGCCGTAGCCGAAGCGCGTGATGCCGAAGCGGTCGGCGTCGCGCTCGAGCCGCAGCACCATGTCGGCGCGCGCCGGATCGCCGAGAGCCGCGAGGCCGCCCCTGGTCGGCACGTAGTGGTCGGCCGTGCCGATGGTCCTTTCCGGCGAGCGCACGCCGTGGCCCTCGATATCGAGCTTCTCGAAGGCCTGCGAGGTGCCGTCGTGGATGAAGTGGCGGTCGACGAAGAGCAGGGACTGCCCGCTTGGCAGGCGCGTGATCTCGTGGGCGTCCCAGATCTTGTCGATCAGCGTCCGGCCGCGCGCCCGCGCGCCGCCCTTTGTCTGCGTCTCCCGCTCTCCGGCCACGGCGGATCTCCGATCTCGACCCGGGCCGCGCGCTCTCGCGGCCGGGGTCGCAAATTCCCTGTACAGGCTGTGCAAACGTTTGCATTATTCTTGCAGAATAGAACGCGGCTGTCGAGCCGCGACGATCGCCGGTGGCCGCGGGCGATAGCTTCGCCTGGACATCAACTGTTGACAGATGACAGTTGGGCTCGCAGGTTTACCGGCAGGGAATGCGCTGGAGATGGGCCGGATGCGCCTCGCGGTACTCGACGATTATCAGGGCGTGGCGCGCCAGATCGTCGACTGGAGCCGCGTGCCGCAGGTCGACGTCGTGCCCTTCCGCGATCACGTGCACGACGAAGACCAGCTCGTCTCCCGCCTGACCGAGTTCGACGCCGTCATGCGCATTCGCGAGCGCACCGAGTTCCCGCGGCGGGTGCTCGAGCGCCTGCCCCGCCTGAAGCTCATCCTCGCGACCGGCATGCGCAACGCGCGCTCGCTCGACCTGCAAGCGGCGGACGAGCTCGGCATCACGGTCAGCACCACCGACGCCCTGCACCAGACCACCGTGGAGTTGACCTGGGCGCTGATCCTCTGCCTGACGCGGCGCCTGCCGCAGGAGACGGCGTCGCTGCGAGCCGGCGGCTGGCAGGTCGGCCTCGGCCAGGGTCTCGCCGGCAAGACGCTCGGTGTCGTCGGCCTCGGGAACATGGGCATCCCCGTCGCCCGGATCGCCAAGATCCTCGGCATGCAGGTCGTCGCCTGGAGCCGAAACCTCACGCCGGAGCGCACGGCGCCCCACGACGTCGAGTGCGTCTCGAAGGACGCGCTCTTCCGCCGCGCCGATGTCGTAACGCTCCACCTGCCGCTCAGCGACACGACCGAAGGGACGGTGGGCGAGCAGGAGCTGGCGGCGATGAAGCGGAGCGCCTACCTGATCAACACGGCAAGGCCGCAACTGGTCGACCAGCGCGCGCTGATCGCCGCCCTGCAGGGCGGCCGCCTGGCGGGGGCCGGGCTCGACGTCTTCGAGATCGAGCCCCTGCCCGACGGGCATCCCTTCCGCAGCCTGCCCAACGTCCTCGCCACGCCGCACATCGGCTTCGTGACCGAGGAGAACATGAGGATGTTCTTCGAGCAGTCGCTCGAGAACCTGGCGGCCTTCATCGGCGGCAAGGCCATCAACAGGATCAGCGCCGCTCAGCCCTTTCTCCCGGAATCGCAGGTCGCCAAGCAGATGCACGCCCAAGGGCTCGCCAAGGCCGAACCCAAGAACGGAGCAAGAAACTAGGCATGTCAAAGGTCTACGAGCTCTTCATCGGCGGCGCGTTCGTTGCCGAGGGGTCCCAAGAGCGCTTTCCCGCGGTCAATCCCTACAACCGGCAGGCCTGGGCCTCGATCCCGCAGGCCAGCGACGAGCAGGTCGCCGAGGCCATCTCGGCCGCCCGCGCGGCCTTCGAGAAGACCTGGTCGCGCACCTCGGGCCTCGAACGGGCCCGCCTGATGCACAAGCTCGCCGACCTCCTGGCGGCCGATGCCGACCGGATGGGCCGTCTCGAGAGCACCGACAACGGCAAGATCATCAGAGAGACGCGCAGCCAGATGCACTTCGCGGCCCGGCAGTACCGCTTCTTCGCCGGCTATGCCGACAAGCTCTGGGGCAAGGTCATCCCCCTCGACACGGCCGACGTGCTCGACTACGCCACGCGCGAGCCCGCCGGCGTGGCGGTCTTGATCACCGCCTGGAACTCGCCGATGGGCCTGCTCTCCAACAAGCTGGCCCCCGCCCTCGCCGCCGGCAACTGCGTCGTGGTCAAGCCCTCCGAGCACGCTTCGGCGACCACGCTGGAGTTCGCCCGCTTCGTCGAGCAGGCCGGCTTTCCCCCCGGCGTCGTCAATGTCGTCACCGGCGACGCGCGCGTCGGCAAGGCGCTGCTCGACAGCGGCCGCATCGACCGCATCAGCTTCACCGGCAGCCCCGCGGTCGGCCGGGAGATCGCCGCGAACGCCGGCCGAAAGCTGGTCCGGTCGATCGTCGAGCTCGGCGGCAAGTCCCCCAACGTCATCTTCGAGGACGCCGACCTGCCGAAGGCGATCGTCGGCGCGCTCGCCGGCATCTTCGCCGCCACGGGACAGACCTGCATCGCCGGCTCCCGCCTCCTGGTGCAGCGGCCAGTCTACCGGCAGGTCGTCGACCAGCTTGTCGAGCGGGCGCGCAAGATCCGCCTCGGCGATCCGACCGACACGGCGACCGAGATGGGCACCGCGGCGAACGAGCCCCAGTTCGAGCGCATTCTCGGATCGATCGAGAACGCCAAGGCCGAGGGCGCCCAATTGGTGACCGGCGGCAAGGCCGCGACCGGCGAGGGCCTCGACAAGGGCTTCTTCGTCGAGCCGACCATCTTCACGGAAGTGCGCAACGACATGACCATCGCGCAGGAGGAGGTCTTCGGCCCCGTGCTCTCGATCATTCCCTTCGACGGCGAGGAAGAGGCGATCGAGATCGGCAACGACACGAAGTACGGCCTCGCCGCCGGCATCTGGACCGGCAACCTCGACCGGGCCATGCGCGTCTCGCGCGGGCTGCGGGCCGGCACCGTCTGGGTCAACACCTACCGCGCCGTCGCCGTGCAGGCGCCCTTCGGCGGCTTCAAGGACAGCGGCTTCGGGCGCGAGCGCGGCGAGATCGCCCTCGAGGAGTTCACCAACACGAAGAACGTCATGATCGATTTCTCGAACGAAGAGCGGGACCCCTTCGCGATCAAGGCATGAAGCAGGACGGCGGCGGCGGGCAGCCATCGGCCGTCGAGGGAGGAAGAGGATGAGCAGTCAGTTCGACGTGGTCGTCGTGGGATGCGGCATCGCGGGCCTCTCGGCCGCCGTCTCGGCGGCCGAGGCCGGTGCCAAGGTCGCCGTCCTGGAACGCGCGCCCATCGAGGAGCGCGGCGGCAACACGCGCTGGACCGAGGCCTTCATGCGGATGAAGAACGAGGACGAGGTCGCCGACGATTTCGAAGAGCACTTCATGGCCAACGCCGGCTTCAACCTCGATCCCTCACTCGTCGCCGAGACGGCCCAGCCCTACGGCGACTGGTCGCCGATCGTCAAGGCGCTGTCCTTCACCGACCCGGAGATGGTGGTGACCCTGGCCCGCGAGGCCGGCCCGACCCTCGCCTGGCTGAAGACCGCCGGCATCCGCTTCTCCGACATGCCGACCTATCTGATCACCCAGTCGACGACACGGATCTGCCCGGTCGGCGGCGGTCTCGCCCTGGTCGAGGCGCTGGCCGAACAGGCCGAGCAGCGCGGCGTCACCTTCTTCTACGAGACCACGCTGGAGGATCTCCTGCTCGATGCCGGAGCGGTCACCGGCATCCGGGCGAACGGCAAGACGCAGAGAGGGATCGAGCTCTCGGGCAAGGTCGTCCTCGCCTGCGGCGGCTTCGAAGGCAACGCCGAGATGCAGAGCCTCTACTACGGCGAGAGGGCGCGCTACATCCGCCCCGTGGCGCGCGGCGGCTACTACAACCGCGGCGAAGGCATCCGCGCGGCACTGGCCGCCGGTGCCGCGCCCTGCGGCGACTACTCCGACTACCACGCCCAGCCGATCGATCCCCGCTCCGGCCAGTCCGAGCCCATCGTCTTCGTTTTTCCCTACGGCATCCTGGTGGATTCCCAAGGCAAGCGCTTCGTCGACGAGGCCTCCTACACGGTCGATGCCATCTACGAGAACATCGCCCGCCTGATCAACAAGCTGCCCGGCGGCACCGCCTACCTGATCTGCGATTCGCAGCTCGACCGGGTGCCCAACTGGCAGCGCACGGTGCGCAGCGACCAGGAGCCGGTCACCGCGGACAGCCTGGAAGAGCTCGCCGGCAAGCTCGCCATCCCGGCCGATTCGCTGGCGGCGACGGTCGAGGCCTTCAACGCCGCGACCGTCGACGGGCCGTTCAAGCCGCTCGAGCTCGATGGCCTGGCGACCCGCGACCTGACGCCGCCGAAGTCGAACTGGGGGCTGCCGCTGAACAGCCCGCCCTACCGGGCCTGGCCGGTGATCTCGGCCAACTGCTTCACCTTCGGGGGCCTGCGCTGCAACACCAACGCCCAGGTCCTCGACCACGACGGCCGGCCGATCCCGAGCCTCTACGCGGCCGGCGAGACCATGGGCCTCTACTACGGCCGCTACACCGGCGCGACCTCGGTGCTCCGCGGCGCGGTCTACGGGCGGATCGCCGGACAACATGCCGCGCAGGGAGGGTGACGCGATGACGCTTCAAGCCCCGACACGCGACGAGGTCCGCGATCTCGCCGAGCGACTCGGTCTGCGCCTGACCGACGAGGCGATCGACGTCTATAGCGGCTTCCTGGCCGCGATGGTCGACCCCTACCGCCGCCTCGACGCCATGGAGGCGCCGGCACCGGCCCTGCCCGACCGCGCGGCGGCGGTCGGCCGCGCACCCCGGCCCGACGAGAACCCCTACAACGCCTGGGCCTGGATCGGGCCGATCGAAGGCAGCGGGACGGGCCTGCTCGCGGGCCAGTCCGTCGGCGTCAAGGACGCGATCTGCGTGGCCGGCATGCCGGCGCGCAACGGCTCGCCCTTGCTGGAGGACTTCGTCCCCGACTTCGACGCCAGCGTCGTCGCGCGCATCCTGGCCGCCGGGGGAACGGTCCACGGCAAGACGGCCTGCGAGAACCTGAGCTTCTCCGGCCACAGCCATACCAGCGTGCCGCCGGTCCTCAACCCGCGCAAGACGACGCATTCGGCCGGCGGCTCCTCGAGCGGCAGCGGCGCCGCCATCGCGGCGGGCGACGTGCCGATGGCCTTGGGCTGCGACCAGGGCGGCTCGATCCGCATCCCGGCCAGTTGGTGCGGCGTGGTGGGCCTGAAGCCGACGCACGGCCTGGTTCCCTACAGCGGCGCCTTCGCGATGGACGCCACGATCGACCACTGCGGCCCCATGGGCGCGCGGGTCGAGGACGTGGCGCGGCTCCTGACGGTGATCGCCGGCGCGGACGGGCTCGACCCCCGGCAAGACGAGTCCGCCAAGCCGCCGGCGCACTACCTGGACAGCCTCTTGGAGGGGCGGAAACCGCGCCGCCTCGCGCTGGTCAAGGAGGGCTTCGGTCGGCCCGAAAGCGAGCCGGAGACCGACCGCCAGGTGCGCGAGGCGATGGCGCGTTTCCGCTCGGCCGGCGTCGAGGTCGAGGAGGTCTCGGTGCCCGCGCACCTGGCCTGCTTCGACGTCTGGCACGCCATCGTCATCGAGGGCACCTCGGAGCTGATGTTCAAGGCCAACGGCCTGGCGAGCTACGAAGAGGGCTATGCCAGCGCGGCCATGCTGGAGGCCGTCTCCGGATGGCGCCGCCGGCCGGAGGAGATCTCGCCGACCGCGCTACCGGCCTTCCTGATGGGTGCCTACATGCAGGAGCGCCACCACGGCCGCTTCTACGCCAAGGCGCAGTCGCTGCTCGGCCGGATGAGGGCGGCGTTCGACGCGGTCCTGGCGGACTTCGACGCCATGGCGATGCCGACCATTCCCTTCAGGGCGCTGGCTCACCCGGCCGCGGATGCCGGCTTGAAGGAGCGCGTCGAGCTGGCGCTGCCGATGGTCGGGAACACCGCGCCCTACAACGCGAGCGGCCACCCGGCCGTGACGGTCCCTTGCGGCGAGCACGACGACCTGCCGATCGGCCTCATGCTGATCGGCCGCCACTTCGGCGAGGCCGACCTGCTGTCGGCGGCCGCCACCTTCGAGAAACTGTGAGGAGCGCGCCATGGCAAACGACAGCGCCGGAACCGACAAGGCCACGAGCGACCCACTCGAGATGGGGCTCACCGAGGCCGCCCGGGCGATCGCCGACGGCGCGCTCTCGCCGCTCGAGCTGACCTCCGCGACGTTCGAGCGGATCGATGCGCTGCAACCCCGCCTCGGCGCCTTCGCCCACGTCATGCGGGAGGAAGCGCTGGAGCGCGCGCGGACTCTGGAAGCCGAGGCCGCGCGGGGCGCGCTGCGCGGCCCGCTCCACGGCACCACGGTCGCGGTCAAGGACCTCTGCGACACGGCCGCCGTGCCCACGGCCGTCGGCATGCCGATGTTCCGGAACCGGCTGCCCGCGGCCGACGCGACGGTCGTCGAGCGCCTCTACGAGGCCGGCGCGATCGTCGTCGGCAAGACCGAGTTGTCGGAAGGCGCGCTGGCGCTCCACCACCCGGACGTGGTCGCGCCGGTCAACCCCTGGCGTGAGGACCTCTGGACGGGCTCGTCCTCGAGCGGCTCGGGCGTCGCCGTGGCGGCCGGGCTCTGCCAGGCCGCCATCGGCACCGACACCGGCGGCTCGATCCGCTTCCCCTCGCTCAACAACGCCGTCGTCGGCATCAAGCCGACCTGGGGCCGGGTCAGCCGGCAGGGCGTCTTTCCGCTGTCCTGGACGCTCGACCACGTCGGGCCCATGGCGCGCCGCGTCGAGGATGCGGCCGCGCTGCTCGGCGTCATCGCCGGCCGCGACCCGGCCGACCCGACCAGCCTCGCCGCCGCCGTGCCCGACTATGTCGGCAGCCTGAACCGGAGCCTGAAGGGGCTGCGGCTGGGGTTCGACGAGCGCTATGCCACGGCGGACGTCCTGGCGGAGACCCAGGCGATCTTGTCGAAGGCGATAGAGGTCTTCGTCGCGCGCGGCGTCACGCTCCACGCGATCGAGATGCCGGAGACGCGCGACGCAATCCAGGCCTGGACGCCGATCTGCCTCTCCGAGGCGGTCTGCGTGCACAAGGACCTCGAAGGCGCGCAGGCCGAGGGCTACAGCGAGTCCTTCCGGCAGTTCCTCGACGCGGGCGAGGGCGTGACGGGCCAGGCCTACGCCCGCGCCAACCTGGCCAGGCGGCAGTTCGCCGGCAATCTCAACGCCCTCTTCGAGCAGATCGACCTGATGATCGTGCCGGTGAGCGGCAACGCGGTGCCGACGGTCGAAGAGTTCGCCCGCATCTGCCCCGACCCGGAAGGACTCGAGCGCCTGATCTACTTCACCTGCATCTACGACGTCTCGGGCAACCCGACGATCACGCTGCCGGCCGGCTTGTCCTCGAGCGGCGAGCCCCTGGGCTTCCAGCTCGTCGCGGCCCACCTGGGCGAGGCGCTGCTCTGCCGGGCGGGACAGGCCTGGCAGGCCGATTTCGGCTGGGACCAGAGGCCGCCGCTCGACTGACCACGTCAGGCCGCCGGTCGGCCTTGCCCCCGCGCTCAGCTCTGGCCGAAGCCGACGAACTCGCGGACGACGGCGGTATCCGCCAGGCCATCGGTCGGGATCGATCCGGTGATCCGTCCCCGCTGGATCACGAAGGTGCTGTCGACCAGCGCCGCGATGAAGTCGAGCTTCTGCTCGACGAGCACGACGGTCAGGCCGCGCGAGACCCGCAGCCTGCGCAGGATCTCGATGATCTCCTCGACGATGGAGGGCTGGATGCCTTCGGCCGGCTCGTCCAGCATCAGCAGCTTCGGATTGCCGCAGAGGCTGCGCGCAATCGCCAGGATCTGCTGCTCGCCGCCGCTCAGCACGCCGCCGCTGCGGTCGAGCAGCGGCTTCAGGCGCGGGAACTCCTCGAGAATCCGCTCGAAGGCCGGCCGCGTCTCGACCTCGCCGCCCTTCAGCCGCAGCAGGCCCATCTTGAGGTTCTCCTCGACCGACAGCTTGGGAAAGATCTCGCGGCCTTGCGGCACGCAGCCGATGCCGAGGCTCGCCCGGACGTGGGCGGGATCTCGGGTGACGTCGACGCCTTCGAGCAGGATCTCGCCGTCGCTGGCGGGGAGCTGGCCGAGGATCGTCTTCAGGAGGGTGGTCTTGCCCATCCCGTTGTGGCCCAGGATGCCGATGAAGGCGCCGCGCTCGACGCTGAAATCGACGCCGTGGAGGACGGGGATCCGGCCGTAGCTGGCCCTGAGGTTCTTGACCTCGAGCATGGTCATTTGGCGAAGGCTCCCTTGCCGAGGTAGATCTCGCCGACACGCTCGTCGTGCAGGACCTTCTCGGCGCTCTCCTCCAGGAAGATCCGGCCCTCGTGGAACACGGTGACATGGGTCGCGATCGAGCGGATGAACTGCATGTCGTGCTCGACGACAATCAGCGCGGCGCTCTTGTTCAGCTCGCGGATCAGCTCGGCCGTGTGCTCGACCTCCGCATGGGTCATGCCGGCCGTCGGCTCGTCGAGCAGGATCAGGCTGGGCTTGCTGGTGACGACGATGGCCAGCTCGATCCACTGGCGCTGGCCGTGCGACAGGCGGTCGAGCCGTGCGCCCAGGACCGCCTGCAGGGACAGCCGCTCGACCACCTCCTCGACCGTCCGCCCGACCTCCCTGCCCCGCTGCCCGGCGCTCGCCGCCAGCATGAGGTTCTCCTGGACGGTCAAGCCATCGAAGACGCTCGGCACCTGGGTCTTTATGCCGACCCCGAGCCGGGCCATCTCGTGTGTCGCGATGGACGTCACGTCGCGCCCGCGGAAGTAGATCTTGCCCGCGTTGGGGCGATAGATCTTGGTCAGGCAGCGAAAGAAGGTGCTCTTGCCGGCCCCGTTCGGGCCGATCAGGCAACGCAGCTCGCCTTCGCCGAGGCTGAAGGTGACCGACTCGACGGCCCTGACACCGCCGAAATGCTTGCTGAGGCTTTCGGTCCGAAGCAGCGGAGGGGAAGCGCTGTCAGCCACGGGCTCCGGTCGCGCCTTCACTGCTGTCGCCGCCGGCCGTCCGCCTGCCCTCGAGATAGTTCCGGATCGTCGGGATGATGCCCTGGGGCACCAGCAGGACGAAGAAGGTGAAGATCGCGCCCAGCAGGAGATTGATGTCCAACGCCTTCTGCACGCCCAGCTCGAGGGACAGGGTGCTCAGGATGAAGGTCCCGAGGATCGGGCCGGCGAGCGTGCCCAGCCCGCCGATCATCACCCAGATGATCGGCTGCGCGCTGAAGGCGAGCTGAAAGACATGCGGGTCGATGAAGGCGTTCCAGTTGGTGAAGACGACGCCGCCGAAGCCGGCCACGGCGGCGGCTACCACGAAGGCCAGAAGCTTGTAGAGCCGGGTATCGAAGCCCAGGAGCTCCATGCGCTTCTCGTTCTCCCGCATGCCGACCAGGATCTTGCCGAAGCGCGTCCTGAGGCTCCAGCGCAGCAGGAGGTAGACCGCGAGCAGAGAGAAGCCGGCGATGTAGAACATCTCGTCCGGCCCGGCGAAGAGATGGGGCTGGCCGGGCACGTTGATCGGCGGCACGGCGGGAATGCCGTTGTAGCCGCCGAGCCTGGCATTGCCGATCATGTAGTCCGGCTTCGCCGTCTGGCCCATGAACTTGTAGAGGATCAAGGTCATGACCAGGGTGATCACGGCCACGAATATCTTCGACAGCCGCGCATAGAAGACGAAGTAGCCGAACAGGGCCGCGAAGAGCGTCGGCACGAGGACGCCCGCGACGATCGCCGGCGTGCTGTCGCCGAGATTGATCGCGGTGGCCGCATAGGCATAGCCGCCGATGCCGAAGAAGGCGGCCTGGCCGAAGCTGAAGATCCCGGCGTAGCCCCAGACGAAAGCCAGGCTGAGCGCCAGGATCGAGAAGGCGAAGACCAGCGTGAGCTGCAGAATCCTGTCGATCTCGAGGACCAGCGGCAAAGCCAGCAGCAGGACCGTCGAAACGGCGACCAGGGCCAGCATCTGCCCGGGGAAGGACAGGGAGCGACTCACAGCGCCTTCCTCTTGAACAGGCTCGACAGCCCCTCCGGCAGCAGGCGCAGCATCAGCAGGGCGCCGATGAGCAGCGCGACCTCGCCGAACTCGGGATTCAGCGCGATGGTCGTCACCTGGTTGATGGTGCCGAACAGAAAGGCCGCCGTGGCCGTGCCGGCCAGGATCGCCTCGCCGCCGCAGATCACGGTGATGAAGGCCTTGCCGATATAGGCCGCGCCCATGGTCGGCAGAACGCCGGTCAAGGGCGCGAGCACCGCGCCGGCAAGGCCGCTCAGCGCGGCGCCGACCGCGAAGGTCGCGGTGTAGACATAGCCGGGGTTGACGCCCAGGGCGGCGACCTGCGAGGGGTTGTCCATGGTCGCCCGGGCGATCATGCCGATGCGCGTCCGGCGCAAGATGAAGTAGATCGCCGCGAAGAGCGCCACCGTCACGCCGATGATCAGGAACTTGTAGGCGCTTTCCCGTATCCCGCCGATCTCGAAGCTGCCGAGCGGCGTCGAGATTCCGCGCGTCATGTTGCCGAAGGTCATGGTGATCAGGCCCGTGATGAAGAGACTGATCCCCCAGGTCGCGAGCAGGGTGTCCATCATGCGGCCGTAGAGATGCCGCACGACCAGCCGCTCCATGACGATGCCGACCAAGCCGACGAAGAGCGGCGCCACGACGAACATCGAGATCCAGATGTTCAAGCCGTTGGAATGGGCGAGCTGGACACTGTAGGCGCCGAGCATCAGGAGCTCGCCGTGGGCGAAGTTCATCACCCGCATCATGCCGAAGATGATCGCCAGCCCGAGGCTGATCAGTGCCAGGCCCGCTACCGTGTTCAGTATCTGGATGCCTGCAATGACCACTGAGGCCCCGCGCCGCGCGTCAGAAAAATCGTGGCCGGGGGCCCGGGCGCCGGGCCCGCGGCGACTCTATAGTCAAGGCTGGAACTGAGTCGACAGGCTTGGGTTGGCAATCAAATCGCAGACGGCGACCGTATCGGCCGGCTCGACGTTGTCTCTCTCATCGATGATGTTGAAGACACCGTCCCGGACCTCGGCCAGTGCGATCGGCATGACCGCGTGGTGGGTCTCCTTGTGCACCTTCATGTGCCCGCCGGGCCCATCGAAGCCGATGCCGGTCTCGAGCGCCGCGATGATCTCCTCGCGATCGAGCGAGCCGACGGCCTCGACCGCCTTCTTCCAGATGAAGACGGCGTTGTAGCTGCAGACGGCGAGCGTGCCGATCTCCGGGTGGTCGGCGCCGAAGCGCTTCGCCCAGCGCTCGAGGAAGGCCGCGTTCGCGGGGCTGTCGATGGGCTGATAGTAGTGGTAGGAGGTCGTCAGGCCCTCGATCTCGCTGGCCTGCAGGAGGTTCTTCTCCCAGGGGCCGAAGACGGTGCAGTGAACCGGGATCCGGCCCAGCATGCCGGCGGCGGGCCACTGGCGATAGAAGCCGATGTGGTTGCCGCCGACCAGGCCCGAGACGACCAGATCCGGATCGGCGTCCTGGATCTTGGTGATCGTCGCGGAGAAATCGGTCACGTCGAGCGGGAAGAACTCCTTCTCGATCAGCTCGGCGCCGAGATCCTGTGCGAGCTTCTCCAGCCAGGTGGAGCAGATGTAGCCGTAGTTGTAGTCGGCCCACATGGTGTAGATTCTCTTGATGCCCTTGGTCTTGATGAGCTGTGTCATCGAGGGGCTGATCATCTGCGCCGGCGTCTCGGCCATCACGAAGGTGTTCTTGTCGCAGACGCCGCCTTCGTAGAAGGTGTTGTAGAAGTACAGCGTCTTGAAGCGGTTGAAGATCGGCCGGATGACCTCGCGCGAGGCGCTGCTGACTCCGCCGAACACGACCGACGCTTCCTGCGAGGTCACGAGCCGCTGCGCGAACTGCGCGTAGTTCTGCATGTTCGAGCCGGTGTCGAAGGCCGAGAGATTGAGCTGCTTGCCGAGCACGCCCCCGTCGGCGTTGACCTCCTCCACGGCAAGCTTGACGGCGTCGTCCATCTCCTTGCCGTAGATGCTGTGGCTGCCCGAGCTGTCGTGAAGCGCGCCGACCTCGATTGTGTCGGCGGCGAAGGCGCGGCTCTTGATGACGGCGGGTGCGGCCACGCTTGCCGCGAGGCCGCCCGTTGCCTTCAGCATGATGCGCCGTGAGATGTCTGTCATGTCCTGCTCCCTGATCGAGTCGACACCGGCCGACGTCCGGGAGCGCCCATTCGCTCCCTGTGGGGCGGCGTATGGACGCCGCGGCTTGGGGCGGCGTATGGACGCCGTGGCGGCCCGCCTCGCCCGAGACCGCCCGACGATGCCGGAAGCCTGCACCGAAAACTGTTATCTGTCAACAGATGGCAGTTTACGGGCCACGCGGAACCCGCCCCGGCGAGGCCCGGCCTCGGCCGCAGTCGCCCGTCAGCTCCGGGCTTGGCGGCGCCTAATCCTCTGAATTCGCTCTATCTTCGGGCGTCGGATCGGGCTTTTCGACTGAGAGGGAATCGCAGCGGGGTCCGATCTAGGCCTTGCGCGACCGGGGCTTGGCGCGCGCCTTGTCCGGCTCGCCGTCGGAGTCCGGCATGGCCTGCATGACGTTCTCCCGGCTCAGCCTGATGTGCTCGCGCATGCGCGCCTCGGCGGCGTCCGGCTCCCGCCCCTTGATCGCCTCGAGGATCGCCCTGTGCTCCGACAGGGCCATCAGCGGGCGGCCCGGGATCGCGCTGAAGCGCCGCCGGTAGAGACGCAGGATGGAATAGAGCGGGCCGGCGACGAAGGCATAGAGGCGCGCGTTGCCGCTGGCCTGGGCGATCTGCAAATGGAAGTCGTGGTCGCCGCTGCCCTGGAAGTAGCCGATGCCGGCCTTGATCGTCGGATCCTCTTCGTGGCGGCTGATCAGGCGCTCGATCCGTGAGAGCTGCTTCTCGGTCGCGTTCATGGCGGCATAGCGGGCGGCCATGCCTTCGACGGCCTCGCGAAAGACCAGAAGCTCGAGCAGCTCCGTCTTAGAGAGCGACGCGACGCGCGGGCCCTGGTTGGCGACCCGGCTGACCAGGCCAAGCCCCTCGAGCCTGGCGATCGCCTCGCGCAGAGGCCCCCGGCTGATGCCGAGCCGCCGCGCGAGGTCCGCCTCGCTCATCTTGTGGCCCGGCTCCAAGTCGCCCGAGAGAATGGCGCGCTCGATGCGCTCGAACGCCATCTGCGTCAGGTTCTCCGAAACCAGAGGTGTCATCAGATCGGAGCTCTTTGCCATCTCGGACCTTCCTTGGCCTCAGTCGAGGAACCTTGGAGCCTCGCCCCTCGACGCGGGCCGCGGGGCGGCCCCGCCAAGCATGCGCTCGGGCCCGGCCCCTTTTCAATGACGTTAGTCGTCGAACGCCGTGCCGCCCGGCTCGCGGCTGCGGTCGCAATAGAGGGCCTGTCCTTCGAACAGCCGCCGAGCGGTGCGGTAGACTCGGCCGTACTCCGCGCGCGGCCCGCCCGACTCGCTCTGCGCGACCTTGGCGTCCACCGCGATCACGCCGGAAGGGTGCGCGATTCGCAGCATGTCATTGCCGGGGCGCGCCATCGTCGCCGGCAGCGTGCCCGGCAGACGCAGCGCCACGGCCAGGCAGATCGCGCCCGTGATCGGGATCGCACGATGCGGCCTGCCCATCGAGAGCATGCGAACGCAGATGTCGAACTCCGACGCGGCGAGCCTGCGTCCGGACGTCAGTTCGTGAGAGACCGGCTCGGACAGCAGGGCGATCTTCGGCACGCTCGCCAGCGCCGACGCTTCCCTTGCGGAGCCCGCGATGCCCATCAGCACCGAGGCGGCGCAGCGCGCCTCTTCCAAGGCCGCCATGAGAGAAGCGTCGCCTTCCAAGGCCTCCGGGCTCTCGACGCCGCTCTTGCCGAGATCCGCCGCCCGCAGGAACACGCATGGCGTCGCCGCGTCGACCAAGGACGCGGCGATCCCGCCGCCGCCATCGCGGGAAAGGTCGTCGACGAGCCGGGCGGTCGGCAGCAGCAACCCGGTGGCGGAGCCGCCGGGATCGAGGAAATCGAGCCCGATGGGCGAGCCGCTTCCCGCCACGCCATCGATCGCCAGGCCGCCTTCGACCAGCGGAAGGCCGTCCGCCATCTCGAAGCTGGCGCGGATGATCTTCCCCGTGTTGACGTTGTGGATCCGAACCACGGCGGTGCCGTCTCTCGGTGCCGTCACGAGCCCTTCCTCGACGGCGTAGGGCCCGACGGCCGAGGACATGTTGCCGCAGTTGCCCCCGTAGTCGACCGAGTCCTGGGTGACCGGGATCTGCGCGAAGGTGTAGTCGACGTCGGCTTCGGGGTGGCTCGGCGGGCCGACGACGCAGACCTTGGAGAGCGACGAGATGCCGCCGCCCATGCCGTCGAGCTGGCGGCCGAAAGGGTCGGGGGAGCCCATGACCGAGAGGAAGATCGGCTCCCAGTCGGCGGGCTCGGCCGGCAGGTCGCAGCGCCTGAAGATCACGGCCTTGGAGGTGCCGCCGCGCATGAAGGTCGCCTTGATCCGATTCTGCGCCACCTTGCCGCTATCCCAGCCTTGAGCGACGATCGGCGAGCCAAGGGCCGGCCGCCTAGTCGCTCGCGTACCTCTTCTCCAATGCGTCGAAGAACGGCTTGCCGACGACGCGCTGCCGCTCCTCGAAGCTCGCCAGACGGGACTCGTATCCGTCCAGGGAGCCCTCGCGGCGAAGCTGTTCCAGCATGGCCTGAACCGCCGAGATGGTCACCTGCAAGACGGCGTTGGCATAGAGCACGATCGAGAAGCCGAGCGCCTTCAGTTCCTCCAGGGAGAGCATCGGGGTCTTGCCGCCGATCACGATGTTCATGATCTGCGGCGCGGGCAAGGCCGCGATCCGCCGGATCTCATCCACGTCGAGCGGCGCTTCGACGAAGATCACGTCCGCCCCTTCCTCGATGAAGGCGTTCGCCCTTTCGAGCGCGGCCTCGAAGCCCTCGACGGAGCGCGCATCGGTGCGGGCGATGATCTGCAGGTCCGGGTCGTGCCTCGAATCGAGGGCGGCCTTGAGCTTGCCGAGCATCTCGTCCAGCGGAATCACCTCCTTGCCGGAGAAATGCCCGCACTTCTTGGGGAAGACCTGGTCCTCGATCTGCAGGGCCGAGGCGCCGGCGCGCTCGAGCATGCGGACCGTGCGGTAGACGTTGACCGAGTTGCCGAACCCGGTATCGATGTCGACCAGGAGTGGCAGGGACGACACATCGGCGATCCGCGCGGTCGCCTCCGCCAGCTCGCTGAGCGAGAGCAGCCCGATGTCGGGCATGCCGAGCTGGCTGTTGGTCAAGCCCGCGCCGGTGACATAGACGGCGTCGAACCCCAGATCCTCGATCAGGCGGGCCCCGAGCGCGTCGCTCGCACCGGGGATGAGGCAGGCGTCCCGGCGGCCGATCAGGGTGCGCAGATGGCGTCTGAGTGCGGCGGCGTCGCGCCCAGGCTCCTCACCACCGGTCATCTGAGCCCCCGCTCGGTTGAAAAACATGCCGGCCAGCAGCCTCGTCCCGGCGACGCTCCGGACGGTATAGAGCCCAGGGAAGCACGTCAACTGTTGACAGATTGCAAATGCCCTCTATAGGCTTGCGCCGCCTCTGTTATTTCCCGACCGGCCCGCGGACATGCGCTTGGACGAAATCGCCACGACGATCCGCAGCAAGAACGCGGGGCCCTGTCTCCTGACCCTCGACCTGATGTTCCCCTCCCGCGAAGGCTTCGAGTTCGTGCGAGCCCGGCTCTCCGATCTACAACTCCAGGTATCGGAACGCTACGCCAAGCCGCTCGAGCAGGTGCGCGTCTTCGCCTACGAGCCGGCGCTGGCGATCAAGATCACCATGCCCCGGGACGTCGTGTCGGGAGACCTCGGCGACCGGGACGTCTACGGGGCGCAACAGCACGCGGCCTTGCTGGACGTCGCCCTGTGAGGGCCCCGTGAGCGCGGCGCTGCGCTTGGCCGAGGCCTTCGCGCGCGGGGCCCGGCGCCCGCTGCGCATACTCGGCGCGTCCGGGCAGCTCGGCTACGGCGTCCCCAGCCCGGCGCTCGAAGCGGGGCTCGAGCGCAAGCCCGACATGATCGGCTGCGACATGGGCTCGATCGACATCGGCCCGACCTACCTCGGCAGCGGCACCATGGCGACCACGCGGGCCGGCGCGAAGCGCGACCTGCGGAAGGTGCTGCGCGCGGCGCGGTCGCTCGACATTCCCCTGGTCATCGGCTCCGCGGGCTCCGCGGGCGCCGCGCCCCACCTCGGCGAGACCTTGGAGATCGTCCGCGAGATCGCTCGCGAGGACGGCCTCTCCTTCAAGCTGGCGAGCATCGCCGCCGACATCCCCCGCGAGGCGGTGAAGCAGGCGATCCGCGCGCGCAAGGTGCTGCCCATGGACACCATGCCGGCGCTTCGCGAGGAGGAGGTCGACGCGGCCAGCCATCTCGTCGCGCAGATGGGGCTCGAGGCGCTGCGGCGCGGGCTGGAGAGCGGCGCCGACGTGGTCGTCGCGGGCCGGGCTTGCGACACGGCGATCTTCGCCGCCCTGCCCGCGATTCTCGGGTTCCCGCTCGGCCTGGCCACCCACATGGCGAAGATCGTCGAGTGCGCTTCGATCTGCTGCGTTCCGGGCGGGCGCGATTCCATCCTGGCCACGCTCGACGACGAGGGCTTCGAGCTGGAGAGCATGAACCCGGTCCGCGCCGCGACGCCCCATTCGGTCGCCGCGCACGGCCTCTACGAGCAGGCCGACCCCTTCGAGATTCGCGAGCCCGGCGGCCGCGTCGACCTCGGCCAGGTTCGCTACGAGGCGATCGATGCGCGCCGGACCCGGGTCAGCGGCGCCCGCTTCGAGCCGGCGACGGCCATCCGCGTGAAGCTCGAAGGCGCGCGCCTGGTCGGTCAGCGCAGCGTGCTGCTCTGCGCGACCACCGACCCCCGCTTCATCGAGCGGCACGAGACGATCTTCGCGGGACTGAAGGAGCTCGTCGGCAGCCTCGCCTGCGAGGAGGCGCCCGAGGACTACAGCCTGTTCTTCCGGCTCTACGGCGTCAACGGCGGGCACGACTGGAAGATGCCGGCGCCCGCCCCGCGCGAGGCCTTCATCCTGGCCGAGTGCATCGCGCCGACGGCGGAGCGCGCCGAGGAGGTGGTGCGGACGACCAAGCAATGCCTCCTGCACTACGGCTTCGAAGGCCGGCTATCGACGGCCGGAAACCTCGCCTTCCCCTTCACGCCGCCGGAAGTCGCGATCGGACCCGCCTTCCGCTTCAATGTGTTCCATCTCATGGAAGCGGACGACATGGAGCGGCTGTTCCCGGTGACCGTCGAAGCCCTCTAGGTCGCTCCCCGCTTGGGCGGAATCGGTAGCCGTCGACATCGAAACGAACCGCCTCCTAATGGTTGCCGCGGCCCAACAGGGGCTCGTAGTGGTGCGGCAGGCGCATGACCACCAGGTCCTTCCGCCGCACGATGTTCGTCGGATAGGGGGTGTCGAGGTTGCTCGTGTCGACCTTGGTCGAGACCACGCCGACCTCGTCGAGGATCGCCGACTCCTGCCGCGGGAAGGCGAAGGTGTCGGGGCCGAAGACGCCGCTCATACCGTGCATGTCGCGGGCCGGGTCGAGCACGTTGGAGAAGGCGAAGTAGACGTTGCTCTCGCCGCCCCTGACCCGGAAGGCATGCCAGTGGTAGGGGTCCGCGCCGGTCGGCGTCGGGTAGTTGTGGGGGATCACCGTGCCCGGATGGGAGCCGGTGAAGGTGCCCCGGATGGCCGAGGGCGCGACGACGAAGTCGCAGCCCTTGATGGCGAGACAGCGGATGGCCTCCGGATAGAGGGCGTCATGGCCGATCACCAGGCCGACACGCCCGATCGGCAGGTCGAACCACTTCCACTCGTCGCCTTGCGACGCCCAGCCGCGATCCTGCTGCGAGAGATGCGTCTTGCGGTAGCTCCCGACCAGCCCCTCGGGGCCCGCCAGGACGGCGCTGTTGTAGAGCCGCTCGCCGTCCTGCTCGGCGAAGCCCGCGACCAGGTACATGCGCAGGCGCATGGCGATCCGAACGAAGGCCGACACCGTCGGCCCGGTGATGACCTCCGCCGTCTTCGCGGGCTCGCCCAAGCCGGTCAGCGCCAGCTCCGGGAACACGAGAATGTCGGCGCCCTCCGCCTTCTTCGCCTCCTCGGCCAGCTCGCGCACGACCTCGAGATTGGCCGCAGCCTCGTCCGAGGGCGCGAACTGGGCCACCGCCGCGGTCGAGACGCCGCCCTTGGGAATCGGCTTCAGCCCGTAGAGCTTGAAGAAGTCGGTGGGGTTCCAGGTGAAGCTGTTGGTCATCAGGTCGGCGTACATGTCCGTCCGCCTGGCGGTGAAGACCGGCTCTCCGAGAACGTCGCGCTTGCGCGGCCAGGCCAGGTCGATCGTGCCGTAGATGATGCCGTCTCCCGCGTCCATCACGCTTTCGACGCTGCCGTCGGGGTTGATGATGCAGCTACCGCCGCTGAACTGCACCGTCCGCTCCAGGCCCCAGCGGTTGCTCTCGATGACGTAGCAGCAGTTCTCGAAGGCGCGGTTGATCCAGTAGGGCGCCGGCGTGCGCTCCTCGAGCCAGTTGCTGATGTGGCAGATCACGTCGGCACCCTTGATCGCCTCGAGCCGGGCCGTCTCGAAGAAGTGCAGGTCCATGCAGACCAGCATCGCCACGCGGCCGATCTTGGTGTCGAAGACTTCGTGCGCGACGTCGCCGTTGGCGGCCCATTTCGGCTCCGCGATATAGGGGTGGGACTTGCGGTGCTTGCCGACCACGCCCTCCGGACCGATCAGCACGGCCGTGTTGTAGTAGAGATCGGTGACCTGATCGACCTCGGGCATGCCGATGACGATGTAGCAGTCGTTGCGCTTCGCGATCTCCTGGAAATGCGCCGTCGTGTCGCCGGGGATGGTCTCGACGAAGGGCCGCACTTCCTCCCTGTTCTGCCAGCAGTAGCCGGTGGTCCCCATCTCGGGCGTGACGATGAGGCGCGCGCCCTCCGACGCGGCCTCCTCGACCAGAGCGGTGATCCGCGCGATGTTCCGCTCCTTCTCGAACATCGTCGGCTCGAATTGGACGGCGGCGGTCTTGTACTTGCTGTCCGACATGCTGTCTCCTTTCCAGATCCCGCCGCCGGCTAGACGGCAAGATGCTTGTGCACGATCTCGTCCGAGAGCTCGCCGCTCTCGCCCTGCACCACCAGTTTTCCCTTCTCCATCACCGCGAAGCGGTGGGAGACCTCCCGCACGAATCGAACGTTCTGCTCCACGAGCAGGACGGTCAGGCCGAGCTCGCGGTTCAGCCGGAAGATCACCTGTTCGATCACCTCGACGATCGACGGCTGGATCCCTTCGTTGGGCTCATCGAGCAGAATCAGCTTGGGATCGGCGGCCAGGGCCCTGGCGATCGCCAGCTGCTGCTGCTGGCCGCCGGAGAGCAGGCCGCCCGCCCGCTCCAGGTTCTCGACGAGATAGGGGAAGAGCTCCGCCACCAGGGCCGGGACCTCACGCTTGCCGTCCCGCCGGGCGAAGGCGCCCATCAGGATGTTCTCGCGCACCGAGAAATCGGGGATGATCTCGCGGCCTTGCGGGACATAGGCGATGCCCGAGCGAGCCCTTTCGTGGGGCTCCGACGCGGAGATCTCGCGCTCCTCGAAGAGGATCGACCCGCTCGTCCGGTCGGTCAGGCCCATGATCGAGCGCAGGAAGGTGGTCTTCCCGGTGCCGTTGCGCCCGATGATGCTGGTGACCTCGCCCTTCTCGACCCGCAGCGTGATGCCCTGCAGGATGTGGCTGCGGCCGTAGTAGCTGTTGAGGTCGCCGGTCGCCAGCATCACAGTATTCCCGTCGAGCCGAGGTAGGCGGCCCGCACCTCGGGATCCTTCTCGATCTGCTCGACCGGCCCTTCGGCGATGACCTTTCCGAGGTGCATGACGGTAATGACCTCCGCGATCTCGCGGACGAAGCCCATGTCGTGCTCGATGACGACGATGCTGTGGTCGCCCCTCAGGCGCTTGATGATCTCGGCGGTCTTGGACGTCTCTCCCTGGGTCATGCCGGCGGTCGGCTCGTCGAGCAGCACGACCTTGGGGTCCTGGGCCACCAGCATGCCGAGCTCCAGCCACTGGGTCTCGCCGTGGCTGAGGTGGGCGGCGAGCTGCTCGGCGGAGTCCTGCAGGCCGGTCAGCTCGAGCACGTCGTCGACCCGGCGGCGATCGGCGGCCGGCAGCCGGAAGCGGAGGTTCTTGAACACCGACTGGCTGTGGCAGCGCGCCACCTCGATGTTCTTGCGGACGCTCAGGTTCCTGAACACGCTCGGGATCTGGAACTTCCGCCCGACGCCGGCCGAAGCGATCCTGTGCTCCTGCCAGTTGGTGATGGTCCGGCCGTAGACCTGGACATCGCCTTCCGCGCAAGGGATGCGACCGCTGATCAGGTCCATCAGGGTGGTCTTGCCGGCGCCGTTGGCGCCGAGCAGGACGCGCAGCTCGCCGTCGGAGACCGAAAGGCTGACCGAATCGACCGCCTTGAAGGCACCGAACTGGGCGGTGACATTCTCGACGCGCAGCGCGCTAGGCATGGCGCTTGACCTCCGCGCCGGCCGTGCCGGCCGCCGCGGCCTTCCGCGACTGGCGGCGGGCGAGACGGGCCGCCAGATCGTGCGCCACGCCGCCGAGGCCGCGCGGCAGGAACAGGACGACCAGCACGAAGATCAGCCCGATGATGGCCTTCCAGGCCTCGACCAGCGCCGCCGTCTCGCTCACCTCGGCCTCGATCCAGTTGATCGCGATCGCGCCGATGCAGGCGCCCAGAAGCGACGAGCGGCCGCCGACGGCAGCCCAGACCACCATGGCCACGGAGAAGGACAGGTCCATGAAGGTCGGCGAGGCGAACTCCGAGGCGACGACGAAGAGCATGCCGGCGTATCCCGCGATCGCCGCCGAGACGACGAAGAAGAAGGTCTGGTACATCGGCACGTTGAAGCCGAGATGGCGCGCGCGCTGCTGATCGTCCCTGATCGCCTGCAGGATGAGGCTCGCCCGCGTGTCGGCCAGCAGCCGCGCGGCTATCAGGACCAGCGCCAGGGAGGCGGCGCAGAGGTAGTAGGTGGAGCGGCTGTAGGGATCGAACTCGAAGCCGGCGATCGTCAGGAAGGCAAGGTCCGTCAGCCCGTTGAAGCCGTTCGTCAGCGGCTGGAGATCGATGACGACGAGCCTGACCAGAAGCACCAGGGCCAGGGTGATGATCGAGATGAAGACGCCGGAGATCCGCTTCTTGAAGACGATCGTCCCCAGTATGCCGGCGACGACCGCCGGCAGCAGCACGCCCATGAGCATGCCGAAGGAGACGCTCTCGAACGGCAGCCAAAGGTAGGAGCCGGGCGTGATGCAGCAGAGCTCGACGGGCGCGTCCGGCTCCGCGTTCCACAGCATGAAATCGGGGATCGGCCGGTCCGAGCCCTGTGCCAGGCTCGTGGGGCTCGCCAGCTTCAGCGACATCGCCAGCATGTAGGCGCCGATGCCGAAGAACAGGCCCTGCCCCAGGCTGAGGACGCCGGCATAGCCCCAGGTCAAGGCGATCGAGACGCCGAGCATGCCATAGACCAGGTACTTGGACGCCCGGTTCAGCCAGAACTCGTCGCTGAACTCAGGAACGAGAAACAGGGCGACGATGAAGAGCGCGTAGGCGCCGAGCTGGATCTTCCTTTCCAAGCCCATGTCAGCGCTCCTTGAAGGAGAAGAGCCCTTTGGGCTTGAGGATGATGACCAGGATGACGACGGCGAAGACGACCGCCCGGGCGATGATGTCGTTGCTCGCCAAGGCGACCAGCGCGTTGATCTCGCCGAGCAAGCCGGAGGACAGGATGGTGCCGTAGATGCTACCGACGCCGCCGGCCACCACGACCATGAAGCCGTCGACCACGAGAGTCGCCCCCATGTCGGGGAAGACGGTCTTGAAGCCCGACATCATGACGCCCGCCACCCCGGCCAGGCCCGAGCCGAAAGCGAAGGTCAGCGAGTTGACGCGCTTGACGTCGATGCCGCTGGCCGCGGCCATTTCGGGATTGCGAATGATCGCCCGGACCTGCACGCCGAAGGCGGTGCGATAGAGCAGGAACCAGGTCACGAACGTCAGCGCGATGGTGACCAGGATGATGAACATCCGGTAGCCGTTCAGCTCGGTATCGCCGAAGCTGATCGTGCCCCGGAGGAACTCGGGCACGTCGACTTTCTGCAGGCCGGGGCCCAGGCCTTCGATGTGAAGCCCGAAGAAGGAGAGGCCCAGCTCCAGCCGAACCGCCTGCTGGAGCAGGATCGAGATGCCCCAGGTCGCAAGCAGGGTATCGAGAAGCCGTCCGTAGAGCCTGCGAATGACGATCCGCTCGATCAGGAGGCCGATGAGGGCGGTGACGATGAACGCCAGCGGAATAGCGAAATAGAAGTCCAGCCCCAGCCAGATCTTCGACATGACCGTCACGTAGGCGCCGATCATGACCATGTCGCCGTGGGCCATGTTGATGACGCCCATGGCGCCGTAGGTGATCGCCAGACCCAACGCGATCAGAAGAAGGATCGAGCTCAGGCTGAGCCCGATGAAGAGCACTTCAACCATCTGCGGCTATTCCGCTAGCAAAAAAAGGTGCCGATGCCCGCCGAGCGGTTGGCTGCCCGACGGGCACCGGCTAGCAGGCAGGACTAGAGCTTCTCTTTCAAAAGACCCTTCGGTGTGCAGAAAAGATCGTCGGCGGTCTCGCCGTATGCCGAGTAGGGCAACGGCTTGATGTTCTCCGAATACTCATCGACGATCTTGCTTTGGCCGTCCGCCTGCCACTGGCCGATGCGCGGCGTCAGGGCGCAATGCAGGTTGTCGCCATCGATGGTCACCGGACCGCCCGGCGCATTGTAGCTCTGACCGCCGAGGACTTCGCGAACCGCGTCGACCTCCAGGCTGCCGGCCTGCTCGACGGCCTGCTTCCAGATGAAGACCTGGAAATAGGCCGCTTCGAGGGAGTGGTAGGTCACGATCCTCGGGTCGTTCACCTTCTTGCGGAAGTTCTCGATGAAGGACTTGTTCTCCGGCCGGTCGAGCGACATGAAGTAGGGGAACGAGGTGTAGCTGCCGGCGGCGAACTCCGGCCCCATGGCGGCGATCTCGATCTCGGAGGTGACGGTGGCGCAGATCGGGATCTCGTCGTGCGAGAGCCCCTGGTTACCGAACTCCCGGTAGAAGGCGATGATGGAATCGCCGACCACGTTGGACAGCACGGCGTCGCAGCCGGAGTCCTTGATCTTCTTGACCATGGCGGCCCATTCCGAGTGACCCAGCTCGAGGTACTCGTCGGCCACCCACTCCGCGCCGTTGTCGTTCAGCAGCTTCTTGGTCACCTTGGCCATCTCGCGGGGATAGACGTAGTTCGACCCGACGATGAAGACCTTCTTCTTGCCGAGCGTGTTGACCATCCAGGGAACCAGGTTGCCGAGCTGCTGGTTCGGCACGGCGCCGGTATAGAGAACGTTGCGGGAGCACTCGAAGCCCTCGTAGTGGGTCTGGTAGTAGAGCATCGCGTTGCGTCGCTCGAAGACCGGCAGCACGGCCTTGCGGCTTGCCGAGGTGTGGCAGCCGAAGACCGTCGGGATCTTGTCCTTCAGGATCAGCTTGCGTGCCTTCTCGCTGAAGGTCTTGGGGTCGGACGCGCCGTCCTCGACGACGACTTCCACCTGCTTACCCAGGACTCCGCCGGCTGCGTTGATCTCGTCGACGGCGAGCTCGACGGCGGTCGAAAGCAGCTTCTCGACGACGGAAAGCCCGCCGGTCTGGGAATAGAGGGCGCCGACCTGGATCTTGTCCGCGGCCAGGGCACGCCCAATGATCCCCGGCATCGCCAGGGCGGCTGTCGTGGCGCCCGCCGTCTTCAGTAGGTCTCGCCTGTTGATTCGCATGGACATCTCTCCTCCGTTCAAAGCACAACCGTCGCCGGCCTTCGAAAGAAGGCAGCGCGTTTGATCTGTTCGTTTGGGGAATTTCGGCGGCCCTGCCGAGGAACGACAAAAGCCCGCGATGCCTAAAGAGCATGCGGGCTGCGTTGCCATCCTAGCGCGATGCGAGTAGCTCGCTCGCCACTCACCAATGGCCTCCCCAATGAACTCCAAGGAGGGGACTGGTGAGCGTATGTCGATTCACTTAACCACGGTTCAGAGTCTTTCGCAAGTTGCCTTCGGCGCTGATGATGCACTCGGCGACGGCTTCGATGGTCATCTGCTTCGCCATCGCCATCTGTCTGATCTCGTTGTGCGCTTCCGACTCCGTCGCGCCGTTCGCGGCCATCAGGATAACCTTGGCGCGAGCGACCTGCTTGTCGCCGAAGACCTTGCGTTTGTATTTCCGGATGTCGCGCTGCATGTTCTGCTGGGCCAGCCAGGAGTTCCGCGCGATCGCCAGATTCGTGAGCAATCCGAAGGGCTTAATCGGCCGCTCGATGACCGCGAGCGCGCCGCTTTCGAGCACCATTTGCAGCGCCGTCGGGTTCTCGTAGCTGACGATTGCCAGGATCGTCGGGCTGGGCTTGCGCAGGTTGCGAACGAACTGCCCGATCTCGTCGCGGGCGTCGTCTTCGATCGCCAGGAAAACGACATCGACGTCTTGCGGCGCCGCCGCCGGCACGGGCCAGTCCTGAACCGTGCTGCAGCCGATGCGTCGGAGGTGGTCGACCAGGAACTCGCCCTCAGCGTCCGCCGGATTCAGAACCAGGACGTTGAGGTTCCGCAGGTCGGCTAGGCTGGCAAAGGACATCGCGCGACTCACCCGGAGCTGAGCTGCGGATCGGAAAGTCCTAGCTCTAGTCCGTGCTTCGTCATGAAAGGGTCCGGAGCGACTCTCGCCTTCGGCTCGAACACGACCTCGAAGGCGCCGCGCTCGTTCAGCTTGGCGACCCTCGGCCAGAGGAAGGTGTGGTTGGTCGAGGGATCGACTTTGACCGGCCCCTGCGGCGCGTGGAACTCGACCTCGCCCAGCGCCCGCAGTATGTCGGGCAGCCGGTCGCTGCCGCTCTTCTCGAGGGCGGCGGCGTAGAGGTGGACTTGGAAGTAGGCCGCCTCCGCCGGCGCCGTCGCCATCATCTCGTCGCCGAACTCCGCCTTGAGCTTGGCGACGAACTGCTTGGCGGCTGGAAGCTCCAGAGTCGAGAAGAAGGGCGCCGCGGTCACGTGACCGGCGGCGACCTCGGGCGGCATGAGGCTGAAGTCGGCCTCGCTGGTCGACTGGCTGGCGATCGGCAGGGTTCGGGAATCGAAGCCGGCTTCCTTGAAGGCGTGGAAGAAGGGAATGATCCCTTCCCCGACCACCGTCGAGTAGATCACGTCCGGCTGGGCGAGGCGAATTCGCTCAATGATTCTATGGATATGGTGGTCTTCCAGCTCCAACGGGACGTAGAGCTCGTCCAACACCTCGCCGCCGATCTGCAGGAACAGCTCGGCGATGATCCTGTTGGATTCGTGCGGGTAGATGTAGTTCGACCCCACAAGGAACACGCGTTTCCCGTAGTTCGCGGAGAGATAGTCGACGAGCTGCACCGAGTTCTGATTTGGGGCGGCGCCCGTGTAGACGCAATGACGCGAGTATTCGAAACCCTCATAGAGCGTCGGATAGAACAACAGTGCGCCCCGGGCTTCGATGGTCGGCAGGGCGGCCTTTCGGGTGCTGGACATATGGCAGCCGAAGACGACGTGGACGCGGTCCTCGTCGCAGAGGCGAAGCGCCAGCCGCTGATACAACGATGGGGTCGACTGAGGGTCGTAGATGACCGGCTCGATCTTCCGGCCCAGAACCCCGCCGGCGCTGTTGATTTCATGTATCGCGAGAAGCGTCGCTGCTTGCTGGGTGCGCTCAATGGCGCGGGTCACCCCCGTCTCGGAAAACAGCACACCGACGCGCCAGCTTTCAGAAGCCATAGAGATCCACCAAAAAAATAGAGGCCCTCCCCCGGAACGGGTCGAGAGCCTCCTTGCCCTTAGGATATGTCCGCGCGGCCGAAGCCGCAGGTCAAAATGTCACCATCCTCTGTTGCTGACAAGGCTGTCGTGCTCGCACGTTGGCGCCTGCCGAGAGTCCGGAGCCCGTCAGCGAGCGTCGCGACGCTTGTCTAGGCGTTTGGTCCCCGGAACAGCGGCCTGTCCTGCTTGACCAGCTTGAACAAGGCCCGGGACACCAGCTTTATCCGCACCAGCTCCCGGAAATCGCCGTGCACGGTCAGCCAGTAGCGCCGGGTCAGGCTTTCCCGCTCGAGCACGGGCCGCAGCCTGTCGGCCGCTTCCGACGCGACGAAGTGCGGCAGTATGCCGAGCGCGCAGCCGCTGAGAACGATGTCGCGCTGGGCGATCACGCTCGTGCTGCAGAGCTGCGTCGAGAGCTCGATCGAGCCAAATCGCAGGTAGTCGAGCTCGCGGGTATGGAGCAGAGACTGGATATAGCCGCAGAGGCGGTGCCGCTCGAGATCCTCCAAACGCTCGGGAACGCCGAAGCGGCGCAGGTAGTCTCGGGTCGCGTAGAAGCCGAGCCCGTAATCCGTCAGCTTGCGCACGACCTGGTTGCCGGACGTCGGCCGCTCCAGGGTGATCACGATGTCGGCTTCCCGGGCGGCGAGGGAGTATCGCTGCGGCAAGGCGATGAGCTCGATCGCGATATCGGGGTAGAGTTCGGCGATCCCGCCGATCCTCTTGGCGAGGTAGCCGATCCCGAGGCCTTCGGGCGCGCCGATGCGCACGACGCCGGAGCGATCGGACATCGCCGCGCGGATCGATACCAGATCGGAGAAGAGCCTCGACTCCAGCGTCTCCGCCGTCTTCCGAAGCTGTTCGCCCGCCGCGTTGATCTTGAGCCTGCGGCCGGCCCTCTCGAACAGCTTGATGGAGAGCTTCTCCTCCAGCCCTGCGAGCCGGCGCGAGAGGGTCGTGTGATCCAGGTCCAGCGTTCTGCCGGCGCCGACAAGGCTGCCGGCCCGGGCAATGGCGAGGAACAGCCTGAGATCGTCCCAGTCGACGCCCTGCATGTATTCCTGCAAATGCACGTTGCGTTTCTGCACATTGTAACGGCGCGACCCCGGGCCTACTAGACGCTCTCGAGGTCACGGAACCGAAACCGCGGTGGGACGACGTGGAGACCCTGGACGGCGACTACGACTACATCGTCGCCGGTGGCGGAACCGCCGGCTGCATCCTCGCCAACAAGCTGTCGGAGGACCCCGGCACGCGAGTCCTCCTGCTCGAGGCGGGCGGCAGGGACAACTGGATCTGGTTCCACATCCCGGTCGGCTACCTCTTCACGATCGGCAACCCGCGCTCGGACTGGATGTTCAAGACCGAGAGCGAGCCCGGGCTCAACGGCCGCGCCCTCGCCTATCCGCGCGGCAAGGTCATCGGCGGCTCTTCCGCGATCAATGCCATGATCGCGATGCGCGGCCAGGCGGAGGACTACGACGGCTGGCGCGCCGAGGGCCTGACCGGCTGGGCCTGGGACGACGTCCTGCCGCTCTTCAAGGCGCTCGAGGATCACTTCCTCGGCGAATCCGAGCACCACGGTGTCGGCGGCGGCTGGCGGGTCGAGCCGCCGCGACTCTCCTGGAAAGTCCTCGATCTGGTCGGCGAAGCCGCGACCCAGATGGGCGTCGCGCGGACGGGCGACTTCAACACCGGCCGCAACGAGGGCGTCGGCTACTTCCACGTCAACCAGAAGCGCGGGCGCCGCTGGTCGGCCGCGCGCGGCTATCTCGAGCCGATCCGGTCGCGCTCGAATCTGCGCGTGGTCACCGGCGCCACGGTCGACAGACTCGCGCTCGACGGCAAAGTCGCGCGCGGCCTCAGCTACCGCGTCGGCGACCGGCAATATCGCGTCGAAGCGCGCCGCGAAGTCGTGCTGGCCGCCGGCTCCATCGGCTCGGTCCAGATCCTTCAGCGCTCCGGCATCGGCCCGGCGGACTGGCTGAGCGACTGCGGTATCGACGTCGTCCATCGCCTGGAAGGTGTCGGCCGCAACCTGCAGGACCATCTTCAGCAGCGGGCCATCTATCGCGTGTCGGGCGTGCAAACGCTCAACGAGGCCTATCACTCGCTCCTCGGCAAGGCCAAGATGGGGCTGCAGTACGCGCTCTTCAGGCGGGGGCCGCTGACCATGGCGCCCTCTCAGCTCGGCATCTTCACCTTCTCCTCGCCCGGACACGCCAGGCCCAACATCGAGTTCCATGTCCAGCCGCTGTCGCTCGACAAGTTCGGCGATCCCCTGCACCGCTTTCCCGCGATCACGGCCAGTGCCTGCAACTTGAGGCCGACGTCTCGGGGCATCGTGAAGCTCCGCGACCGGCATCCGGACTCGGCGCCCATCATAGCGCCCCGCTACCTCTCGACGGAGGCGGACCGGAAGGTCGCCGCCGACGCGATCCGCGTGACCCGCCGCCTGATGTCGCAGCCGGCCTTGGCGCCCTTCAAGCCCGAAGAGCATCTGCCGGGCCCAGCGGTCGGGGACGACGACGAGGCCCTCGCGAAAGCAGCGGGGGATATCGGCACGACGATTTTCCACCCGGTCGGCACGGCCCGGATGGGCACCCCATCGGATCCGAGCTCGGTGGTCGACGAGCGACTTCGCGTCATCGGGCTCGGCCAACTGCGAGTCATCGATGCGTCGATCATGCCGACGATCACCTCCGGCAACACCAACACGCCGACCGCGATGATCGCGACCAAAGGCGCGAAGATGGTTCTAGAGGACAATCGGGCATGAAAGGCACCCGGCGACCCGCCTCAGCCAGCCTGGCGCCAACCAAATCTGTGTCACCGAAAGCGACGGACTGATCTACCGATGCGACAGGCGCTACGTCGGCAAAAGGACTGCCGTGGGCGGTAGTCGATGCGGACATCGCAGAGCCGCAACGGCTTGACGATCTTCACCCGGACGTGCCGATTCGAGAGGGATCGGATCGGTCCGGTCGCCAACGGACCACCCGCACCTGGGCGACACTTGTATAGACGGCGACAAGGCGGGGCGACGGCCGTCAAGCCCGGGCCTTCAAGCCCCTGCTTCGATCGCCGATGTCACCCTGTCTGCATGCTATTCGGAAACGACCAGGCCATTGCGCAAGCCGGCGCCGCCTCCTTCGGCCCAACCCGCCGGAGCGGAGGCACCAAAGGCGAGGTCCTCCAGGGCATGCCAATTGAGGACGACGACCCTGCTTGGCCGCGGCATGGCGATGATCCGCCGGCGCTTCAAGCGCGAGAACTCGCGCGACACGGACTCCGTGGTTATGCCCAAGTACTCGGCGATCTCGGAGCGGCGCATGGGTAGATGGATCTCGCGCGTGAGACTCGATGGCACCGCCGAGGGTCGGAAGAACTCCAGCATGAAGGAGGCGAGTCTCTCTTCCGTGGACTTGCAGCCGATGGTGAGGAGCCGGCCTTGCAGATTGGTGATCTCGTCGCTCGCTTGGTCCAATAGCGCCCGCTCCATCGCCGGATAGCGGCGCGTCAGCCGGTGCAGATCCTCCCAATCGATCTGGAGCAGCCGACAATCGGAAACCGCCTGGGCGGTTACCGGCCAGGGCGTGTTGCAGCGATGCATCGAGACCAGGTCTCCGCTCGCGCGGAACGCGACGATCTGACGCCGTCCGTCCGAAAGGCCTTTCCAGAGCTTCAGGACGCCTTCCGAAACGACGAGCAAGTCTTGGCCGACATCGCCCGCCTTGACCACCACCTGTCCACGCGCGACGGCGATCACCGTCACGAGGCTTCGGAGCTGTCGCTTACCGCTTCTGTCAAGCAGCGAGTCGAAGAGCGGGAACTCGACGGCGGACTGCTGTCCGCCCTTGACCAACCGCAGAGCCATCAGCCGCGGGATTTGACGATGGTGACCGGCGCCCGAGATTTCCCAGCGACTTGATGCGCGGTGGAGGCGTGCAGGAGGCGCGACAGGCCGTTGCGGCGGCGACCGCCTAGAACCAGCAGCCTGGCATCCCTGGTCCGCTCCATGTCGACGATGGTGGAGCCCGGCAGACCCTCTATGCAGTGCCGTTTCGCGTCCGCGAGCGCCTTCAGATCGGGGTGTTCGCGCGCTACGCGATCCAGGACCTCGTCCAACCTGTCGCTGGCGACGTCGACCATCGGCTCCAGCGGATCGGCGTTGTCCGGCTTGTAGGTGCCGGGCGCATCGGCGGGGTCGTGGACGACGTGCAGCACTTCAAGCGGCGCCCCGCTGCATTCGGCGTATTCCGCCGCCCAGAGCAGCGCAGCTTCCGACTCCGACGAGAAGTCGACCGCGACCAGGACCGGCGCCGAGCGCGCGCGCTCGGGCTCGACCAAGTCCGACTCGGGAGCATCGTGGGCCTCCGCCTTGAGGACTGCCCCTTCCATCCCTGACACGCTCCGATCCATCCTTGCCGCCGGCCGACCTTGGGCAATCTTCTCTACCGGCCTGGATCGAGAGGCTAGAGAGTATGAATGAATCTTTTATGACAGACTTCAGAAGATGACGTGACATTTGATCGAGGTCAGCCGATGGCAGCGACGGGGGGCGAGGCCCGCTGTCCTCTACCCTATTTCCCTTGGGGAACTGCCCTGCATCGGCTCGAGGGCGGCCGGGGCGGCCGGATCGGGCGCGGAAAAATTTGATCCAGATCAGCGACAGGCTCCGTGCCCTGACCGACCATGAAGCGATTATCCGGGCGGAGCTAGGGGCGCTCGGCCCGATCGGGTATAGCCGTGTTCCGGCGCTCTGAAGGAGGGCTCGGGCGAGTACCATTCGGTGCGACATGAGTCGCCTGCCACGAGGGTGATCGAGGCCGAGTGGTCGCAGGGGATATCGGCCTGTGCCCCTGGAGGCGAGCGATGGCCGGCAAGATCTTGCTCGTGGACGACGAAGCAAGCATCAGGGAGATGATCGGCTTTGCCCTTTCCCGGGCTGGCTTCTCCTACGTGGAGGCCGCCGACGTCGCCCAGGCGGAAGCCGAGATCCTGAGGGACGTCCCCGATCTCATTCTGCTGGACTGGATGCTGCCGGGGCGCTCGGGCATCGATCTCGTCAAGTCCCTGAGAGGCGACATCAGCACCCGCTCGATCCCGATCATCATGCTCACCGCCCGCGGCGAGGAGGAGGACATGGTACGCGGCCTGAGAGGCGGCGCCGACGACTACATCACGAAGCCTTTCGCCCCCAAGGAGCTGGTGGCGCGGATCGAGGCGGTGCTCCGCCGCGCCAAGCCCGAGGCGACGAACGACGCCATCGACCTGGACGGGCTTCAGCTCAATCCCGTCAGCCATCGAGTCTCGGTCGACGGACAGGAGCTGGTCCTGGGCCCGACCGAGTTCCGCATGCTTCATGTCTTCATGACCCACCCGGAGCGGGTCTACAGCCGCGAGCAGCTCCTCGACCTCGTCTGGGGCGCCAACATCCACATCGGCCCGCGCACGGTCGACATGCACGTCAGCAACCTGCGCAAGGCCCTCGAAGCCAGCGGCCATCATCGCCTGATCCAGACCGTGCGCGGCAGCGGCTATCGCCTTTCCGCTCGAGGCCGGGCTTGATACGGGCGTGGCGCAACGAGATTGTCTGCGTCCTCGCCCTGGCCGCGGCACTGCTCCTGCCGGGCCTCCTACTGGGCAACTTTCGACTGCCATTCCTGCTGGGTTTCCTCGGATATCTCGGCTGGCATCTCTTCAACTTCCTGCTGCTGCAGACCTGGATCGCGCGCCGCCGGAGCTTTCGCCTCCCCGTCTCTCTGGGGGTTTGGGAGGCGGTGTTCGACGGCCTGCAGCGCGGTCAGCTAAGGAAACGAAGGCGTGACCGCCGGCTGATCGCATCCCTTTCGGACTACAGGCAGGCCGCGGCCTCCCTGCCCGACGCCCTCGTCGTGATGTCGGAAGGCGGCCGTATTCGCTGGTTCAACCCCGCCGCGCGCAAGCTCCTGGGCCTCAACTGGCCCGAGGATCTGGAACGGGACTTGAGCGGCCTGCTCAGGCATCCCGTGCTGGAAGACGACCTGGCCGGGGGACGGCCTTCGCGGCCGCTGGAAGTGCCGTCTCCAATCAATGGCGCCCTGATGCTCAGCGTTCAGGTGACGGCGCCTTTCGGGAACCAACGCGAACGGCTCCTGCAGGCGCGCGACATCACCTCGGTTTTCCGGCTGGAGCAGGTCCGTCGAGATTTCCTGGCCAATGCCTCGCACGAGCTGAGGACGCCGATCACGGTGTTTCGCGGCTACCTCGAAGCGCTCCGTGAAGCCTTCTCGGGCGATCCCGAATGGCAGAGACCGCTGGCTCAAATGGACCAGCAGGCGCAGCGCATGCAGGATCTTGTCGGCGATCTTCTGGAGCTGTCTCGTCTGGAGATGGCCGGACGGCTGGACGCCGACGCACCCGTGCCGATTCCGGAGATGTTGTCCGAGATCGTCGAGGAAGCGAGGGCTCTGAGAAGGGAGCCGCGGCACGACCTCCGCCTACGCGCCGACCCCAGTGCCTGGCTCCTCGGCGAGGAAGCCGAGCTGCGCAGCGCCTTCTCCAACATCATCTTCAACGCCGTGAGACACACGCGGCCCGGCACCCGCGTCGAGATCGAGTGGCGGACGGATGGCGAAGGTGCCAGCTTCTCGGTCCGCGACCACGGTCAAGGCATTGCCGCCTACCACCTGCCGCGGCTCTCCGAGCGCTTCTATCGGGTGGACGCCGGGCGATCGCGCGACTCCGGTGGGACCGGCCTCGGCCTGGCCATCGTCAAGCAGGTGCTCGACCGCTACTCGGCGGAGCTGAAGATCGCCAGCGAGGTCGGTGTCGGCAGCACCTTCATCTGCCAGTTCCCGGAGTCGCTCGTCCAGCTGGCACCGCCCGCAGACCTGCCGAAGGCCGGGTAGCGACGCCCCGCGCCCGTGCAACGGCCACGGGCGGCATATATGACCGAGATTTTGCAGTTTCATGACAAGACCGTAATAGTCGTACGGCAATCTCCCGGCCGAAATTTGATACGTCTCATTTTATGACTGGGTGGGCAGGCAGATCCGCAGAGGCTCACCGCTGGGAGGAAAAATGCAAAGAACCGTCACGTCGTCCCTCGGGACCGCCCTCGCCGTCGGCGCCCTCCTCTTGAGCATGCCCGCCGAGGCGCGCGAACTTATCCAGAACAAAGGCTCCGATACCCTGGTCAACGTCGCCCAAGCTTGGGCCGAGGCCTATCAGACGGTCAATTCGGACGTGGCCGTGGCCGTCACCGGCGGCGGCTCGGGCACCGGCATCGCGGCGATGATCAACGGCACGGTCGACATCGCCAATGCCAGCCGGGCCATGAAGCAGAAGGAGCTCGATCTGGCCAAGTCCAAAGGACAGAACCCGATCGAGCACATCGTCGGCTTCGATGCGCTCGCCGTCTACCTGCACATGGACAACCCGGCCAAGTCACTGTCGATTGCCCAGCTTGCCGAGATGTTCGGCGAAGAAGGCGAAACCGAGACCTGGACCGACATCGGCCTCGAGGTGCCCGGTTGCAAAGACCAGGAGATGGTCCTCGTCAGCCGCCAGAACAATTCCGGCACCTACGCCTACTTCCGCAAGGCCGTGCTCGGCAAGAAACGGGACTACCGCATGGGCACCCGCGATATGCACGGCTCGAAGGATGTCGTCGACCTGGTCGAGAAGACGCCCTGCGCCATCGGCTACAGCGGCCTCGCCTACGCCACCGATCACGTGAAGATGGCGTGCATCTCCAAGGACGACGCCGAGGATTGCGTGATGCCGACCGTGGCTACCGCGTCGGACGGCTCCTATCCGATCGCCCGGCCGCTGTTCATGTACACCAATGGCGAGCCGGCCGGAGAGATCAAGAAGTACCTCGACTTCATCCTCAGTGACCGAGGCCAGTGCATCATCCTGAAGAAGGGCTATGCGCCGGTCCGCGACGTCAACTGCGCCTCCGAGACCGACTAGAGACCCAGGCCGGGCCGGCGGACGCCGGCCCGGCGCCGTCCTGCACTGGCTGCGGTGGCCGGCCAGACGGCGCGCCGCGCAATAGGCCGTAGCCGACGACGAGCAGCCGCCCGAGGCGGGGACCGAAGCGAAGCCGGAGCATCCAGCCATGCCACTCTATGAAGAGCGCCTGTCCAAGGACATGACCTGGATTCGGGACGAGGTTGCTTCCTTGGGGGCGGCCGTGCAGAAGGCGCAAGAGGATGCCGTACGGGCCGCGCTGACCGGCAACAGGGAGCTCGCCAATCAGACAATTCTCCGTGACCACCCGATCAACCGTCAGACTCGGGAGATCAACCGCCTCTGCCACGCCTTTCTGGCGACTCACCTGCCCAGCGCCGGCCCCCTTCGCCTGATCTCATCGATTCTGAGGCTCGTCAACGAGCTGGAGCGGATCGGCGACTATGCCGCGACGATCGCGCGCGAAGGCATACAGCTACCGCACCTGCCAACCGGGCTGCTCAAGCAAGAAATGGGGGAGATGGCCGAGCAGGCTCAGACCTGTCTGCGCCAGGCCATGCGCTCTTTCAACGAAAAGGACGCCGAGCTCGCCCGCGAGACCAAGACGATCGCCGCACAAGGCAAGAGCCGCGGAGATCTGGCCTTCGAAGAGCTCGTCCACGAGAGCGAGACCTCGCACGAGCAGATTCGCTACCTCTTCGATGCCCTTATCCTGGTCGGTCGGCTGAAGCGCGTCTGTGACCGTTGCAAGAACATCTGCGAAGAGACGCTGTTCACGGTGACCGGCGAGACCAAGCCGCCGAAGACCTACAGGATCCTGTTTCTCGACGACGAAAACACCTGCCAAAGTCAGATCGCACAGGCCGTCGCCCGCAAGTCCTTTCCCAATAGCGGCCAGTACGACAGTGCCGGCAGGCGCAACGGTGTCGATCTCGAGCCCGGCCTCGTCCGCTTTCTGGAGAGGCACGGCCTGGTCTCAGGCGCGGCCGAGACCACCGCTCTGGACCCGGATCCGCACAAGGTCGCCAAGTACGACGTCGTCGTCAGCTTGAAGGGCCCCGTGAGCGACTACCTGCCGCAACAGCCCTTCCGGACCGTCTTCTTGGACTGGGATGTCGGAGACCTGCCGGAGGGCCTCGCGGCGACCGAAAGCGAAGACCGCTACACCGAGATGTACCGCGAGATCGCCGCCAGGGTCCGCGACCTCATGGAAATCCTCCGCGGCGAGGGAGCGGACTGAGATGACGGAGGCATCGAGGCCTGTCTCCGGTCCGGTGGGGGGCGTCTCGGCTGCGAGCAAGAAGCGCGACGAGCTCGACTTCGACCGGCGGAACGCGGACTGGTACATCGACAAGGTCGTCCAGGTCCTGGTCTTCATCGGCGGCATCTCGGCGATCATCTTCATCATCGGGATCTTCGTCTTCGTGACGAAGGAAGGCCTCGGGTTCCTGATCGGCCCCTTCGATTTCGCCGAGTTCTTCGGCTCGCCGCGCTGGAAGCCGACCTCGGAGTACAAGACCACCTACGGCATCCTGGCGCTGATCGCCGGCACGGCCAGCGTCACCGGACTGGCAATGCTGGTGGCCATACCCTTCTCATTGGGCGCGGCCATCTTCATCGCGGAATTCGCCACCGGAAAGACCCGCGAGATCCTCAAGGTGCTCGTCGAGCTTCTGGCGGCGATCCCCTCGGTGGTCTGGGGCTTCATCGGCCTCTCGATCATGAACCCGCTGATCATCGAGCTGTTCGACGTGCCGGTGGGACTGAACGTCCTGAACGCCGGCATAATCCTCGGCCTGATGGCGGCGCCGATCATGACCTCTATTTGCGAGGACGCCCTCAAGGCCGTGCCGGACCGCTATCGCGAGGCCGCCGAGGCGATGGGCGCGACCCGCTGGCAGGTGGTCTACAAGGTGGTCCTGCCGGCGGCCAAAAACGGGCTGCTCGGCGGGGTGCTGCTCGGTGTCGGGCGCGGCTTCGGCGAGACCATGGCGGTGCTGATGGCCAGCGGCCACTCGATCAACCTGCCGGACAGCATCTTCGATTCGGTCCGCGCCCTGACCGCCACCATCGCTGCCGAGCTCGGCGAGACCGCCGTCGGATCCGACCACTATCAGGCGCTCTTCACGATCGGCATCTTCCTCTTCCTGATCACCTTCCTGATCAATCTGACCGCGGATCTCATCGTCCGCGGAATCCGCAAAGGCTAGGGGCGAGGAACGGGCCATGTTCGCTGCGACGGAGAGCAACGTCCAAGACCGGCGCCGGGAGACCCTCATCGGCCTCCTCTTCATGCTCATGACCGTCCTGCTGATCCTGCCGGTGCTGTTGATCCTGGGCACCTTGGTGTGGAAGGGCGGGCCGGCCATATCCTTCGAGTTCCTCTTCGCCGATCCGATCGACGGCATGACCGCCGGCGGCATCTTCCCCGCGCTGGTCGGGACGATCTGGCTGGTCGCCGTGGCACTTCTTGTCTCGGTGCCCCTCGGCGTTGCCGCCGCGCTCTATCTGAGCGAGTTCGCGCCGGACAACTGGTTCACGCGCCTGATCAACCTGGCGATCATCAACCTGGCGGGCGTGCCCTCGATCGTCCATGCGCTCTTCGGGGTCGGCGCCTTCGTGATCTTCTTCGGCTTCGGCACCTCCATCCTGGCGGCCAGCCTGACGCTGGCGATCATGACCCTGCCGCTCATTATCGTGGCCACGCGCGAGTCGCTTCAGGCGGTTCCCCTGGCCTTTCGCGAGGCTTGCTGGAACATGGGCGCCACCCGCTGGCAGACGATCCATCGTGTCGTCCTGCCCAACGCCGTCAGCGGCATACTCACCGGAGTCATCCTCGAGGTCTCTCGCACATCGGGCGAAACGGCGCCGATCATGTTCACCGGCGCGGCCTTCTTCCTGCCCTTCCTGCCGGAGAGCGTCTTCGATCAGACCATGGCGCTGTCGCTGCACCTCTTTGTCGTTTCCACCCAAGTCCCCGGCGTGCCCGAGCACCTGCCCTATGGCGTGGCCCTCGTGCTGATCGCCATGGTCCTGGCACTCAACGCGACATCGATCGGCTTCCGCATGTACCTGAGGGGCAAGAAGAAGTGGTAGAGGCACCCACCGCCGTGCCAGTGGCACAGGACTTCTCGCCGATCGACCTGCCGGAGGCGGCGACCGCGACGCCCAAGCTGGAAATCCGGAATCTCTCCATCAGCTATGGCGGGACGCCGGCCCTTGTCGGTGTCGACCTGGCGATAAGGGAGAACGAGATCTTCGGGATCATCGGGCCCGCCAACAGCGGTAAGACGTCGTTTCTCAAGGCCTTGAACCGCATGGACATGTTCAACGGCAGCATGAAGGTCAACGGCGAGATCCTGTTCAATGGCCGCAACGTTCGCGAGTGGCGCAACGTCTACGCCTTGCGCAGCCGGATCGGCGTCGTCTTCCCGCTGCCGGTCGGCCTGCCGATGACGGTCTACGACAACGTCGCGCTGGCGCCCCGCCTGGCGGGCATGTCCAAAAAGGCGGAGCTCGACGAGATCGTCGAGCGCTGCCTGACGCGCGCGGCGCTCTGGGACGAGGTCAAGGACCGGCTGCACTCGCTCGGCAGCCTGCTGTCCGGCGGCCAGCAGCAACGCCTGACCATTGCCCGCGCGCTCTCCCAGGAACCCGAGCTGCTCATGCTCGACGAGTTCTCGATCGCCGTCGATCCCGTCACCACGATGCGCATCGAGGACGTGCTCAAGGAGCTGCGGCGCGAGATGACGATCATCCTGGTGACCAACCTGACTCAGCAGGCGCGTCGCTTGGCCGATCGGACCGCTTTCTTCCTGATGGGAAGCTGCGTCGAGATCGGCGACACCGAGGCACTTTTCACCGGCGATGTCACGGACCAGCGGACGGCGGACTACATCGCCGGCCGCTTCGGCTGAGTGGCTTTGACCAGAGGCAGTCCCGAGAGGCCGTCGAGCATGAACAAGTCCGCCAACGTGAACAGTGACCCGAACGGTCTCGCCATCCGGTCTCGAGACCTGAACCTCTGGTACGGCGACTTCCAGGCCCTCTTCGACGTCAATCTCGACATCAAGAAGGGGCTCATCACCGCGCTCATCGGCCCTTCCGGCTGCGGCAAGACGACCTACCTGCGTAGCGTCAACCGCATCAACGAGCGGCTCGGCTATGTCCGGATCGAAGGCTCGATCGCCGTACTGGACCACGACGTCTACGACTCCGGGGTCGAGCTCGCCCAGGTTCGCAAGCAGATCGGCATGGTCTTCCAGAGGCCCAACCCCCTGCCGATCTCGATCCGAGACAACGTCCTCTTCGGGTTCGAGCTGCACGGCGATGGCCGCGGGCGCATGCATCGCAGCGAGAAGGACGAGATCGTCGAGCAGGCGCTACGCCAAGTGCTGCTGTGGGACTCGGTAAAGGACCGCTTGGACAAGAAGGCAACGACGCTCTCGCTGGAGGAGCAGCAGAAGCTCTGCATCGCCCGCCTGCTGCCGGTCAAGCCGCAGGTCCTGCTGATGGACGAGCCCTGCTCGGCGCTCGACCCGAAGGGGACCGAGGCTGTCGAAGAGCTGATCTGGGGGCTGCGCGGCCAGTACACGATCCTGATCGTGACCCACAACATGGCCCAGGCCCGGCGCGCCAGCGAAGAGTGCATCTTCATGCTCATGGGGCGCGTGGTCGAGCACACAGCCACGGAGGAGATGTTCGTCACCCCGGCCAAGCAGGAAACCGCCGACTACATCGAGGGCCGCTACGGCTGAGGCTGGGCATGAGAAGTCCTCGGGCGGCCTAGTGGTGGAGCGCCGCCTTCAATCGATCGCAGACCGTCTGCAGCACCCTGACTCGAGCAAACCTCTTGTCGTTGCCCTCAACCAGCGTCCAGGGCGCATGGTTGGTGCTGGTACGCTCGACCATGTCGTTGACCGCCTGCTCGTAGTGCTCCCATTTCTCCCGATTGCGCCAGTCTTCCTCGGTGAGCTTCCAGCGCTTATAGGGCGTCTCCTCGCGTGATTTGAAGCGGGCGAGCTGCTCGTCGGGCGTGATATGCAGCCAGAACTTGGAGAGCACGATGCCGTGGCTCGCGAGCTGCTCCTCGAAGTCGTTGATCTCCGCATAGGCCCGGCGCCATTCCGGCTCGCCGGCGAATCCTTCGACCCGCTCGACCAGGACACGGCCGTACCAGCTCCGATCGAAGAACGTCATGCGGCCCGCCCGGGAGATATGCCGCCAGAAGCGCCAGAGGTAGTGTTGGGCGAGCTCTTCGTCGGTGGGAGCGGCGATGGGAATGACGCGGTAGTTCCTGGCGTCCAAGGCGGCGGTCATGCGGCGAATGGCGCCGCCCTTTCCGCCGGCATCCCAGCCTTCGAAGACGCAAATGCCGGAGACCTTCGCCTCGATGGCCTTGAGATGCAGCTCGTGCAACTCGGCCTGCAGCTCGGCGAGCTTCGCGTTGTAGGCCCTCTTGTTCAGCGACTGCTTCATGTCGAGGCCGCTGAGGATCGTCAGGCCGCTGGCCGATCGCAGGACGCCGACCGCGCTGTCGTCCGCCCCGTTGCCCTTCTCGGCAACCGCGACCTGCGTCTCCCTTGATTTCATCTCGGCCGCAAGTTGCTTCTTGACCTGGACCTCGGCCAGATGAGTCCGCAGGGCGTCCCGAATGGCCTTCGCCACGGTCAAGCCGCAGTAGCGCAGGTCCAAGCCCTCGACGATCTGCCAGGGCGCGCTGCCGGTGCTGGTGCGCGCAATGGCCCGCTCCGCCGTGGCGACGAAGTCCTCGTATTTCTCAAGGTTGTCCCAGTCGCTTTGGCTAACCCGCCAGGAGGTCAGCGGATCCGCCTCCAGCTCTTTGAAGCGCTTCTTCTGGGCTTTGTAGCCGAGGTGTAGCCAGAACTTGACGATCAAGGTGCCTTCGTCCGCCAGCTCCTGCTCGAAGATGGCGATATGCTCGAGAAGCTTGTCGAACTGCGCCTCGTCGATTGCGCCGTGGACCCGCTCGAGAACCGCCTGCGAATACCAGGCGCTCATGAATAGGCCGATCTGGCCTTTCGGCGGCAGGTCACGCCAGTAGCGCCAGCCCTCTGGTCTCTCCTGCTCTTCTTCCGATGGTGGGCCATAGGCACAGGTGATGATCCAGCGCGGGTCCATCCACTCGTTCAGCAGGTTGATGGTCTCGCTCTTGCCGGCCGCATCGACACCCCCGAACAGAAAAATCGCAGGCACATTGGCCTTGCGCAGCGCCTGCTGCACCTCCAGCAGCTCCGTCCGCAGCTCGAGGACCTGCGCGTTGAAGTCCGATTTGCTGACTTTTCGCCCCAGTTCGGCTGTCTCGAACATGATCCTGGCCTCCCGGCATGGCTCGGCGCCAACACCCTGTCTCCGCCCCTTTCTTTTGCGGCCCGCCCTGAACGGCAAGGCGCAAGCTATGAGCTAAGCAAAGCGCTAGTGTTCAAATGAGTCCAGGAAATTGATATTTCTCAAAATCTGTTGGCACGACGCCGGCCGCTCACTCGGCAGGCTCGCCACGCTCGGCGAGAGATTCCGGCTCGGCGCGCAGCTTGGTAATGGCTCTCTCGCTCGCTTCCACGACCGTGAAGCGGTAGCCGGCCTCGACGATGAACTCGCCCACGCCGGGAATATGCCGCAGGCGAGCAAGGACCAAGCCACCGACCGTATGGACCTCGGCAGTCGGCAGAAAGATGCCAAGCACCTCGTTCGCCTCCGAGACGGAGAGCCGGGAGTCCATGAGATAGACGTCTTCCGCGAGCTTCTCGTAGACCCGCTTGCGCTTCGGCAGGTACTCCTCGAAGTCGTAGCCGACGTCGATCTCCCCGACGACCTCCTCGACGATGTCCTCCATCGTGATCATGCCGATGGCGCTGCCGAACTCGTCGACCACGATCGCCATGTGGTCCTTGCGCCGGCGTAGCTGCAGCAAGACCTGATCGATCGTCTGCAGAGGCGAGACATAGAGCGCGGGCCGGATGAGATCGGATAGCGGTCTGGCCGCCACGTCGCGATCCATCAGGTCCCACGTCGTCAGCGTCACGACCCCGATGATGTTGCTCGTGCTGCTCCGATAGACCGGCAAACGGTTGTATCCATGCCTGCGCACGAGAACGAGGGCTGCTTCGGTCGTCTGATCGTGGCTCAAGGTCGTGGCTTCCGCGATCGGGATCATCGCTTCAGCGACGGTCGTCTCCGCGAAGCGAATGACGCGGCGAATGCGGCCACGGCCGAAGGCGTCGATCGAGGCGCCATGCTCCGCCATCTCGACGACCGTTCGGAGCTGCTCTCTGGTGATGAAGAAGGGTTGCTCCGTCTTGCCGGCACCGACCATGCGCGCGGCCAGGCGGGCGACGCGCGAAAAGAGGAACACGATCGGATAGAACACGAAGGAGGCATACCGCAGCGGATAGATGATGATCGGCGTCAGACTCTCGGACTTCTGCTGGTAGACGCTCTTGGGGACGATCTCGCCCAGGACCAGGAGAAGCGGCGTCAGGATCAGAAAGGCGTAGAGCTCGCCCTGCTCCCCCAAGAGTCGAATCATGAGCAGAACGCCGATCGTGGTCAGGACGACGGTGCAGATGTTCGTGCCCACCAGGGTCGTGCTGAGCAGGACATCCGGCGTCTGAAAGAGCTTCAGCGCGAGCTTCGCCCCGCGATCGCCCTGCTTGGCGCGGTGCCGGAGCTTGATCTTATCGGAATTGACGAGCGCGATCTCGGACCCCGAGAAGAAGCCCTTCAGCAGGAGGAAGACCGCCATCGCGGCGATCGCGAGAAGGATGTCCATGGCTAGCCGCTCCCCTTCTCGGGCTGCGCGGCCTCGTCTTTCGCCGCAAGCGCCGCCGGCTCGTCCTCTGTTCGGGTGCCTCCCTTGACGCCGGTGAAAGCCACGACTTCCGCCGACTTCCGCGCCTTGCGCGCCCGGCGCTTCGCCTTGCGGGAGCCTCCGGCCTTCTCGAGGCGCTTCTCCTCGGCTGCTGCCTCGTCGCTCGGGCCCCCGGCCGAAGCACCGTCGGGCTCGTCCGGCGGACGGTCCTCCGCTTCCTCCTCGTCGGTGAGCGAGCCTTTGGCGACACGGATGCGCGCCGGCCTAAGCCCCTCCATCTCCAGAACCGTGGCGACGATGCCGTCGTCCAAGGCCACCCGGTCGCCGGACTTCGGCAGGCGGTCCAGGAAGCGGAAGACGACTCCGCCGATCGTGGTCATGCGCGGATCTTCGATGCCGAAGTTCGTCAGGTCGTCGAAGTCGGTGAGCTTCATGTCGCCCGGCACTTCATAGGCGCTGTCGTCTTGCTCCATGTAGAGCTCTTGCCCGGCAACGGCATCGGAGATCTCGCCGAAGATGAAGTTGATAATATCCCGCATCGTGATCAGGCCCTCGACCCCGCCGAATTCATTGAGGACAATGGCGGCGCGCGCGTTGTTGGCCTGAAAGAAGTCGAACATCTCGTCGACATGCTTCGTCAGGGGCGCGACGATCGGCGGGTGCAGAATGTCCTCGGGCCGGAGCCGCGCGAGATCGACGTCGTCGAACAGCAACCTGACGATGTCCTCGGCATGCAAGAAGCCGACCAGATTGTCGGGCTGCTCATGACATACCGGCACGCGCGGATGCTGGATCTCCCTGAAGGCCTCCAACATCTCCGGCACGCTCAGATCGTCCTTGAGAAACCGGATCTTGGTGCGCGGCGTCATGATCTCGACGATCTCCGTCTCGCCGGCCTCGAGAAGGTTGTCGATAAGGACCCTCTCGGTCGCATCGAGAATCCCCTCGTCGGCCACGTCGGCCAGGAGCGTCCTGAATTCATCCACCTGCAGGATGTTGTCCTTGGCCCGCTCGTCACCGACGATCCAGGTCGTGATGCGGTCGGCACCGAGTCTGACGATACGGCGCAGTGGCGTGATCAGCTTGACCCAGAGATTGAGCGGTCCGGCGACGAGGTCGGCGCTGATGCGCACGGGGTTGCTGACGGCGATGGTCTTCGGCGTCACCTCGCCCAGCAGTAGGAGCAAGGGAACCATGAAGAATATGTTGATCCAGCCGGCCCGCTCGTCTCCGAAGAGGTAGACCAGAATGCCGGCGAGGTTCGCCGTGGCCGCGATGTTCACCAGTTCGTTGCCGCAGAGGATCGAGATGATCAGGCGGCGCGGCTGATCGAGCAGGGCGTGCAGGGTCTCCGACTGGGGATGGCGGTCTCGGCGCAGCTTTTGCAGGTCAAGCCGGGAGAGGGAGAAGAGAGCCGTCTCCGAGCCGGAGAAGAAGGCTGAGCCGATGAAGAGCACGACCTGCAAGGTAAGGGCCGCCACGACGGCCGGCTCCAGGAGGCGCGCCGAGTCGAAGGCAAAGAAGCTGCCCACGAGACCCGCGGCCTCCTCGAAAGCCTGGACCGCCCACTCCATCGCCGTCTCCTCCGGAGAAACTGCGCCATTTCACCCCGGTTGCCGACGCCTTAGGCGTGATCTCGCCCGAGCCCATTGGTCAGCCGCCGGAATCGGTGGCCCCCTTTGGGCCCACCTGCAAATGCGGCGAGAAAGCCCGACCCGGGCACCATGCACTGCCCGCCGATCGCCTCGATAGCTAGCGGAGCGCCGACCTATCCGAGCGTGCTGCCCGAAGATGCAGGCTATGCCACGACACACCAGGGGTAATTGACGTGGCTCAAGAAACTCGCACGTTCCGGTAATTTTCTTGATCTAACGCAATTAAATATGGCGACGCCTTGGCTACCCTTTGTCTGGAGTTGATCTCCGCCCGACCTGCTATGCGATTCGCCCGCGGAAAGGCCCGACGCTGAAGGGCCGGTCGGCGAATCCCGCAAACGTCGTGCCGCGGCGATCCATTCGGGGCTGGCGTCGCTTCGCTATCGAGAGGGGCGTGGGGAGGCGTTCGAGTGTCCGAGCAGGATACGACAACTCATCGGCAAGCGCCGGCTGAAGCCGGTCCCATTCTCGTGGCCGTCGACTTCACCGCCGACTCCGAGGCCGCCTTGATTTGGGCCTGCCGCTACGCGGCTTTCCTCCACGCCCCCATCAAGGTGCTGCACGTGCTTCACGATCCCGCGGAATCGCCCGGGGCCTATTCGTCGAAGGAGAACGACACGCTTCGCCCGATGGAAGAAGTCGCCGGGGAGATGATGAGCGCGTTTCTCGAACGGACCCTGCAGATGGCGGGCCCATCCGGCGCCTCCGCGGACGTCGAGCCGATCATCGTCAAAGGGCTGCCGCCCTCGCGCATCGTAGAGATGGCCGAGAAGATCGGTGCCGAGGTCATCGTCATGGGCAGCCGCGGCAGGACCGGGCTGCCGCACCTCCTCTTGGGCTCGAAGGCCGAGCGTGTCGCGCAGCTCGCGCCCATCCCGGTCACGATCGTCAAAGCGGATCGCCAAGATGACTAAGCCGCGGAAAACCGGCCACGTCGGGCCCGCCTACTCCATGTGGTCTTCGTCGCCCGATCGCCTGTTGGGCCTGGACGCCAAGCGACTAGCGGGTCTGCTGATCGTCGCCCTGGCGGTCTGCCTGGCGGCCGCCCCGACGCTGGCGGCCGATCAGGAGAGCAAGGGGATCGACTGGTTCAAGATGGGCATGCAGCTCTTCGGCGGGCTGGCCATCTTCCTGCTCGGCATGGAGCAGATGGCCGACGCGCTGAAGAAGGTGGCCGGCCACCGCATGAAAGCGATCCTCGGGAAGCTCACGACAAGTCGCATCATGGGCATGATGACCGGCGCCTTCGTGACGGCCATCATCCAGTCCTCCTCGGTGACGACGGTCATGCTCGTCGGTTTCGTGACGGCCGGCCTGATGTCGCTGTCGCAAGCCGTCGGCGTCATCTTCGGCGCCAACATCGGTACCACCGTCACCGCGCAGATCATCGCCTTCAAGGTCACGCACTACGCCCTCGTCCTCGTGGCGGTCGGCTTCGCCTTCGTGTTCACCGGCAAGACGAACCGGGTCAAGCAGTACGGCACCCTGATCATGGGGCTCGGGCTGATCTTCTTCGGCATGGGCATCATGAGCACGGGCATGAAGCCGCTGCGCAGCTTCGAGCCCTTCATCGCTCTGATGCAGGATGTCTCGGCGCCCGCGCTCGGCATTCTCATCGCCGCCGCCTTCACGGGCCTTGTCCAATCCTCCTCGGCGACGACCGGCGTGGTGATCGCCATGGCCTCGCAGGGACTGATCTCGCTGGAGGGCGGAATCGCGCTGATCATGGGCGCCAACATCGGCACCTGCGTCACCGCCGGCCTGGCGGCGATCGGCAAGCCGCGCGAAGCGGTGCGCGTCGCGGTGGCCCACGTCACCTTCAACGTCGCCGGCGTCGCCGTGGCCGTCTGGTTCATCCCCTACATCGCGGATTTCGTCAGGACGGTCTCGCCGGTCGCGGAAGGCCTCACCGGCATCGACAAGCTCGCGGCGGAGACACCACGCCAGATCGCCAATGCCCACACGGCCTTCAACGTCTTCTTCTCGCTGCTCTTCTTGCCCGCCGCGGGCCTGGTTGCCCGCTTTGCCGAGATGCTGGTCCCGGACCGGCCCTTGGTCGCGCCCGTCGTGATCGAGCCCAAGTACCTGGACAAGGAGCTGCTTTCGACGCCGCCCTTGGCTCTCGATCGGGCCCGGCGTGAGATCGGCAGGTTCGGCGGTCTGGCCCAGCAGATGCTCGAGGCGAGCCAAACCGCCGTCATCTCAGGGAGCCAGGAAGACCTCAATGCGCTCGCGGCGATGGATGCGGATCTCGACATCCTGCACGGTCACATCGCCCACTATCTGAGCGATCTCAGTGCCAGGGAGCTGGAGACCGAGGAGTCGGACCAGGTCATGGAGCTTCTGCTCGTGGCCAACAATATCGAGACGATCGGCGACATTATCGAGACGAACCTGGTGACCATCGGCCGCCGGCGGATCCAGGAGGAGATCACCGTCAGCAAGCCGACCGAGGCGGTGATCTTGCGGTACTACAACGAAGTGGCGGTAGCGTTGAAAGAGGCCGTCCTGGCCATTCAGGAGGAAGACCAGGCGGCCGCGCTCAGGGTCAAGGCCATGAAGAAGAGCATGGCCGAGCTGGCCGAGGAAACCGCACGCCACGAGATGGAGCGTCTCTTGGCCAAAGAGCCCAATCGCTTGCAGACCTTTACGCGTGAGATGGAGATCATCGAGAACCTCAGCCGGATCTATAGGCTTTGCCGAAAGATCGCCAGGGTGCAATGGACCCAGACTCCGAGCGACAGCCTGCCCGAGGCCGCGGAGTGACGATCCGCCGAGAGCCCCACCCGAGAGCCATGATATGGCGCAGATTCCTGCCGGCACTAGCGGAGGCCGCCTCGAGCCGAGCCTGAGGCAAGGCATTGAAATGCCGGTCAGGGCGCGCCGGGCCAAGCTCCTAGGTCGAGATCCGCGCCATCCGGCGAATTCGATTGCTGATATAGGTCAATGAAAGCGCCTCGGCCTAGTGAGAGCCTCGGGTAAGATCGAAAGCGCCGCCAAGTGCAGTGATGCGTTGAGATCGCCCGGCACCCCCTGCAAGCAGTGAGGAGACCGGACAGGTGCAGGTCGCAGAGATCATCCAAGACAAGAGCGACCGAGTGGTCGCTACCGCCCCCGACACCAGGATCGAGAGCGTCACGAAGGTCCTGGAAGCCGAGGGCGTTGGCGCCGTCCTGGTTCGCGCGGAGGAAGGCACGACGCTCGGGATCCTCTCGGAGCGCGACATCGTGCACGGCGTGGCGCGCCACGGCCCAGAGGCCGTAAACATGCTCGCGTCGGACCTGATGACGAGCTCGGTGATCGACTGCCGGCCCGAAGACGACATCGAAGCCTTGATGCACAAGATGCTGGAGTCGCGCATTCGTCACCTGCCGGTCGTCGAAAACGGCGCGCTGATCGGGATCATCAGCATCGGTGACGTGGTCAACGCCGTCGTTGGAGAGTTCAAGTGGATGCGGGCCACGCTGCAGGATCAGTTGATGAAGTCGACCGTCTGGTCAACGGAAGAGGATCCGGACTAGCAGCGCAATCGAATCAGGGCCTGGTCAGGCTCGATGGCCCGACTCGCCGGGCTTTGCTGGCGATAGCTCGGCCTTGAAGCGGAGGGCAGGCCGGATGGGCCCGATAGCAGGGTTGGGAGACAAACGCGTAGAGGGCTGAGCTGGTCCATGGCCAAGACGTTGGTTGTCGGTGCCGACGGGCATCACACGCGCGTCCCCTTCCTGAGGGGCATCCTGACACGGTCTCTGCAAGACGCTGGCTTGTCCTTCGACGAAGCCTATGCCGTCTCATCGGAAGTCCGCGAAGACCTCGGCGAAACGCAGGAGGTCACGACCAAGGACCTGCACCAGATCGTCGTCCGGAAGCTTGCCGACAGATGCCCGGAGGCGGTTCTCCAACGCTACGAGACGCCAACAAGCAAAGCCAGGAGCCTTCTGATCCGGGACGCCGAGGGGCGAACGACGCTGTTCTCACGGGAGCAGCATCGGCGTCATCTGGAGTCGAGCGGGCTGTCCTATGAGGACTCCGTCGCTGTCACGACGCGGATCTTCGACCACCTCATGCACATCGCCGCCCCGGAGATCAGCTCGCGCAGGCTGGGCCTGCTCACCTACCGCTACCTGCATCGTGCCCTGGGCCCGGACACGGCAAGACGATACATGGTCCTCGTCGATTTCTTTCGCGGCAAGCGGCCCTTGATCCTCCTGATCGGCGGCACGCCGGGTTGCGGCAAGAGCGCGGTGGCCAGCGAGGCTGCGAACCGGCTGGAGATCGGCCGCACCCAGTCGACCGATCTCCTGCGCGAGGTGATGCGCATGATGATCCCGGAGCGCCTGTCGCCGGTCCTCCACACCTCGTCCTTCAATGCCTGGTGGATGCTGCCGAGCCGGGACAAACCGGAATCCAGCCCCGACAGCCTGCTGCTGGACGGCTACCGTGCCCAGGCGGATCTCTTGTCCGTCGCTTGCGAAGCGGTGATCAGCCGTTCCTTGAGCGAGAAGACCTCGCTGACCCTCGAAGGCGTCCATATCCAGCACTCCCTGCTGGCCAGGATTCCCAAGGATACCAACGCCGTGATCGTCATGGCCATGCTGGCCGTGCTGAACCCCAATCGCCTACGCGAGCGAATCGCGCAGCGCAGAGGTCTCGGCGGTGGCCGCCGGGCCGAGCGCTACCTGGAGAACTTCGACACGATCTGGCGCCTTCAGTCCTACCTGCTTTCGGAAGCCGACCGATGGCATGTTCCGATCATCGTCAACAACGACAAGGAACAGGTGATCGCCGACGTCATGCGGACCGTGGTCGACAAGCTCCTGGTCGATTCCGATTCCACGCCCAGCGAGGTCTTTCGCTAGAGCGGATTCACGAGACTAGTTGGAAGCCCGGTTTGCTTCCACTTGATCCCGATCCGCTCTAGGCAGGACCCTAGGTCCCCTGGAAGCCGCCTCGCCTCTTGGCAAAGCCCCTGGCCACGGCTTGCTTGTCCGCAGCCGTCAAGAGTCGCTCGGCCAAGGGCAGGACCACGCGGTTCTCCCAGAGCAGATGGCGACGCTGTGTTTCGACGAAGGCGCAAACGTCCATGTAGAAGCGGGTACGCCGAAGCGGAACGCCTTCCCTGACAATGGCGTCGAGTTCGGTGAGAATCGGCTCGACCAATCCCCGGTCGAGCTCGTGCTCGGCGACTAGCTGCTCGAGGATGATCTCGACGTTGACATCGCCCTCGCAACGGCGGGCCAAGGCCGGATAGAGATCGACCTCTTCGTCCTCGATGTGCCGCGGGAGGTCTTCCGTAAGGAACGCCTGCAGCGACCGAGCCCGTTCGACAACCGGCTCCAGATCCAGGGCGTTGAAGATGTCGTCGAGCTCCCCGCAGATCTCGAACTGGCGGTCATGCTCCCGGCGTATCGTCTCGATCGGGTCGTCGAGCAGGTCGGCCGACGCCTCCGAACCACCGGCGCTGAGTGGTTTCGGCGCCATCATGACCCCTGCGCGGATCGAGAACCCTCGAGCAGGACGAGTTTCACTCTCTGCCTGGGGATATCGGGTTTGGCGCGGCCGTCGACGTCGGCGCCCGCCGATCCTCGATGCGTCGCGGCGATCCAGTCAGGAGAACATCTGGTGTGCTCCACGATGTCGCGAAGCAGTTGTTCCATGTGATCCTGGCGGCAAGCCTCCTCGATCTGCGCCAGGCCGTGAAGATCGTCGACGGCATCGCCCTCGGGCCACCGGCCCACTAGCTGCGCGCGCTGGGCCAGGTATCGCCAGGTCAGATCCTTGAACGGCCCGACGAGCGAGACATCCGTCTGCAGGGCCAGGAACGCCGTCCGAAGCCCCTGCCTGAGCTGCGCCTCGTCGTCGTGGCTCGGACCCGGTGCCGGCTCCGGTCCGCGGTCTCGGAACGGTCCTTGCCGGATCGGCCGACGGCGGCCCGAGTCCTCGGCGGCGCTCTCGCCGCGCGCGGCGTCCAGGTCGAGATAGTCGAGGATCATGCCGAGGGGCTCGAGCAGCTCCTCGTGGCTGCCGACGTCCAGATCCTCGGCGATGCCGGCCAGACGGCGAAGCACGCTGTCGAGGTTGAAGCGCTCGATCCAGACCGATTGCTTCCACGCCCCCATGGCAAGCACCCCGAGTCTCGCAGCGAACACACGATCGCAAGAGTGATTGGGCACCCGCGTCGGCGGCGATGCATTGATGTTGATCAAAAAAATTGGCCTATCGATCACCCCTTCGAGGCCAGGGCAGGGGAGAGCCCGGGGACGGCAACGCCAAGCGGCCGCATTGCCGGCTCGACGCCCGCCGTGGCGCAAGCACCTTGCGCTCGAGCTCAGAGGCTGACGGCGGATATGTGCCATCGCGCGCGGCTCTGCGACGGCGGCTCGAAGTAGACCAGGTCCGCGCTGCTGATCGACGTCGTGTCCTCGACCGAGAAGCCGAGGTAGCGGCCCAGGACACGAAAGACGCCGGAGTGCGCGACGACGAGGACCGGCGGCGGGCCGTCGATCGAGTCCATGGCGTGAAGCACGCGCGCGGAAAAGGCATCCATGGTCTCGACGCCCTCCGGATCGCGTTCCTCCGGGCGCTCGCTCTTCGGCTTGCCCTCGTAGTCGCCCCAATGCCGCTCCATCAGGCCGGGCAAGGGAAACCTCGGCGCCCGCGTCATCACCGACACGATCGACGCGGTCGTCCAGGCTCTCTTGAGCGTGCTGGCGTAGATCGATCCCAGCTCGCGATCCGCCAAGAGACGCCCCGCCTCTTCCGCGGTCCTCCGGCCGGATGGGGTCAAGGTCGTGTCGGTCTGCCCCTGGAGCACCCCGGCCTGATTCTCAGGCGTCTCGCCATGACGCAGGAAGTAGAAGGGCGTCGACTCGAATTCGAACGCAGGGCCCATTGCATAGCCTTCACGGCCAAGGAGAAAGCAAACCAAGGGAATCGCCTAGCCTCGCAGCTCAAGGTCGGCAATGGAAGTGGCTTCACCGAGGCGGCACTTGCAGGTCTCCCGGTGTCGCCCGATGAACGCGGAGCGACCTGGCGGCTCCGCGCCTGCAGGCACGAAAAAGCGCCCTGACCGGTTTGGGCTAGGCCCTTGGTTTGTTTGGTTTATTCAGAGCTGCGCAGCTTGCGCGCGGGCTATCGTCCGTGCTCGACCTGCGGGCCAGATACGCGCCATCCCGAAGGGATCCAGCATAGCTGGAGCGGTTCCTTCACGCCCTCGGCCTTCAAATTGTTCGCTGCCGGCATGATTGGCTTCCGGGCCCTCGGGCCGAGCCCGAGGGCAAGGCTGCACCCAAGGAAAGCCGCCTTGAGGGCGACCTTTCGAGTTTCGCGTTGGCTGCGGGGCGGGCCGAGCGGCTTGTCGGCGCCATTCCGGTCGCGTTGACAGGTGATAGAGCGCGCGCCATCCTCCTGCGGAGCGCTCGTCGTAGAGAGGTGTGCGCATGTGGCAGTGGCGAGACCGACACGCAGCGCTATGATGCTTGACCCTCGCAGGAGCGCACGACGAGCATGGTGCGATCCCTTTCGTCGTCATTGTTACGCCGCGTCCCCGTTCTCATGTGGAAGCTGTCTCTGAAGAGCGACTGAGATGGACGTCGACAAGCTGAGAACGTTCCTCGAAGTGATCTCCACAGGGAACTTCTTTCAAGCGTCGATCAACCTCAACGTCACTCAGTCCACGGTAAGCGCTCGAATTCGGGCGCTCGAAGAACGGCTCGGCCAGCGCTTGTTCGAAAGGCATGCCTCGGGTGTCACCTTGACGGATGCCGGCCGGCATCTGCAACGCAACGCCGTGAGCATCATGCAGCTGTGGCAGCGCGCGGAGCGAGAGGCGAGCCTTCCGAGCACCTGCACGCACTCAATCGGCCTGGGTACGGTCTTCAGCCTGATGGATGACGTCGTCTTGCCTTGGATCGCTTGGATGGGCACCAGGAACCCGGCATTGGCGATTCATGTGGAGACGGACTTCTCCAACAACCTGATGCGCCAGCTCGTGGATGGCGTCATCGATCTCGCGGTGATGTACGAGCCGAGGCGAATGCCTAGGGTGGTCGTCGAGGAGCTCCTGGCCGACGACCTCGTGCTGGTGTCGTCCTGTGCAGCGCAAAGCGACGCGGACTGGCGAACGGGATACGTCTACGTCGACTGGGGTGACGACTTCCGTCAGATGCACGAACTGGAGCTCGCCGGCCTGTCGCCAGCCCTTTCCTTCGGGCTCGGCAAGATCGCCTTGAACCATGTGCTGCTCAACGGCGGGAGCGGGTATTTCCCCTCGCGGATGGTCGCCGGCCATTTGCAGCAGGGACGACTGCACAGGGTGATCAACATGCCGGACATCTATCGCACCGGCTATGTCGTCTACAGCAAGGCTCACGGCGGTTCCGACCAGATCAGATTGGCGATCGAAGGGCTCAAGGACGTCCTGCGTAGCGGTTGAGAAGCTGCCGGCCGGCGCGTGCCTGCCCCCCTCCATCCAGCGATCCGGGCGACGCCAGACCTTGCGTTGAGCCGGCCGCGCCCGGCAAAGCCATCCCACCCCGGAAGCGAGCCGCAGCAGCTTCGATCCTTCACAAGGTCAGTCTGGACCTATCGAAGGATACGATAAGCCAAACTCAAATCTTTCGCTTCTCCGGCGCTTGGCCGGAACTATCATCCGGAATTCAAAGCTCTAGCCCCGCACGGCGTTCTGCCGTTGCATGCTGCCGTCTCGCCGCAACTCCTTGGCGACGAGGGCAATCGGGCGGCGCGAGAGCCGGTACGCGGAGCAGCCGGGAGGCTAGGTCAAGAATGCCCTCATCCTCGCCCAGGACGCCGTCGAGCGTGGTCGTCGAGATCGATCCGCAGGATGCTGTCGCGCGTTCGGAATCCGTCCACTGGGCCCTCGGCGAGCTCGCCAGAGCGTTTGAAGAGAAGGGCGTGCCCCTTGATCGTGCTCCTGAGGGCGCAGCGCCGGCCGAAGGGATACAGCGCGTGATCGTCGCCGGCGGCGAAGCACCGGCTCGTGCGAAGGTGGAGAGGCTCGCCGGGCGGCCGCTGCCGAGCCAAGCCGAAGCCATCGAGCTCTCATGCCTGCCGGTCTCGCCCTCGCCCGCAATCCTCGTTTTCGGCGCCGATATCCGAGGCCTGGTCTACGCCGTGCTCGAGCTGGCCGATCGCGTGCGCCACAGCGATGACATCGGCGATGCCCTGGCGTTCACTGAACCGCTCTCGGAGTCGCCGACCGCCAAGATAAGAAGCATCTCGCGCCCCTTCTCGTGCGAAGCCGAAGACAAGCTCTGGTTCCACGATCGCCGGATGTGGAGCGAGTACCTGACGATGCTGGTCAGCAATCGCCTGAACCGCTTCGCCCTTACACTGGGTATGCACTACAACTATCCCTACGGGAACGAGTTCCTGAACGACGTCTATCTGCACTTTCCCTATCCCTTCCTGGTCAATGTCCCGGGCTACGATGTCCGGGCCGAAGGGCTGCCAGACGCAGAGCAGCGCAAGAACCTCGAGACTCTGCAATTCATCGGCAAGGAGGCGGCGCGGCGGCAATTGGAGTTCCAACTGGCCATCTGGACCCAGCGCTACGACTTCGACCAGTGCCCCGATGCGAGCTACCGGATCACGGGCGTCGACCGGCAACGGCACGGGGCCTACTGCCGAGACGCGCTGCGCCTGCTGCTGGCGGCGGTTCCCGAGATCTCAGGCCTGACGCTGCGCGTGCATGTGGAGTGCGGCGTGCCGGAAGGCAGCTACGACTTCTGGCAGACCTACTTCAGTGCGATCAGAGAGGCCGGGCGGCCGATGGCGTTGGATCTCCATGCCAAGGGCATCGACGAGCGGCTCATCGAGCTTGCGCTCGACACCGGCATGGCGGTGACGATCTCGCCGAAATCCACGTTGGAGCATCAGGGCCTCCCCTACCAACAGATGTCGATCCGAGCCGAGGAGCACCCGCCGAACGGCGAGGTCGACAGCAAGTGGCGCTTCAGCGAGGGATCCCGGAAGTTCTTGCGCTACAGCTACGGCGACCTGCTTTCGGAGCCGCGCTCGCACGGCGTCCTCTACCGCATCTGGCCGGGCACCCAGCGGGTCTTGCTCTGGGCAGACGCGGCGCTGGCCGGTGGCTATGGCTCTTGCTCGACTTTCTGTGGATCCTCGGGTGTCGAGCTCTGCGAGCCTCTGTCCTTCAAGGGGCGAATGGGCACCAGTCGAGAGGGCGGCCGGCGCATATACGCCGACCCTACTCTGGAGACGACCTATGACTGGCAGAAGTTCGAGCACCAGTACCGGGTGTGGGGCCGTCTGCTCTACTGCCCGGAGACCGATTCGGACGCCTGGCTGCGCTATCTGCGCACGAAGTTCTCCGACGCGGCCGAGGACATCGATCAGGCGTTGTCCGCGGCGAGCCGCGTCTGCCTCCTCTTCACGACGGCCCATGCCCCCTCGGCCAGCAACAACTCCTGGTGGCCGGAGATGTACGAGAACATGTCCCTCGTCGCCGATGCGCCGACCTTGCCCTACGGCTACGACATGTTGGGACCTGGCCGCTACGGCACGGTGGCCGGCAGCGACCCGCAGCTCTTCGCCTCGGCCCGGGATTTCGCGTCGGCCGTGATGGCGGACCGGAACCTGGAGAAGTACGTCCCCCTCACCGTCGCCAATTGGCTGGACGCCTGTGCCGCCTCTGCCGAGGCGGGCCTGGCGCGGGCCGAGAGCCGCCACGACGCGGCCGATCCTGAATTTCGCAGGGTGGCTATCGACATTCGCATCCAGGCGGCGATCGGTCGCTTCTTCGCCGCCAAGCATAGGGCGGCTTGCGCCTGGGAGACCTACCTCCTGACCGGCGCCGGGGATGCGGCCGAGCTGGCGCTGTACCACTATCGCGACGCCCGTGCGGCCTGGGACGTCGCCGCCGAGACCTCGCGCACGGCCTACCTCCCGGACCTTGCCTTCGGGCCGCATAGCTGGCTGCGGGGCCGCTGGGATGACCGGGTGGACAAGATCGACGCCGACATCGCGCTGATGGAGCAGACGATCGCGCAGGCCAGGCCGCGCGACTCGGCGCCGGGCAGTGCCGAGCGCATGCTGGCCTTCCTCGAAAGCTGGCCGCACAGCCAGCGGGCCTCGGCCGAGCACACATCGCCCGAGAGCTTTGCGCCCGGACAAGCCATCGAGCTTTCGCTCGTGCTGGGCGAGGGCGAGCGCAATCACCGGTCTGTGCGTCTCCACTACAGACACGTCAATCAGGCGGAAAGCTGGCTATCGGCGGAGATGGAGCAAGCCGACGGGCGTCTCATCGGCCTCATCCCCGCCGCCTATGCGGACGGCGCCTATCCGATCCAGTACTATTTCGCGGTCGCCGACGGCGCGGCATCGAGGCTCTACCCGGGCCTCAACGAGACCTTTTCCAATCAACCCTACTTCGTTCTTCGCCCCGATGACAGGTGACCGCCGAAGAGGTCCAACATGAGGATCGCACGCGCCGGGCCGGCGCATGAGACAAGGGCATCTGGAGACCTGGCCGGGAGCTTCGACGAGTCATGAGCGGGCGATTCCTGCTTGGATGCGATATCGGCGGTACTTTCACCGATTTCGTCCTACTCGATCAGGAAAACGACGAGCTTCACCTCGTCAAATGTCCGACCACCGCAGAAGATCCGTCGAACGGCGTCATGGACGGCATCGCCGCCTACGAGCAGCTCTTTCCCGAGTTCCTTGCTGAGACCGAGCGGGTCCATCACGGCACGACCCTGGTCATCAACGCGGTGATCGAGAGATCCGGCGCCAAGACCGCCCTGATCACGACCAAAGGCTTCCGCGACGTGATCGAGATCGGCTCGGAACGACGCTACGACGTCTATGACTTGCAGCAGCAGTATCCGAGCCCGCTGGTTCCGAGGCACCTCCGCTTCGGCGTTACCGAGCGGATCCGCAGCGACGGCATGGTCCTGACCCCTCTCGACCTTCGGGAGCTTGAGGCGATCGCCAGGCACGTCGCCGACATCGGCGTCGAGTCGGTCGCGGTCTGCCTGCTGCATTCCTACCGGGATGCCGCTCACGAGGAGCAGGTCGAAGAGCGCCTGGCTGCGCTCCTGCCCGAGGTCGAGTTGTCGATCTCCGCGCAGGTCCTGCCGGAGATCAACGAGTACGCCCGAGCCTCCACCACGGTGGTCAACGCCTACACCAAGCCGCTGATGCGAGGCTATCTGGAGCGCCTGGAGAGGCTCTTCACCGAGAAGGGCTTCGGCGGTCAGATCCTGATCATGCTGTCGAGCGGCGGCGCCACCTCTATCGACACGGCCGTCAGGTTCCCCGTCCGCGTGATCGAATCCGGGCCGGTCGGCGGTGTCACGCTCTGCCAAGGGATAAAGTCCCGCTCGGGCCTAGGCAGTGCCATCGCCTTCGATATGGGTGGGACCACCGCCAAGGTCTGCCTGCTGCAAGGGGACGAGGTGCCGCTGGCGAACGACTATGAGGTCGCCAGGGTGCACCGCTTCAAGCGAGGCAGCGGCATTCCGATCAAGGCCTCCTGTGTCGATCTCCTGGAGATCGGCACGGGTGGCGGCAGCATCGCCGGCATCGGCCCCCTGGGACTGCTGCAAGTCGGCCCGCAGAGCGCCGGAGCGACGCCCGGGCCGGCCTGCTACGGCTTTGGCGGGACCAAGCCGACGACCACGGACGCCGACCTGCTGCTGGGATACCTCGATCCGAGCTACTTCCTTGGCGGCACCATGCCGCTCGATCCGGACGCCAGTCGCGAGGCGCTGCGTGCTCATGTCGCGGATCAGCTCGGCATGACGCCGGAGCTGGCGGCCTGGGGCGTCCACGACCTGGCCAATGAGAGCATGGCGGCCGCGACGCGCGTCTTTGCCGCCGAGCGAGGCGCGGATCCGACGAAGATGACCCTGATCGCGACGGGCGGCGCAGGCCCGGTCCATGCTCGCGGCCTCGCGGCCAAGCTCGGTGTCGGCCGGATCATCGTCCCACCGGCAGCCGGTGTCGCTTCGGCGATCGGCTTTCTCGCCGCGCCGGTTTCCTTCGATCTCGTCCAGACCCACAAGCGCGCCCTGTCGGAGGCAAACCTGGCCCATCTGGAGAGCCTCTTCGCGGAGCAAAGCCGGAAGATCGCGGAGACCCTCGAAGCCGCCGGCGGCGAAGTAGCGCGCTTCGATCGCTCCGTCGATGTCCGCTACATCGGCCAGGGACACGAGATACGCATTGCCCTGCCCGACAAGCCCCTTGCCGAGCTCGGCAAGGCGGGCTTGCTCACGCTGTTCCAGCAATCCTACGAGCGATTGTACGGCAGCGCCTTATCCGGCAACGAGTTCGAGATCGTCAACCTGCGCCTGACCGGCCGCGGGCCCGAGACGGCTAGCCCGCTGCGCCCCCGGCAAGCGAGCGGCGACCCGATGATCAAGGGCGAACGGCCCGCCTTCTGCCCCAACGAGCAGGACTTCGTCCGCCATATCGTCGTCGACCGCTACGCCATCGACCCGGGCGTCAGGATCGAGGGCCCCGCCATCATCGAAGAGCGGGAGTCGACCACCGTCGTGGACGCCAGGATGACGGCGGAGGTCGATGAGCTCGGCCTCTTGCATCTGCAGTTCGTCTGACGCCGCCTCCCGCGGCATGCGTGGAAGGAAGACTCGTGCCTAGGACCCACAGCCCCGTCGGACTCGAGATCGCCTGGTCGCGCATCACTTCGATCGCTGACGAAGCCGATGCGAACGTCGCCCGCACCGCCTTCTCCAGCATCATCCGCGACTCTCACGACTACTCCTGCGGTCTCTACGACGCCCGAGGCAACCTGCTCTCGCAGCCCGCCAGCGTGGCACCGGCCCACTTGGGCGGCATGACGGCGGCGATGAAAGTCCTGGGCGACCATTTCCCCTTCGAGACCCTTCGAGAGGGCGACGCGATCGTCACCAACGATCCCTGGATCATGTCGGGCCACTTGCCCGACATCATGATCGTGATGCCGGTCTTCCACCGCGGCCGGCTGGTGGCCCATGCCGGCTCGGTGTTCCACCATCAGGACGTCGGAGGTCATCTCGGGACCGACACGCGCGAGGTCTTCGAAGAGGGGCTGCAGATTCCGCCTTGCATGCTCTACCGGGCCGGACAGGCCAACGAGGACATCTTCAGAATCATCGCCCAGAACGTCCGGGTGCCGGAGCTGGTGATCAACGACCTGAAGTCGCAGGTCGCCTCGCTGCATTTCACCGCCGGCCGCATCCGCGGTTTCTTGGAAGAGCAAGATCTGGACGATCTGGAAAGCCTGGCCGACGAGATCTACCAGCGCACCGAGACCGCCGTGCGGCGTGGCATCGAGAAGATCCCGGATGGCGTCTACAGCGCCGAGAAGCTCCTCGACCTGGGCCCCGACGAGCCGAACGTCCGGCTCAAGCTGCGCCTCGAGATCACCGGCGACGAGCTCTTCGCCGATTTCGCCGGCACCGGTCCACAGGTCGAGCGCGGCGTCAACTGCGTCTTCAACTACACGACCGCCTACCTGCTGTTCGGCATCATGAGCCTCGTTGCGCCCTTCCTGCCGTCCAACGCCGGGGCGGTGCGCCCCTTGCGGATCGCCGCCCCCGAAGGCTGCATCCTGAACGCGCAGCGTCCCGCGCCGGTGATCGGCCGCACCGCCATCGGACAGAACATCCCGGAGCTGGTCTTCAGCGCCCTGTCATCGGTCCTGCCCGAGGAGGTCATCGCCGAGAGCGGCTCGCTGCCGCTCTGGTGGCTCACGCTTTCCGGCCAACGCGCCGGCGGCGAGCCCTTCGTCGTCGGGCCCATGTTCTCCGGCGGGCTCGGCGCGCGCAGCGGCTCGGACGGCGTCTCGACTCTGACCTTCCCGACCAACATCATGAACAATCCCGTTGAGGCCATGGAATCGGAGAGCCCCTTGCTGGTAGAGCGCCGGGAGCTGCTCGAGGACTCGGCGGGCGCCGGCCGCTACCGCGGCGGCCTGGGACAGGCCTTCGTGGTCCGCGTTCCCGACGACGATACCGCCCCGGCGCGACCGGTGGTCAGCTTCCTCGTCGCCGGGCGCACCGTCATCGGCCCGAAGGGGCTTTTCGGCGCTACCGACGCGCCGCCCGCGGCCATCGAGGTGAACGGCCAGACCATCGGCTGGGGCCGCCCCTACCTGCTCAATCCCGGTGATCGCATCGCCTACCGAACCGCCGGCGGCGGCGGCTACGGAAACCCGAAGGAGCGTGACCGCGACAAGGTCCGGGAGGACCTGCTCAATGGCCTGATCTCGCCACAGGCCGCGCGGGACATCTACGGCCTGGACGATCCTTCCTGAAGCAGCCTTGCGCGCTCGACCGCAGGTGCGATCGGGCGCGCAAGTGTCGTCCCGTCAGTCGAGACTGACGACCTCGCCGAACCGCTCGAAGGTCTGGCCGTTGAACCGGACGAGCTGCATGGACTCGATTGGGTAGAAGTCGTCGGGCGCCGTGTTGATCTTGACGCCCGGCAAGAGCATGGGGACCTCGAGGTCCTCGATGTTCGCCGCCGATCTCATGATGCTCTCGCGAGACAGGTCATCCCCGGCCTGCTCCAGGACATGCGCAAGGGTGTGGCAGGCCGCGTAGGCATAGCCGTTGAAGACGTTCGTCTTGTCGCCTTCTGGGTAGTACTTGTCCATCCAGGCGTCCCATTCCTTGCGGTCCGCGTCGTCGGCGAATTGAGGATCCGTCGGGTCCTTCAGATAGACCGCGGTGATGATACCTTCGGACTTGTCCAGCCCCGCAGGCTCCAGGATCGAGCCGACCGAGGCCGAGACGCTGTTCAGGAAGTGCAGCGGCTTCCAGCCGATCTCGTCGGCCTTGCGGATCGACTGGGTCGCGAACTTGGACAGCGAGATGTTGAGGAAGACATTGGCGTCGGACGAGGCCAGCTTGACGACCTGAGAGTCGATCGAGGGGTCGGCGCTTTCATAGGGCTCGGCCGCGACGATCATGTCATCGGCGGCATCGCCCAGGCCCTTCCTGAACTCGTCGTACCACTCCTTGCCGTAGTCGTCGTTCTGATAGAGCACGCCGATCTTGGGATTGTCGACGTTGCTCTTGATGTAGGCCGCATAGACTCCCGCCTCCGCGGCATTGGTCGGCTGCCAGCCCATGCTCCAGGGATACTTGTCCGGCTGCCCCCACTTCTGATGGCCCGAGATCACGAAGAGGTGCGGAACGCCGCGTTGGTTGACATACTCGTGAATCGCCGAGTTGGTCGGCGTTCCGAGGATGTTGAACAGCAGGGCTACCCTTTCGCGCTCAACGAGCTTGCGCGTCTGCTCCACCGTCTTCGGCGGGCTGTAGGAATCGTCCAGGGTGACAAACTCCACCGTGCGGCCGTTGATCCCGCCCTTGTCGTTGATCATCTCGAAGCAGGCCGCACCGGCTTCGCCGATGTTGCCGTAGGCCGAGGCGGAGCCGCTGTAGGGCACGATGTTGCCGATCTTGATGGAGGTCTCGGTCACGCCCTCCTGTGCGGCGAGCGGGGACGCCAGGGCGACCATCCCCAGTCCCGCGACGAGCGAGAGCGGACACCTGAAGGCAAAGCTGCTTCTCTTCATTTCTGGTTTCCTCCTCTTGAATTCGGAATTCGTCGACAAGGCGAAAGGCTAGTCTCCGGTTTGCCGCGGCTGAGCTGCGCGCATGACCAGCCAGCGGACCAGACCAGCGAGCCCGGAGGGCATGAGATAGACGATGGCGATCAGGATCGTCCCGTAGGCGGCCCAAGACAGTCCCTTGGAGAAGACGCCCGCGAATTCCTCAGCGAAGTTCGGAACGTAGAGGACGAAGAGGCCGCCGAAGATCGCGCCGGTGACCGAGCCGATGCCGCCAACGACCACGCCGACCAGCAAGGCGACCGAAAGGAAGAAGGTGAAGCTGTCAGGCGCCACGAAGCCGACGACAAAGGCGCTGATGGCCCCTGCCACGCCGGTGTAGGCTGCGCTGACCCCGAAGGTGAGCGTCTTGTAGAGCGGTGTGTTGATGCCCATGGCGGACGCCGCGATGGGGTTGTCGCGAATCGCCTTCATGGCCCGACCGGGACGCGCGTTCACCAGGTTGGCCGCCAGAACGAAGAGCGCCAGCATCCAGGCAACGGTGAAGTAGTAGAGCCATGCATCGTCGCTCAAGCCGGTCCAGGCGGGCGCTTGCGGGCGGGGAACCACGATCCCCTGCACGCCGCCGGTGAAGTCCTCCAGCGCGCTGAACTTCAGGAGCTGAGGCGCCGCCACGGCGAGCGCGAAGGTGGCCAGCGCAAGGTACAAGCCCTCGAGACGCAGCGCCGGGAAGCCGAAGCCGAAACCGATGACGAAGGCGACCAGTGCCGCCACCGGGATCGTCAGGGCATAGTGCATGCCGAAGCTGGTCATCAAGATAGCCGAGGTATAGGCACCGACCGCATAGAAGGCACCGTGGCCCAGCGAGAACTGCCCGTTGAAGCCGGTCAGCAGGTTCAGGCCGAGGATGGCGATGGCGTAGATGGCCGCCTTGGTGAGCTGAAAGACGCTGAAGTCCTCCATCAGGTGCGGTGCGGCGACGATCGCCAGCAGGCCGAGCGCCAGCATCGTCCGGTTCCAGCGGGAAAGACGGAGGCCGAACAGCTTGGGGTCCGGGGGAGACCGCCTCGCGAGGTCAGACTGCGGCATCCTGGCCGAGCTCCCGAGCGCGGTCATACGCGCTTCACGACGCGCTTGCCGAACAGGCCGGTCGGCCTGAACATCAGGACGGCGACGATCAGGACCAGCGCAAAGGTAAGCTTCAGCTCATCGCCGGCGGGGACGAACACGCCGCAGAGATTGTCGATCACGCCGACCAGGAAGCCCCCGACGACGGCGCCCCCAGGGCTGTCGAGACCGCCGACGACGGCCGCCGCGAAGCCGTAGACGATGATGCTGTACATCATGTTCGGCTCGAGGAAGACCTTGTGCGCCACCAGCATGCCGGCCACCGCACCGATGGCGGCCGCGAGGCCCCAGCCGAGCGCCGTCACCCAGAGGATGCGGACGCCGCAGAGGCGCGCGGACGCGGGGTTCTGGGCCGCGGCCCGGACCAGCAGCCCCATGGTCGAGAAGCGAAAGAAGACGTAGACGGCCAGCAGCATGGCCAGGGTCACGCCGATCATTCCGAGGTCGTGTCCACTGACCAGCGAGCTGCCGATATTCCCTTCCGGGAAGGGGCTCGGAAAGGGCTTCACCGTGAAATCCCAGAGTGTCCCCGCGAGGCTGTTGAAGATGCAAAGCAGGCCGATGAAGACGACGATCTGGCTGAGGGCCGGCCCGTCGTGGATGGGCTTCAGGATCACCCGGAACAGGAACAGGCCTGCAACGAAGGAGACGGCGACGGTCAGGAAGAAGGCAATCCAGAAGGGCACGCCCCAGACGATCAGCTGCCAGGCGACGAAGGTCGAGAACATCGCCATTTCGCCCTGCGAGAAATTGAAGTGGTCGATGGCCTGATAGATCATGACCACCGCCAGAGCGATGCTGGCGTAGATGCCTCCCGTGGCGAGGCCGGTGATCACTTGTTGAACGAAGAGCTCCATTGTCGACTCGCTCTCAGTATCCCAGGTAGGTGCGTCTCACTGTCTCATCGGCGCGGAACTCATCCGACGTTCCGGACATCACGATCCTGCCGGTCTCGATGAGATAGGCACGGTCGGCGAGCTCGAGCGCCACCGCGGCGTTCTGCTCGACCAACAGCATGCTGGCCGATGCGTTGCGGGCGATCTCCGCCAGGATGTGGAAGATGTCGCGCGTGATTTGCGGCGCGAGGCCGAAGGAGGGCTCGTCCAGCAGCATCAAGCGAGGCGAGAGCATCAGCGCTCGCCCGATTGCGAGCATTTGCTGCTCTCCGCCGCTCAGGGTTCCGGCCTGCTGGGACTTGCGTTGCTGCAGGCGGGGGAAGTAGCCGTAGACCCGCTCGAAGTCGCCCTTCACGTCGCCGTTGCTTCGCCGGGCGGTCGCCGCCACCCGCAGGTTCTCCTCGACGGAGAGGCGATCGAAGGTTCCCCGTCCCTCGGGAACATGGGCAACGCCGAGCCGAACGATGTCCTCGCAGGAGAAGCGGTCGACCCTCTGACCGTCGAAGCGGATCTCGCCCGAACGCCTGATCATGCCCGAGACGGCGCGCAGCAGTGTGGTCTTGCCGGCGCCATTGGCGCCGAGGATTGCCGTGACGCTGCCCTCCTCCAACGTGAAGTCGCAGCCGTGCAGCACGTGCGTGTGCCCATACCAGGCGCGCAGGTCTCGGACTTCAAGAAGCGCCACTATTCCGTCCCCAGGTAGGCACGTATCACCTCGGGGTCGCGCTGCACCTCCTCGGGCCCGGCGTCCGCGATCTTCTTGCCGAAGTCGAGGACGGCAACCCGATCGGAGACACGCATCACCAGGCCGACGTTGTGCTCGACGAGAAGAATGGTGATGCCGTGTTCGTCGCGGATTCGACGAATCAGTCGCTCCAGCCCCGAAATCTCGTCGTGGGCGATGCCGCCCGCGGGCTCGTCCAGTAGCAAGAGGTCCGGACCAGAGGCTAGCGCCCTGGTCATCTCGACCTGCTTCTGTGTGCCGAAGGGCAAGTCGGAGACCGCTTCGTAGGCGACTTTTTCCAGGCCCAGCTCCGAGATCCAGCGCCAGGCCACGTCGATCAGCTCGTCTTCTTCCCGTCGCGCCCAGGGCAGCCGCAAGGCGGCACTGACGTAGTCGCTGCGCGAGCGGACGTGACAACCGACCAGGACGTTGTCGACCACGTTCATCGACGAGAAGAGCGCAAGGTTCTGAAAGGTGCGGCTCAAGCCGAGCGTGGTGACCTGGTGCGGTGCCAGGGCGAGCACATCCTGTCCCTTGAACTCGATCCGTCCGCTATTGGGCGTATAGAGTCGGCTCAGGCAGTTGAATAAAGTCGTCTTCCCGGAGCCGTTCGGGCCGATGAGGCCGAAGATCTCCCCCGGTGCGATGTCAATGGTTACGCCATCCAGCGCGACGATGCCCCCGAAGTTGATGGACACGTCTTGGATATTCAGAATTTGTTCCTGAGGTCGGTCTGGCAAGGACTTGACCCCACCGAAGGAATTCACAAAAGCAAAAGCAAAGGTATGCCAACGCCGTCGAACAGGAAGCGAATTTTTTTTGTCATTCTTATCTGGTTCTTCGATGAGACCCTATTTGCGGTGCCTGCAGGGTCGGCAATTTGGCTGGGGCGCGGAGCCGCACGCGCTAGGCACTCAAAAGTAGTTGGCCTGCGCAGTCTGCGCGCAGGCTCCGCCCCTTCTCGGCCTTGGAGTCATCAGATGACTCAGCCGCACAGAAGCACACAGCCTCGGAGCCCGACCTGCAGAGGTGCCGTAGAGATGTTCCGGCAAACCGGTCTTGAAGCCGAGTGGTCATGGCATGCCGGTGATGTCCAAGGTCACCAGCCCCATGGGAAAGACACAACCGTCGTCGGCGGCGCGCGTTTCGAGCAGAACGCACGGCAGCCCGATGTGCGACGGCGGAGCCGGCCCCAGCGCCAAGATATGAATGCCCGTTTGCGCAGGGGCCGGCATCGGCTTGGCCGCGAACACAAGGCGCTGCCGCCGTCCTGCAAATGCCGTGTCCGGCGATAGGCTTGTCTGGCGCGGCAGTGCGTCGGACCGACGTATCCCGCCAATCCCACCGATCAACTCGGATGCGTTTGACCCCATTTGAGGACCGTTGAGTGCTTTTAATCTATGTTTATGGTTGTTGATTGATCTGAATCATGCCTCAGTGGGATCGAATGCGTTCTAAGTGATCTGGCACGTGGATCAGCCCATGTTGAGCAAACCATTCATGACGACCCAGGAAATCGCAGACCTCCTGAAGGTGCGGGAGCAAACCGTTCGGAACTGGATCCATAAGCAGGAGCTGCGGGCCGTGAAGCTCGGCCGGGAGTTCAGGGTGGCGGCAAAGGACCTCGAGGCGTTCGTGAACGAGCACGCCACGCGGGAACCAAGCTGGCAAGACCCCGACCCATCCCGCCGCCCATGAGCCACTGCCCGCGCCATCACCGATCCGACGAGCCTGCGCCGATGGATCGCACTGACGTCCCTTCTGCCAGCGTGATTTGGCATGCGCGAGCGATGGCGGAGACGACCGATGCCCTGGGCAGCGCCCCGGACACCAACAATGCGTCCGAGGCGAAGAGACGTCTCGACAAGCACGGCCTCAAACGGCTGCCCGAATCGCCGCGGCGCAGCCCGGTCCTGCGCTTGATCGAGGCGCGGAAGCTGCGCGCATGACCGCCGCGGTCGAGGGCTACCTTTTCTACGAGATCGCCGCGCTACTTGTGCTGGCCGCGGGCGTGGGCTTCGTCGGTCTGATCCTGCGCCAGCCGCTGATCGTCAGCTTCATCGCGGTGGGCATCCTCGCCGGGCCGTCCGTCCTCGACATCGCGCGGTCCGACGAACAGATCGACCTTTTGGCCGAGCTCGGGATCGCGCTGCTTCTGTTCCTCGTGGGCCTCAAGCTCGACTTCAGTCTCGTGCGGACGCTGGGCCCCGTGGCGCTGGTGACGGGCCTGGGCCAGGTCGTCTTCACCACGGTGTTCGGTTTCGTCATCGCGCTGGCGCTGGGGCTCGACGCCCGCACGGCGATCTATGTCGCCATCGCGCTGACCTTTTCCTCGACGATCATCATCGTGAAGCTCCTGTCCGACAAGCGCGAGATCGACAGCCTGCACGGCCGGATCGCGCTGGGCTTTCTGATCGTGCAGGACGTGGTCGTGGTGGTCGCGATGATCGCGCTCTCGGCCATCGGGGTGGGCGGCGCGGCTACAGGCGACGGCGCGGTCGGCGACGTGCTGCGCGTTCTGGCCTATGGCCTGGCCATGCTCGCCGCCGTCGTCTTCTTCATCCGCTTCATCGCCAGCCCGCTGGTCGAGCGTCTGTCCCGCGCGCCGGAGCTGCTGGTATCCTTCGCCATCGGCTGGGCGGCGCTTCTGGCGGCCGTGGGCCACTACCTCGGCTTCGGCAAGGAGCTGGGGGGCCTGCTGGCCGGCGTCTCGCTCGCCTCCACCCCGTTCCGCGAAGCCATCGCCGCGCGCTTGGCGAGCCTGCGCGACTTCCTGCTCCTGTTCTTCTTCATCGCGCTCGGCGCCTCGCTCGACCTTTCGGTTCTCGGCACCAGCGTCGGGCCGGCCATCGTGCTGTCGCTCTTCGTGTTGATCGGAAACCCTCTGATCGTCCTCATCATCATGGGCGTGATGGGCTATCGCAAGCGCACCGGCTTCCTCGCCGGGCTGACGGTGGCGCAGATCAGCGAGTTCTCCCTGATCTTCATGGCGATGGGCGTGGCGATCGGCCATGTCGCCGAGGAAGCGCTCGGCCTTGTCACGCTGGTGGGCCTCGTGACCATTGCGACCTCCACCTACATGATCACCTATTCGCATCAGCTCTATGCCCTTTTCGAGCCGGTCCTGGGCATCTTCGAGCGGCGCGGCGGGACGGCGGAGCCCGAGAGCGACGTCGAAGGCGAACGCCCGCATGACGTGATCCTCTTCGGTCTCGGCCGCTACGGCCTCGGCATCGCCGCCGTTCTGCGAGACAGCGGCAAGCGCATCCTCGGAGTCGATTTCAGCCCCGAAGCGGTGCGCTATGCGCGCGCGCAAGGCTACGATGTCGTCTTCGGCGATGCCACGGACCCGGAGTTCCTCGCCCATCTGCCGCTGCAGCAAGCCCGCTGGCTGGTCATGGCCGTGCCGGAGCACGACATCGGTTTGACCCATGACGATCCGCGCCAAGGCCTGCTCCGCGCCGCAAAGGACCTCGGCTTCACGGGCAAGGTCGCCGTGGCCGCACATCGCGAGGCGACGGCCGATGTGCTGGCCGCGGCGCGCGCGGATCTCGTGCTCATGCCCTATCGGGATGCAGCCTTTGCCGCCGCCCGCATGATCGCGGGCGACGCGGCCGCACCCGGGCCGGCAGCGTCCGACCCCGAAGGACAGAAGGAGCTCCCCGCATGACAGATGGAGCCGTTCGGCCGCGACGAGTTCTCGCGGTCGTGGATGACAGTGAAGCGCAGGTCGCGCTTCGAAGCGCCGCGGCTCTGGCCGACCGGCACGGCGCCGCGCTCGAGCTTCTTGCTTGCGTGGAGCCGCCGCACGACCTCAAAGCCCTGGCGCGGCTGGCAGGTCGCGACCCGGCGCGCCTGCTCGATGAGCTCCGCGACCGCACGCGGGACGAGATGCAGAAGCGTATTGCAGCGCATCTGGATGACCGTCGGATCGAATTGCAACTCGCGATCGGAAAGACCTTTGTCGAGATCATCCGCCACGTCATCGCCACGGGATGCGACTTTGTTGTCAAGGCAGCCGAACCGCTGTCAGGCCTGGACCGGTTTCTCTTCGCCAGCACGGATCAACACCTGCTGCGCAAATGCCCCTGCCCGGTTTGGCTCCAGAGATCGAACGCCAGTATCGTTCCGCGGCGTGTGCTCGCGGCGGTCGACGTCGACGACTGGGACGCCGCCGAGCCCGAGACGCTGTTTTCACTGAACCGTCGTGTCCTCGAAACCGCCCGCAACGTCGCGGCGTCGACAGATGCGCAGGTCGTCGTCCTGCATGCTTGGGAAGACCTATGCGAGGGCCTTGTCTGGGCCTTTTCCTCCGAATCGGATGTGCGCAGCGCGGCCGACCGCTACGTGGACCAAGTGCTCGACGCGCGCCAGAAGGCGATGAACAGCCTCATCGGCCAATGCAGGGCGGATACTTCCGACAAACACGAAACGCCCCTTGTCTCGCGGCTGGTCCGTGGGGCCCCTGAACGCGTGATCGAGGAGCAAAGCCGGGAACTCGGCGCGGACCTGGTCGTGATGGGGACGGTCGCTCGTACGGGGCTGAGTGGCGTGTTCATTGGCAATACGGCCGAGAACATCATCAACAGCCTGGAGTGCCCGGTGCTCGCGGTGAAGCCGGACGGCTTCATCAGCCCACTGGATCCGCGCTAGGTGCCGCTACGCGTCCGGACGGCGCGAACTACGGACTCTCTGGTGGATTCCCAAATCGGGGCTGAGTGTGATTCAAGATTTGGCGAAGGAGCTTCGCCATGGGATCGAGGATTCAGTTTCGAGACGACTATGATGCTACCGTGCTTCGCGCATTGGCCAAGCGCAGCCGAGATAGCCGCCAGATCCGCCGGCTTTTGGCGCTGGCGGTGGTCGGCACCAGAGACTGGGCTCAGGTCGGTCAGTAGCTCGTGCCGTTGGTGTCATTCTTGGGGATCGGTTGCGGGGCGGTATTCGGACTTTACAGACTCAGCGAAACTGAAGTGCCGATCCCACCGCGGCATCGAAGGCGTCGGCGATCGCTTCCTTGCTCTTTCCCGCACGACGGGCATCGCCGATGACGATCACCGTCTGCCCGGGCTGCGCCAAGCCTGACATACCATCGCCCGTCGCGACCCGCGCCCGGATGTAGAACCAATTCCGCACCGCGCTGGACCTGAATAGGGGTCGTATCAAGGGCCACCGGCCCCAACCGGCATTCAGCAACCAGCGGACCGCCCCCGACAGGCCGTGGCGATAGCGCGCGCCGGTCGCAAAGACGACGCGGTCGAAGCCCGCCAAAGCACCGGGATCCCTGGTCACGTCGATTCCGTAACGAAATGCGACACCCTTGTCCCGGCAGTCGCGCTCCAGGTCGGCGATGAAACGATCCAGGCTCGCTTGAGACGCCTCGACCTCCTGGAAGAGCGGTGCCTTGCCGGCATAGCGAAACGCGCCGCCGGCACGGGGCTCCCGTTCCAGCACCGTCACGCGATTGCCAACAGCCACAAGACCGGCGTACGACAGCCCGGCCGGACCGCTTCCCACGACACATATCCGCTCGCCCTCGGGTCGTTGGCTTCCGCCACACTCGGCTTCATGGCCGGTAAGAGGGTTGACCAGGCATCCGAGCCGGTGCCCGCCGCGCATCTCATCGACGCACGTGTTGCACGCGATACAACGACGGACGGCTCGGCCACGTTGGACCTTGGCGACCCAGTCCGGGTCGGCCAAGAGCGGCCGGCCGAGAGCGACGAAATCGGCCTTGCCTCCATCGATGGCGTCCTTGGCTGCCTCCGGGTCGCCGAGCCGGCCCACGGCGATCACCGGAACGGAGACGGAGGCCTTGATGCGCGCCGCGTAGTCGAGGAACAGGCCGTCAGGATAGGCCATGGGCGGGATCATGATCTCGGCCGAGGGCTGCGAGCGATAGTGCCCCGCCGTGACATGAATCGCGTCCGCACCCGCAGCCTCGGCCCATCGTGCAAGTTGAAGCCCTTCCTCGAACGGCATTCCGCCCGGGAAGAGGTCGTCGGCGCTGATCCGGAAGACAACCGGGAAATCCGGCATCTCGGCCTTCACGCGTCGCAGAATGTCGAGACCGAAGCGCGCCCGGTTTTCGAACGAGCCGCCGAATTCATCCGTCCTTCGGTTTTCTGCCGGACAGAGAAACTGCGAGAGCAGGTAGCCATGGGCGACGTGCATCTCGACCATGTCGAAGCCGGCGCGCCGTGCACGCTGCGCCGCGTCGACAAAGGCTTCTGTCGTCTGCGCGATCCGCGATCTGGACATCTCCAGCGGCACGATGGTCTCGCCGGTCACCTCGTACACGAAATGCGGCACGGCGGAAGGCGCGATCGGGGCCTCGCCGCAGATGTCCATGCGGGTATGCCCGCCACCGTGGCCGAGTTGGATCGAGGCCCGTGCGCCGCAGCCATGCAGGGCCTCGACCAAGCGCTCCAGACCGGGCAGAAAGCGGTCGTCATAGATGCCGAGCTCGCGCGCCCGATGCCGCCCGACCTTTTCCGGTGAGGCCATTTCCACGGTGACCAGCCCCACGCCGCCAGCCGCGCGGGCGCGAAAGTAGGCGATCGTGGTGTCCGTGACTTTGCCTTCATCGTCGGCAAAGCGCGTCGTCATGGGCGGCATGACGACGCGGTTGCGGATCTCTATCCCGCCGATCTGTCCCGGCGAGAACAGCTTGGTCATGCCGCTTCGGCCACGGCACCTTCGGGGCGGATTCCTGCACGCTCCAAAGCCTCTCGAATGCGCGCGATCTCCGCGTCGCCCAGCTTGACGAGCGGCGGGCGGACGGCCGCAGAGGGAATCCGGCCGAGCATGACCAGGGCCTCTTTCATGCGGTTGTGCATGTCGACGAAGGGATCGGCGTAGAAGACCTCGACCGTCGCGCGGACCCGGTCGTTGAGCCGCCGCGCCGTCGCCAGATCGTCGGCCTGCACGGCCCGGAACAAGGCCATCTGCAAGTCGGCGATCACGCTTCCGGAGCCGGAGAGCAGGCCATTGCAGCCCAACACGAGGGAGCTCAGAAGCCAAGCGCTGTGCGTGGTAAGCACGTGGACCGGCCGTGGAAGGCTCTGCAGCACCTGTATGTGCTGTTCGTGCTGCGCCACGTCGTTGCACCAGTCCTTGATGGCCCGCACCGCGGGCACGGCCTCGACGATCTTCAGCAGGGTAGCCATGCGGTAGCCTTGTCCACCGGCCAAGGGATACTGGAAACAGATGATCGGCAGGTCGGTCGCATCGGCGATCGCCTTGAAGTGGGCGACGGCCATCTCTGGTCGGCTCTGTGCGCCGAGGATGAAGGGGTTAGGCGGAAAGACCAGCAGGCAGGACGCACCGCCCTGCTCCGCCATCCGGGCGAGGCGCGCGGCCTCCAGGCCGCCCTCGGCGTAGATACCTTGGACGACCGGCACCCTATCGCCGATCTCGTCCATGGTCAGATCGAGAACGCGGGTTTGCTCCTCGAAGGTGCAGGATGCCACCTCGCTGGCGTGAGCATTCACGGTGATCGCGGAGATGCCCGTGACGCCGGCAACGTCGCGAAGGTGCTTTCGATAGGATGCCTCGTCGATGCTCAGATCGTCATGGAAGGGCAACAGGCAGGCCGGGATTACGCCCTTCGGGTCATAGTCTTTGAATCTTGCCATCGCTCTTTTTCCTCATGCGTCTAGGCTCGGGTATTCAGGGGTACATGACCGGAGCTGGAGCGGGATCCAGCCACGTCTGGTCGCCGCGCGCCGCAACGATCCCCCGGTCGATCAGGCTCTCGATTTCCTGCGTCCCGAAGCCACCCTCGGCGAGCACGGCGCGGCCACCAGCCCCCAGGTCCGGCGGCAGCCGTCTCGGTTCGGGGACCTCGCCGTCGTAGCGAAGCGGATGGCTGACCAGGCGCAGCGGGCCATCGGCGCGATCGACCGCCACAACGGTCTGGTTGGCCGCAATCTGCGGATGGCGCTCCAGCGCGTCGTAGCCGGATACGCGCGCAAACCAAATGCCATGCTCGGTGAAGGCAGCCGACACCTCCTGATGGCTCAGCGTCGCGAGGACAGCGGCAAGACAGCGAGCGAAACTGTCCCTGTCACGATAGGGGTCGAGCGCTTTCAGCGTATCAAGCTCGGGCCGCTTCAGTGCGGCGCAGAGCTGCTCGGCCGTGACGATCGACAGCGCAATCACGTCATCGGCCAGCGCGTAAACGCCGTAGGGCGCGGGGTGATACCAGTTGGCCAGGCGCGCGTCGCGCTCCATCCCGCCGGGCGATGAGGCCGGCGCTCGGTTCAGGTACGTCGTGAAGGCCTCCATCTGAAGGTCGACGGCGGCGCTGAACAGGTTGCCTTCGACGAGCCCGCCCTGCCCCGTCGCCAGGCGTCGCCCATAGGCGCCGGCGACACCCAGCGCGAGGAGCGCCGCCGCATGCTGGTCCGTCACCGCCGCGCCGACCGCCGCCGGCGCAGTGGCGAAGGGCCCGGCCGCCGCGATCAGGCCGGACTCGGCCTGGGCGAGAATGTCCTGGTTGGGCGCCGAGGCCTTCGGCCCGACCGGGCCGTAGCCCGAGGCCGATGCATAGATCACGTCCTCTTTGACCGCTTTGAGGGCCTCGTAGCCGATCCCGAGCTTGTCCATGACGCCGGGCCGATAGTTCTCGATGACCACGTCGTGCCGCCGCACGAGCCGCAGGATGGCGTTCCGTCCATCCGGTTGCTTCAGGTCAATGGCCAGGCTTCGCTGGTTCCGGTTCGCGGCCAGGAACAGCGCACTGCGGCCTTCGGGCAGGAGATCCGGCGCCAGAGGCTTGCGCTCGAAGGCGCCGCCTAGAGGCTCCACCTTCACGGCATCGGCCCCCATGTCGGTCAGGTACTGGGTGGCCGCCGGCCCCTGAAGATAGTGGCCGAAGCTCAGGATCCGCATTCCCGCAAGGGGAAGCCGGGAGTCGGCTGGCCCTGTCACCCTAGCGGACGGCACGTTGCCCACGCTCCGCCTGCTCGATGGGGACAACCCGTTCGGGCGCAGTGCCGTCGTCGGGCACGGCAACCACCTCCGACGTCTCCGCGTCGATCAGGTGCATATGATCCAAATCGATCGTCACGGCGGCCGACTTGCCGGCCAAGCCGGTATCGCGCGGCGAACAGCGGGCCGACAGCTCCACGCCTTCGAACGTGAAGAATGCCAGCGCCTCGGTGCCGGTCGGCTCGACGACCTCCAGCAAGACCTCGAAATTAGGCGACGCCGGGTCATCGGGCTGCCCGACAACCAAGTGGTCGGCCCGAATGCCGAGCTCCACCGGCTTGCCCACGTAGAGTTCGTAGATGGCCGCCCGCGACGCCGGAATCGGCAAGGCGACGCTAGGCGATAGCCGCAGCAAGAGCCCGCCGCCTCCTGCCTCCAAGCTGGCCGGCAGGAAGTTCATTTTCGGTGTGCCGATGAATCCTGCAACGAACTTGGTCCGCGGCCGCTCGAACATCGCCATCGGCGAGTCCACCTGCTCGACCTTGCCGTCCTTCATGAGCACGATGCGGTCCGCCAAGGTCATGGCCTCGATCTGATCGTGCGTGACATAGACGATCGTCGTCCCGAGTCTGCGGTGCAGCTTCTTGATCTCGACCCGCATCTGGGCGCGGAGCGCGGCATCGAGGTTGCTCAACGGCTCGTCGAACAGGAACGCCTTGGGGTTGCGCACCAGCGCGCGCCCCATGGCGACGCGCTGCCGCTGGCCGCCGGACAGTGCCCGCGGCTTTCGGTCCAGCAGTGCCGATATGTTCAGCATCTCAGCGACATCCCGGACACGCCGGTCGATGGTCGCGCGATCGGCGCCCTTCATCTTCAGGCCGAAGGCCATGTTCTTGTAGACCGTCATGTGCGGATAGAGCGCGTAGCTCTGAAACACCATGGCTATATCGCGGTCTTTCGGGGCTAGTGTGTTGACCACGCGGCCATCGAGCTTGATGTTGCCGCTGCTGATCGGCTCCAACCCGGCCAGCATGCGCAAAGTCGTGCTCTTGCCGCAGCCGGACGGCCCGACCAGGACGACGAACTCACCGTCCTCGATCCTGAGGGTCACGTCCTCGACAGCCACGACCGGCCCGAAGCGCTTGCACAGGCCTTCGAATTCGACGGTCGCCATCTATTTGCCCTCTTTCTTCACAGAAGCTGGCGTGACAGTCACCGAGATCACTGGAGCAGGCGGAGCCACTTCGACGGCGTCCGCCCTAGTCCGATCTCCGTTCATCTCTCTCGACCTCTCCTAGCCGGCCGCGGCAACGCGGTCCGATGCCGGCTCTGTCTCTCCTTGCGTGCCCACGGCTGCGTTGCGCGCCGCATGGCCTCCTGCTAGTCGCCCTGAAGTCAGGGCCCATCCGAGATGGTGGCCGTGCCCTTCGAGCAGCAGGCCGCCCTGGCCGTTCGAACCGGCGGCGTAGAGGCCCGGGATGACCGCGCCGCTCTTGTCCAGAGCCTCAAGTTGTGTCGTGACCTTGAGGCCGCCGTCGGTCAGCACGATCCAGCTCTTCGCCGGACCGAGTGCATGGAAGGGCGGCCGCTCGATCGCCGGCCGGCCTTCGGGCCGTGTGGCGTTGTAGTCATCGATGCTGTCCTGCAGAGCGTCGGCCGGCACGCCGATCTTGCCGGCCAGATCCTCCACCGAGCGGCCGCTCGCGTAGATATCCTTCCGATTCCGCCGGTAGTCCGGCAGGTAGGCGTAGGCAACCCCGGGCGCCGTGGAGATGAAGTTCGGCCAGGCATGGAACCGGCGCCCCACCGCGTCATCCATCAGGATGTAGGCGATCCGGTCCGGCTGCTTCGGGATGGCGAACTGAGGCTCATCGCGCTCGTCGACGAAGCGCTTGCCGTCCTTGTTGACCAGAATCGCCCCTTCCTCGAACAGCTTGTGCGCCGGGGCCAGGTTGGTCGTCACGAACATCATGAGGAATGGCCGCAGGAGCCAGCCCGGCAGCAGCGACATGGAGAGCTTCATGAGCTGGGCGACCGGTTTCACTGGCGGCAAGAGGTCGACGATCTTCTTGCGAGGCGGCGCAACGAAGCGAATCTCCGGGCCCAGCATCACCTGTCCCATCACGACCTCGGCGCCGACACCCATCGCCAAGAGCTGGCCTTCGCCTTTGCTGTTCGGATTGATGCCCTCGACCCCGGCCATCTCCTCGCCAATGAAACGCGCTTTGACCTCCCGGCTGGAGCTGTAGTCGCCCGCGGCCATCACCACGCCGCGACGGGCGCGGAAGCGAAGCGCTCGGCCGGCCTGTTCGGCGTCCACGCCGACCACGCGCCGGCCCTCGGTGACGAGGCGCGTCGCCCGCGTGTTCAGCCGGATCTCGACACCGGCCTTGCGACAGGCTCGCGACAGGTGAAAGAGGTAGGAGCGGGAGTGGGGCAGCACGTTGTGCATGCGTGGCTTGCGGTGCGGCGGCTCCGGCATCGGGCCGAAGAAGACCACGCCGAGGTCCATCAGCTCCCGGATCGTGTCGGGCACGTTGTCGACCAGGACACGACGCAGGTCCAAGTTGTCGCCGCGCGCCGCCTCGGGCTGCGCCAGATCGGCGAACAGCGCCATGTCCTCGAAATGCTCGTCCGGCGTGTCCTGCACGCCGGCCTTGGCTTGCAACGGCGTACGGGTCGCGGTGATAGAGCCAACCGAGCGGCCCGTGGTTCCGGCAAGTTGCGGCATCTTTTCCAGAAGGACGACCTGCCGCCCGGCGCGCCCCGCCTCCAGAGCCGCGGACAGGCCGGCGCCCCCGCCACCGACCACCACCACGTCTGCTTCTGCCGCAACCGTCCTCGCCGCCATTCTCAGCTCCCTTGTGCGCCTCTATTGCGCCGTCATTCCGCCATCGACCGTGAGCATCGAACCGGTCGCAAAAGAAGAGTCGTCGCAGGCCAGAAACAGCATGCCCTTCGCGATCTCCTCGGGCGCGCCGAGTCGCCCCATCGCCTGCCGCTGGGCGAGCGACCGATCCAGCGCTTCAGGATCGCCGCTCTTCGCGCGCATGGCTTGGAAGTAAGGCGAGTCGACGGTTCCCGGCGCGATGCAGTTGACGCGGATGCCGTCCGCCGCGTGGTCCAGGGCCATGGCCTTGGTCAGCGCGGCGACACCGCCCTTCGAGGCGCAATAGGCCGCCCGGTCGGGAATGCCGACGATCGCGGTGGTCGAGGCGGTGTTGACGATAACCCCGCCGCCCTGACGTTGCATGACGGGGATCGCATGCTTGCAGCCGTAGAACACGCCGGTCAGGTTGACGGCCATCAGCCGGTCCCATGCGGCCTCGTCCGTCTCGACGACCGATCCGGCGATACCGTAGCCGGCGTTGTTGACCAGCACGTCGAGTCGCCCGAAATGCTCGACCGCCCCGGCGATCATGGCTCGAACGCTTCGACTGTCGGCGACATCGGTCTCTATGGCCAAGGCCGCAGGGCCGGCCTCCTCGGCGACCGCATGCGCGCCGGCCAGCGATTTGTCCGCCACCAGCAACGAGGCCCCCTCGCGGGCAAACAGCAGGCAGGTCGCGCGCCCGATTCCCGAAGCACCGCCGGTGACGATGCAGACCTTGTCCCGGAGCCGCATCTCTCGCCCCTAGCCCTTCACCGCGCCGGCGCCCCAACCGGCGACCAGGTAGCGCTGAACGGCGATGAAGAAGACGAGGGCCGGCAAGGTGATCATGACGCCCGCCGCCATCACCATTCCCCAGTCCGTGACCGTGGACTCGTAGAGGTCCTGAATGCCGACCGGCAGCGTCTTGAGACTGTCGCTGCCGATCAGCACCCGGGCGAAGAGATAGTCGTTCCAGGCGACGATGAAGGTGAAGATCGAGACGGCAATGAGACCGGGAAAGGCCATCGGCAGGATGACCCGGATCACGGCCTGCGGGCGCGAAGCGCCATCGACCATGGCAGCCTCCTCCAAGTCGATCGGGATCGACTGGAAGAAGGACCGCAACAGCCACATGCTGAAGGGCAGCGAGAAGGTCGTGTACGACAGGATCAAGCCGAGATGCGAGTTAACCAGGCCGAGGTTTCTCATCACGATGTAGAACGGCACCACGATCATGATCGGCGCGAACATGTAGGTGAAGAGCATCGTCCCCGCGACCAGCTCACGCCCACGAAAGCGAAAACGGGTAATCCCGTAGGCAGCCAAAGCGCCGATGAAGACCGTCAGGACGGTGGCGCTGCCGGCCACGATCAGGCTGTTAGCGAAGTAGGTCGGGAAGTTCGTCGTTTCGAACAGACGCTCGAAGGCCCCGAGGTGGGGGTTGGCGGTCCAGAAGGTGGGCGCTGCCGAGAGGATCTCCTGGTCCGGCTTGATGGAGGTCAGGACCATCCAGACCAAGGGGAAACCGCAGAGCGTGACCAGGACCAGGGCAGCGCCGTAGACCAGGAGGCGCGCGAGGATCATCCGATAGTCGAGGCTCATAGCTGCTCGTCCCGGCGGAAGATCGTGAAATAGAAGATCGAGAAGACCACCAGCATCAGAAAGAGCGTGACCGAGAGCGCCGCGCCGGCACCGACCTGCAGCTCGCCGAAGGTCCGCACGTAGGTGTAGATCGGCAGGGTGCGGACGTAGTAGCCGAGCCCCCCGGCGCCCGCGAAAAGCCAGATCAGATCGAACTTCGTGAACATGAACATGAAGCGCAGCAGCACGATCACGAAGAGCACGTTGCGGATCTGCGGCAGCGTAACGTGATAGAAGCGCCGCAGCGGGCCGGCACCATCGACCTTGGCCGCCGCGTAGAGCTCGGGGTCGATCGTCTGCAACCGGGCCAGCGTCCCGATGACCACGAAGGGAAAGAAGGTCCAGGTGCTGACCAGGATCAGAGTCAGCATCACGTTGTCCGGACTGAACCAGACGATCGGGTCATCCACGATGCCGGAAGCCTGCAGCAGGTATTTCAAGACGCCGTAGCTGTCGTTGAAGATCCAGCGCATCAGGATGACCACGACGATCATCGGCACCATGTAGGGAAACAGCGCGACACCCCGCGCGAAGGTCCGGCCTATGAAAGACTCGTTCAACAGCATCGCTGCCGAGACGCCGACCACGAGCTGCAGGCCGACCGAGCTGACCGCGAAAATGGCGCCGAGCTTGAGCCCTCGCCAAAAGCCTTCCTGGTCATCCAGGAGAGCCGCATAGTTGTCCAGGCCGATGAAGTTCTCGATCGGCAGATAGGCATGCTTGGCATGCAGGCTGATCCAGAAGGAATAGATGACCGGGTAGAGGATCAGGCCGAGCACCAGGATCACGGCGGGCGCGAGCAGCACGTAGCCCCACCAGTGTTCCGGGATGCGCCGGCCGCGCGGCAGCGGCTCGCTATGGTCGATGGTCTGAGCTTGGGTGACGGCGTCGTGCATGGTCCCGATCCTTCGTGCGCTCCAGGAGCCCCACCGGTCGTTGCCGCGACCGGTGGGGCAGCCTGTCCCTAGCACTCAGGCAGGTGTCAAGGACACTTACCAGGTCTTGTACCCTAGATCGGTGATCAGCTTCTCGGCGCGATCCTGGGCGCGCTGAGCGGCATCCATCGGCGCTTTTCCGCCCTGCACGACCTCGGTGACCATGTCGACCAGAATGGTCGAGCCTGCGATCTCGGCGATGAACGGCAGATCGAGGTCGTCCCATTCGGTCACCATCACCGGTTTCGGCTCGTGGTTGGCGATGATGTTGCGCTGCGCGTCGGTCCAGAACTTCCAGGACGCGAAGTCCGGTGTTGCCAGGTAGTCGGGATCTTCCTGAAGCGACTTCGTGATCGGAAAGAAGTGGACCGGGACGGTCTGGATGTATTTCCGGTAGTTGTCCTTCTGATAGAAGAACTTGAGGAAGGCGGCCGCTTCCTCCGGATGCTGACCGTCCTTGAAGATCATCCAGGGCTCACAGTCGAGCTGAGTCAGAAAGTTCTGACCGGACGGCCCGACAGGCTTGGCTGGGAAGACACCGATATCGCCGGCAGCGACGGCGTCCGGGGCATACTTCTCGAAATAGCCGGTGCCACGGCCCCAGCCCAGAATCGTCGCGGCCTTGCCCGTCGCCAAGTCGGCGAAGGTGTCGAGATAGCCGCGGCTCAGCCAATCCGGCGCCAGGCAGCAGTCGGCAAGCTCTTTCCAGAACTCGAGCACCTCGATCACCGGCTTTTCGGTGAAGGTCGGACGGCCCTTCTCGTCGAACAGCCGCCCACCGTTCGATCCCGTCCACATGTAGAGGTCTTCGTTGATGAAGAAGCCCGGCCCGGCCAAGCTCAGGCCGTAGCGGTCGATCTTGCCATCTCCGTCCGTATCGACGGTCAGCTTCTTGAGCTGGTCCAGCCACTCGGCCCATGTCTCGGGCGGCTGATCGACCGACAGACCTGCCTCGCGGTAGAAATCCTTGCGGTAGACGGTGACGTCGGTGCCGATCGCGTGCGCCAGGCCGTAGTAGTGGCCGTCCTTCGGGTTGTAGTTGAGCTTCTTGACCACATCGTAGATGTCGTCTTCGCCGACCGAGGCCACCACGTCGTCGAGCGGCCGCAGCAGCCCCTTGGCGGACAGCGAACGCTCCACATAGGCCTGCCCATGAACGGCGTCGGGCAGGGCGCCAGTCGCCAGGGCCGTCTGCATCTTCTTGTCCAGGTCGCCCCAGCCGATGGCTTCCTGATTCACCTTGATCCCGGGGTTCGCCTTCTCGAAGTCGGCGATGATCTCCGCCATCGCGCCCTTGGTCGCCTCGTTCGGCTCGGTGTGCCAGATCGTTACGACCTTGTCGGCGGCCTGGGCGGTGCCGACCGCCGCCAAGATGGTCAGTGCCGCCGCTCCGGCACGGAGCCACTGTTGTGTCGGTGTCATCGCTTTCCTCCCTAATCTTTCGGTTGATTGACGCTGGGGTCCTTCTTCAGCTCCCAGTCTTGACGCCTGCTCGTACTAGGGGTCGGCGCCGGTTGTGACAGGGCGAGGGCCGATCTCCGCCAAACAATCCGCGGAGGGCATTCCAAGCTCGATCCAGCGGCCGAGGTGCGCGCTGCGCTCCATGGCATCGATCAGCTCCAGCGGCCGCAGGGCCTCGGCAGCGACGAACTGACTGGGCACTGGACTGTGCTCGACCGCCTTCAACGCCGCCGAGAGAAACCGGCGATGATCGTCGTGGGGGAAGTCCATTGGATGCGCCGGCGGGCCGTCGCCGGGCGCGCTGCCGTGTTCTTGCAGGTCGCCCCTTTCGTCCCAAACCCGGAGGTGACAGCCTTCGAGCAGGGCGGTGCCGTCGCGTCCAGCTACCCTGATCACGTCGCTGAAACCGGGGCGATGGGCCGTGCTCGCCAGTATGGTGCCGAGCGCGCCGCCATGCCATTCCACCGCGGCCACGGCCAGGTCCTCGGCCTCCATGCGGTGGCAGGCGGTCGTGCGGGTGCGCGCGCAGACGGCCGAGACCGGGCCGCAAAGGTGCATGGCCAGGTCGAGCACATGGATGGCCTGCGTCATCAGCACGCCGCCGCCGTCGCGCCTGTAGCTTCCGCGACCCGGCTCGTCGTAGTAGCTCTGGTCTCGCCACCACGGCACCTGAATCTCGACCGCATGGATCGGACCCAGGTCGCCGCGATCGATCATGTCCTTCAACAGCGGGGTCACGGTCCGATGGCGGTGTTGGAAGACGACCGCCAAGGGGACGCCCGCGCGATAGCAGGGGGCAACGGCCTGCCGCGCCCGTTCGACCGAGATCTCGAGGGGCTTCTCGACAATGACCGCCTTTCCGGCGTCGGCCGACATCGAGATCAGGTCGAGGTGAGTGTTCGCGGGTGTCAGGATCAAGGCGGTCCCGACCTGCGGATCGGCAAGCGCCTCTTCGACCGAAGCCGTGACCCGCGCGCCCGGCAGCCTATCGGCGGCCCGCGCGGCGCGCTCTTCATCGCCCGTGACGACCCAGCGAACATCCGCCCCCAGGTCTCGTAGGGCACGGAAGTGCGGCGCCGACGCCATGCCGGCCCCGATCACGGCAATGCCGGGAGCGAAGCGCCGCGCCATTGTCAGGCGACCCCCGCCATGCGGCACAGCGAGTCGATGCGCTCCTGCGCCAACGCCGGATCCTGCAGGGCACCGCAGGCAGCGGCCAGCGCCGCCACCTCGAGGAGATGTGCCAGGCTACGCCGGCCTTCCAGCCCCCCGACCATCCGAAAGTGGTCCTGGTGCCCGTTCAGCCAGGCCAGGAAGACGACACCGACCTTGTAGTACTGGGTCGGCCCTCTGAAGACGTGGCGCGCCAAGGGCAGCGTCGGATCCAGGATTGCATGGAACCCGTCGCGGTCGGCCTCGTCCAGACGGCGCAGGGCGGCGCCGGCCAGTGGCGCGATGGCGTCGAAGACTCCCAGCAGGGCGTGGCTGAAATGCCCGTCATCACCCGCAATCAAGGCTGGGTAGTTGAAGTCGTCGCCGGTGAAGACACTCTGGCCACAGTCGAGGCGCGCGCGGAAGCGGACCTCGAAATCCTGATCGAGGAGCGAGAGCTTTATGCCCGAGACCTGGCCCGGGCCGGCCTTCTCCATGATCCGGAGCACGGTCGCCGCCGCGTGCTCGAGATCGGTGCCGCCCCAATAGCCGCGGAGCAGCGGATCGAATGCCTCACCGAGCCAATGCAGCATGACCGGCCGCCGAGCAGCGGACAGGATCTGCCGGTAAGCCTCCTCATAGTCCGCTGCCGAGGTCGCGGACCTGGCCAGGGCGCGGCTCGCCATGACGATCGCGCGCCCGCCGCGGGACTCGACGAAGTCCAATTGTTCCAGGTAGGCATCGACGATCTGCCGGAGCGGCAGCGCAGCCTCGCCTGCCAATTGATCGGCGGCAACGCCGACGACGACGTCGGCGCCACCGCGGCCTTCAGCGGCGTCAAGGGTCAGGGCAATCAGCTCTTTCGCCTGATCCCAGCCCAACCCCATGCCCCGCTGTGCCGTGTCCATGGCTTCGGCGACACCGAGGCCCTGATCCCAGATGTGATGGCGGAACGCGAGCGTGGCCTCCGGATCCCAACGGCAGACACCGTTGCCGGTCGGCTCGGCCCAGGGGTCGGCCACCACATGGACCGCCGCGTAGGCCGTTCGACTGGTCGCCGGGCGCCCGGGACTCTGTGCCACGGGCTGCAGCGCGACGTGGCGCGGCGCTCCCTGTAGCGTCGGAAGCTGAAGCTGCGCGATCACGGCTCCAGCAGCACCTTGATGTGCTGCTCGGGATTGCTCTGAAGCGCCTTCAGCGCGTCGTCAACCTCGGCCAAGGGGAAGACTGCGGTGACCATGGGAGACGGATCGAAGGCATCGCTCTCGAGGAGCGCCACCGTCTTCACGAAGTCGTCCTTCACGTAGTTCCGGGAGATGATGAAGCTCAGCTCTTTCCGATAGCTGTCGGTATGCGGCAGCATCAGCGATTGATCTCCATGCGGCAGCCCGACCAACACGCTGCGGCCACCGGGACGCAGGACCTTCGCCGAGACATCGACCGTCTGGTCGTTCGTGACGTTGTCGAGCACGAGATCGACCGCGCCGACCTGCTCCCGAATCCAGGAAACAAGGGCATCGCCGCTGTCGGTGGTGAAGTCGGAGAAGCCGAAGCGCTCGGCGACCGCCCGGCGGCTCTCGAAGCGATCGACCAGCAGCACCCGCGCGGCGCCCATGGCCCTCGCGATCAGCGCCGAGGCCAAGCCGATAGCGCCGGTCCCGAAGACCAGCACGGTTTCCTCCGCGGCCGTCGCGCCGCGCCGGTTCACATGCATGCCGACCGCGAGCGGCTCGACCAGCGGGCCGAAACGGTCGTAGACCTTGTCAGGCAGCCTGACGAGCTGCGCCACGCCGGTCGCCATGAATTCGGCGAAACACCCGCCGGGCAGCCCAATGCCCTGAACCTTGAAGGTCGGGCAATGGTTCGTGCGCGCCTCGTCGCACGCTGGACAGTTACCGCATCCGACGCTCGGGAACACCGTCACCTTGTCGCCGGGAACATAGCCGCTGCCGTCGGGTGCCTTGACCACCTCGGCTGAACACTCGTGGCCGGGAATCAGCGGGTAGGCCGCGATGGGGCTGACGCCATGGATCGTCGCCAGGTCGCTGGCGCAGATGCCGGCCCGTGTGATCTTGACCAGCACCTGCCCATCGCCAGCCTCAGGCACGGGAAGATCGAGAACCCGGTACTTCTCCGGCTCATCCAGCATCATCGCAAGCATCCGACGGCCCGCCCTTTCATACTTACTTACCTATAAGTCAGTTTTGAATTAACATGATGGACTTCAGGGCGCAACCGAATTCCACGATCCGCGTGCGGTCCGCCGCTCGGCTGCGCTTCAAGCGAGCAAGCTGCGGGCGATCAGCATGCGCTGGATCTGGTTGGTTCCCTCGTAGATCTGGGTGATTTTGGCGTCGCGATAGAGGCGCTCCACCTCGAAGCCGCGGATGTAGCCGCTGCCGCCATGGATTTGCACCGCGTTGGCGCTGTGCTGCACCGCGGCGTCGGAGGCAAAGCACTTGGCCATGGCCGCTTCGCTCGTCGCCCGCTCGCCCCGATCGAGGCTGCGCGCCGCCTGGTGCACCATGAGGCGGCTGGCATGGACGTCCTTGGCCATGTCGGCGAGCATCCATTGTACCGCCTGGAACTCGGCGATAGGCCGGTCGAACTGGACTCTCTCCTTGGCATGGGCGATCGAGGCATTGAGCGCGGCCTGGCAGATGCCGGTCGCCAGCGCAGCGATCCCGACCCGCCCCTTGTCGAGGGCCTGCATCATCTGCCTGAAGCCGGCGCCCTCTTCGCCAAGCAAGGCGTCCTCGGGCAGCTCGACGTCGTCGAAGAACAGGGCCGACACCTGCGAGGCACGCTGGCCCATTTTGTGCTCCTTGCGGCCACTGGAGAAGCCCGGCCAGTCCCGCTCGACGATGAACGTCGAGAGGCCCTTCGTGCCGCTTAGGCCCTCCGTCCGCGCCAGAACGACGGCAAAATCGCAGACCGGCCCGTTGTTGATCCAAAGCTTGGAGCCGCTCAGCCGCCAGCCGTCCTTGCTTCGCCGCGCACGGGTCTTCAGCCGAGCGACATCGGAGCCGGCCTCGGGCTCGGTGATCGCGAACGCGCACTTCAGATCGCCGCGCAGCAGCGGCGGCAGATAGCGTGCCTTCTGATCGTCGCGCCCCAGACGCTCCAGCAAGCCGGCGACCAGCTCGACCAAGCCGCAGAGGTCCGCCACGGCGCTGTAGCCCCGCCCCAGCTCCTCCATGACGAGCGCATAGCTGAGGATGTCGCCCCCGACCCCGCCAAAGTCGGGTCCAACCGCGATTCCCAGGAAGCCGTCTTGGGCCATGCGGCCATAGACTTCCTCCGGGAAGGCCTCATCCGAATCTAACCGTGCGGCTTGCGGGGCGACAACCTCGTCGGAGAACCTTGCGGCGGCGTCGCGCAGCAAGCGATGCTGCTCGGAGAGACTCATGCTGGGAGAAACACTGTTGCCTTACTTATAAGTAAGTCATAATCTTACCCCTGTCGCTTGGCAAGCCGGATTCCCCGGGATCCTGTGTCGTTGTCGCGACCTATCGGGCCCGATCAAGGTCGAGACGTAAGGAGTCCGCTTGTGGCCGGACGAGCCGCCCCGACTGAAAGCCAGCCGAGACGCGAAGGCGGCGGCTCGCCATCGGCGAAGAAAGACCGGAGCGACATGCGCGACCGCATCAAGGCGGTCGCCACGGATCTGTTCGTCCGTCATGGGTTCCGCGGCGTGAGCTTCGGCGATATCGCGCCGGTCCTGGGTATCACACGCGCGAACATCCACTACCACTTCGGCAACAAGCAGAAGCTCCTCGAAGAGGTCTTGGAGGACTATGTCGACGACACCCTGGCACGGTTCCGGCGGGTCTGGACCAGCGGTGACCGAAGCTTCGAGGAGAAGATCGAGGCGACGATCGCGCTCAACCGAGAGCGCTACGTAAAGTTCAACTCGGGCCGGTCACACGGTCGGCCCTGGAGCTTGATTGCGCGTATGCGCAACGAGATGGACGTTATCGGCGACTATGCGGAGAAGACCCTGAAGCGCTTCGCCCGCGACCTCTCCACCTACATTCGGGAGGCCACGGAAGCCGCGATCCGGCGCGGCGAGTTTGTCCCGGACGCGCCTGTCGAAGAGATCGTGGTCCAATTGGTCAGCATCGCCAACAGCGCCGGCCCCATCACCCAAGATGCCGGCAGTTTTGAACGCCTCGAACGGCTATACCGCGCCTTCCTGGGAACCGTTGCGGCAGCCTACGGCCCTGACTGAAGCGTCGAGCCTCCGCGACGGTGACACGAACACAAGGCGTAGGTCTCTCGCCTTTTCGGCACCGCATGGATCCTTCGTCATATCGAGAGAATCGGAGGTCTAGCAATACACCGTGATTGAAGAGCCTATAAGGTGCCCAAACATGGAACCAGATTGCAATGCTCGCTCAGGCTGTTGCCGTCATCGTTGCTCACCAATCGGCATAAGTGCCGACCTGATCTTAGCCGCATCAGCTGACATCTGATTGGTCGATGCCCTGCTCGACCAGCAACGATACGCTCTGAATGCTGTATGAGAAATAGTTCACACCCTCCACTTCCATGAGACCGTTGTTGTTCCAGCCTTGTCCTTGGCTAACGATGGTGTCGTTCGTGTCTCCGGTGACGAAGAGTAGGTTGCCTCCATCAGTCGTGTCGATGACATCACCAAGCGTCAGGGTCAGGGTGTTGCCCGCATTGCCCGCGAGTTCAAATCGCTCGATGTCATTGATCCTGAAGTTCTCGATTAGGGTAAGATCGATGTCGTCATTGAAGTCGACGACCAAAGTGTCATCGCCATCGCCGCCATCGACGATCTGAAATCCACTGTCGACAATCACTAGACGATCGTCGCCTTCTCGTCCATAAGCCTGAACACTGGCGCCAATACCCGAAATGTGATCGTCGAAGTTAGACGCTCGCACACTTTCGAATCCGGTGAACACGTCGGTCCCGCTCTCGCTGCTGACCGCCTGCGGAGTTCCTTGAGCCGAGAAGTCGAGAGTCACTCCGTCACGGGAGTTGACATACTCGAGAGTGTCGAAGCCGCTGCCGCCGACGAGCGAGTCATCGCCGCCTAGGCCCTCGATGACATTGTCGCCTGCTCCGCCGATGAGCGTGTCACTGAAGTTGGAGCCGGCAGCACCCTCGAATCCGACAAAGGTGTCGATCCCTTGGCTGGCGCTGATCACCTGCGCAACACCCTGGGCAGAGAGGTCGACCGTGACGCCGTCGGGGGAATCGAAGAACAGCAGGAAATCGAAGCCATCCCCACCGTCCAGTGAATCATTGCCACCGAGACCCTGGAAGCTCGATACGCCGGCTCCCGCCACCATCAGGTCATCGCCGTTGGATCCGGTTACGAAATCGATGTTGAACAGGCTATCGGTATCGCCGAAGCCATCGCGAACTTGGCCCGGGGCGACACCGAGAATCGGAGTCGCACCGAGGTTGACCACAACGTTGGTCGTTCCAGGAGTACCGACCGGATCGCGAGCATACGACACCGAACCAACGAAATCCGCGCCGCCGTCGATCAGATCATCGCCGGCGCCGCCGAACAATACCGCCGTGCCCGTTCCTCCGAAAATCTGGTCGTCCCCCTCGTCGCCAAAAAGCCGCACATTGCCGTTACCCGCGAAAAGGCTGTCAGAGTCAGCGCCGCCAAATGCGAGCCCATTCCCCTGCCCCGTCTCAATATGATCGTTGCCTGCGCCACCAAACAATCGATCAGAGCCCCGGCCGCCAAACAGACTGTTGTCACGATCGTCACCAATGAGAATGTCAGCCTGATTGCTGCCGATCACATTTTCCACAGCGGCCAATCGGTCAAACTCGAAATCGCGGAAAAAGCCGATGTGGTGCAGGATGTCAGACGAGTCCGCGGCCAGCCCACCACTGAACTCCCTCCCGTCGATTACATCGACGAGGGTCGCTGTCCCGCTCTGCGTGTCTATGGTGAACAGCCTGATACCGGGCGCCTCGAGACCCGAGATATTCGTACCGGCCTCTACCGCAAAGAGCGTTCCAGTAGACTCGATGTAGGTCAGATCTCCGATGGCCACGCCACCGCCGGAGCCATCCAATAGAGCAATCTCTGAAACGACGCTGCCATCGCTTGGATCGAGCTCGACAAGCGTGCTGAACCGCTCGAAGCTGTCGTCGAGCCTGTTTGGCAGCTTGGAAGCGAAGATTCTGAATCCCGCTGCCGCCGACGAATCGGGCACAATCGCAATGCCTGTCAAACCTCCATGCGCCACCCCGTCGCCGACCAGAGCTCCCTCTCCGTTCGCCTTATTGAGCGTAAGGAGTGCGCCCGGATCGACTCGTGAACCGCGGCCTGCAACGGCGTAGAGCGTGCCATCCGGCGCCACGGCAAGATCACTCGCCGACCAACTTCCAGTGGTGCCGATCAGACTCAGCGAGCCGTCCAAGGCCACCCGATAGATTTCACTACCTTCAGTGCCGCCACTTCCTCCGCCGGTTCCGAAGAATTGATTCAGGCCTGGATCGAATCCCAAACCGTCGATGAAGGGGTCAATGGCAGAGGAGATAACAGTATCGACCTGACCGGTGACCGGGTTCAAAGTCTCGAATGTCGTCGTATCGTTTGCGACGACTTTGGCCTCTTCGGCGGAAAGATCGACTCGAACCCGTCTGTCGTAGACCGCGGTGTCTTCTCCAGGCCCACCATCTATGCTGTCCGCTCCTTCGCCACCCATCACGGTGTCGTTGCCAGCGCCACCCTGCAAGCTGTCCACGCCAGCGCCCCCGACAAGCGAGTCCTGACCGTCTCCTCCATCGACCTCCAGGGCATGTGCAGAGACGAGTGCCGTCGCATCCACCGCGTCATTGCCCGTCCCGCCATTGAAGACGATCGTGTTCGGCGCCAAATCCGTGCCATCGAAGTTGCCGTCTACAATGAGCGTGTCGCCCGCATTCGTGGCGGTGAATTCGATGATTTCGACGCCGTCGAGGTCGAGAGCCAAGACACCGTCGATACTAACCGCGATGTGATCGTCGGGAAAACCGCCGACGCCATCGAACGTTTCTCCGTCCTGCACCAGGTATGTCGTCGAAATCCCATCGACGCCACGAACGATCAAGCGATCGTTGCCACTGTTGCCGGTGATCGTGTCTTGGCCGTCACCAACTCTATATACGAAACTATCGTCGTCATCGCCTCCGTTTAGGCTGTCGTTCCCGGATCCACCGTCAAGCAGATCGTCTCCCGAAAGACCATCCAGTGTGTCGACACCCGGCCCGCCGAAAAGCGTATCGTCGCCATTCGTTCCGAGGATCACGTCGTCACCGAGATTGTTCGACACGACGGTCAGGACGATGTCGTTGCCATCGCCACCGCTGTAATCGATCTGGAAGGCGAACGACGTGCCGGCAAGAACCGCATCTAGGATCGAGAGTTGTGGCAAATCCTTGAAGAAGCCAGCGATCGGATCGGTGCCATCATTCTCCAGAATCGTAAAGCTGTCGCCGATGCTCGGGGCGAAGCCAAGGATCAAGTCGAGACTTGCACCATCACCAGCATCGCTATTGAGATCGACAGAGCCGTTCACCTTTAGCCGGTCGAAATCGACTCCCGGAGCCGTCGTCCCTTCGAGCTCCAGCTCCAACCTTCCGGCCGAGGCCACCTGGTAATCGCCGTTTATCACCGTCTCGCCGGGCGAGCTCCCCGGTGCCAGGAGGCCGCCCATCTGGGTCAGATTGCCATTGAAGATGTCGACCGAGAGCAATCCGTCGGTGAAGCTGAAGCTGCCGCCGACGCCGATGTTCACGATACCGGCATCGAGTGTCCCGCCAGCTAGATTGAAGGTTCCCGTACCGTCTGGGCCGGTGCCGACAAACACCGTGTTGGCCGTCGCGTCGACTCCGGCACCCATCGTGAAAGTGCCGATTGCCGCGCCGGCGCCGGAAGCACCGGTATCCTGTCCGACCCTCAGGAGGTTCACGTCGAGATCGACTGTTCCGAAACTGGCGTCGAACAGCCCCCTAGCCGTGCCGAACTCGCTCGGATTGAAGCCGATGCTCAGGTTACCGCCCGAACCCACCGCTACCGTGCTTTGAGAGCCCAAAATCACGCTACCATTGACATCGCCTCGTGAACTGCCAAAGCCCGGCGTCACCGTGTTCTGACCAATCGACAATGTGCCGCCAATAAAAGCCTCGAAGACCGGGTCGGTCGCGGCGAGATCCAGTGTCGCCGTGACGGTGCCCTCGGTATCCGTCCCATTGACTGCGACAAAGAACGTGGTGACCGGATCCGTTGCGCTGCCCAGTCGCAGCGTGCCGCCTGACGGCACTTCCAAACTGGACTCCACGTTGCCGCCCTGCCCGAAAACAACCGTCGTGGCGAGGATTGCCTCCTGTTGATTCCACGTCAGCTTTCCCGACGCGGAGCCGAGACCGTTTGACAGGCCAATGAAGAGCGTTGAAAGTTCGAAGCCTATGTTCGCGCTGTCATCGAGCGCTGAGAGCAGGCCGCTCGCCGTCCCCTCGCCCGACAGATTCCAGCCAATGATGAGCGCCGCTCCAGGAATGACATCGAGATTCGCGTCCGCGGTTACATTCAAGGTGCCCGCTACGGCCGCGTCACCGGCCGACACTTTTCTGCCGACAAAAAGACCGGAGATGTTCGCCGACACCGCCGTGTCCGCAATCGTCAGTGTTCCCCCGGGCTCGCCACTGCCGACGCCCACGCCGACCGAGCCATTGGAGACCAGTTGGCTTCCTCCATCGAGGTCCGTCGTGTGATCGCTGTCCCCTATGAACTGCAGCCCTGAGAGTGTCAGGTCGGAGTCGACGATATTGACGCCTGGCGAGCCGGCGTCGTCGAAAATCACCGAGTCCGCGGCCGTCGGGGCGGAGCCATCCGCCCAGTTCGAAGCATCACTCCAGAGTTCGCTACCGCCGCCGTCGATCCAGCGGTCGGCAAGCGCAAAAGCGGCGATGTCGGCTCCCACGTAAAAGCTCTGCAGCGCGCCCGGTGAACCGATGGTGACACTGCCGCCATTGCGCCAAACAACACCGGAACCGGGCAGTTCAATGGACAGTGTGGCGCTGTCCCTGTCACCGTCGCTATCCGCAATGCTGTACTCGAAGGTCTCGATTGCACCGCCGGAAGGCCGAGACTGCGGCGCGACCGAGTATGTGAAGGCGCCATCGGCAGAGACGGCCAGAGTGCCGAATACTCCCGCAAGCTCGATCAATCCGCCACCAAGCGCTTGGCCATTGACATCAGAGACGACAGCCCCATCGCCGCCCTGGTCGTCATTGCTGATGACGTTTCCGGTGACGGTGAATTTCGGCAACACACCGAGGAGCAGATCCTCAAGCTCGGCGCCGTTTTGGGCCAGGGCAACCCGGTCAGGATTCTCGTCGTTGTCCGGAGAGCTGTCGTCCTTGTCACCGGACAGGTTGCCGGGATCGCCCGGCAGGATGCCGGTCACGACCATATCGAGCTGGTCAAAGTCGATGTTGCTAGCCGCCGACTCTCCAAGACCGAAGGCGAAGATCTCGAGATTGGGAATTGAGTTGTCGTAGAGTTGACTGATATTGCCGAAGCTCGGATCGAAACCGTCGTTATCGGCGCCATCGCTTATGTGGTAGAGCAGGTTGAGATCGGATTGGTTGGCTACGTTGGAGAGAAATAGAGCGGCCTCATTCATCACCGACTCATACTGAGTCGAGCCCCCGGCAAACAGGCCATCGAGATAGCTGTTTATGGCGTTGTCACCCGCGGCCGTGTAGGTGACCAGTTCATTGGGCCCGAAATCGATGGGTTCTCGAGCACCGTCGAGAGGAAAACCGCCGTTGAAGGGCTGGAACCGGATTTGCGAGCCGGGTCCGAAATCGGCATCCACCAAGGTCTGCAATGCCTGTTTCACGGCTCCGATCGCGGCATCGAGGCGGGTTTGCCCCAGTGGTGGAGAATTGCCGGCGAAATCGAAACCCATCGAGCCGGAAACATCCAAGTTGAACAGCACGGTCAGCGTCGTAGGACCGCTGCTCGTGTCGAGCGTGGCGGAATCCGAGACGGCAATCGGCAGGTCGTCGACGATCTGGATCGTGATCGTGGCGCTATCGGTATCGCCGTTGGAGTCTTGGAGCGTGTAGCTGAAGCTCTGGAAGGTGCTGTTCGCGCCCTGAAGAGGGTCATGCCCATAACGCTCCAGGAGCTCGAAGCTGTATTGACCGGTCGCCTTCGTGATCGTCATCCGCCAGACGCCGTCGTCGCTGGAGAACATGATCAGGTTGGGGTCGCTGAGGTCGTCCTTGGTGACATTCACCGGCACACCGCCAGGGCCATAGCTGCCTGTGTATGTCGCATCGAGGATCGGCGAACCGCCAAGTCCGTCCAAACCGGGCTGATCATTGTCGAGCAGGTTGTCGGCGATTGTCGCAGCGGTGAAAGACCCGTCGCCCGGCCCGTTCTCGACCACCGGACCAGGATCGTTGTTTGTGCCCGCCCCGTCATCCTCCGCGATGGGGCCGAACGCTCCAGCGCCAATGGTCACCGTGACCGTTGCCGTCGAGGTCGCGCCCTGGGAGTCTACGACGGTGTAGCTGAAGCGATCTGTGGCCGTTTTGCCGGAGTCGAGCGCGGCGAACTGACCATTCGGGTCATAGGTTATGGTGTTGTCGGGATTGATCGTGACCAGGCCCAGCGTCGAGAGCGCGGCCGTGTCCACGGCGAGAACGTTGAGCACATCGTTGCCGTCGACATCGGCGTCGTTCGCCAGAACGTCGATCGTGATCGGCGAGTCAGGATCGATGCCGCTCGATATGCTGTCGAGATCGCCAAGAGCAATGTCGCGGCTGGCCGTGCCCAGTAGTTGGCCGCTATCACCAAACGAACCAGCTCCATCGTTTATCCAGACGCGATTTCCACCACTATTGGCGGTCACCGCGTCCAGATCACCGTCATTATCGACATCGCCAAGCTGGACACCGCCGCTGTCCAGGTTGCCGATCGACTGGCCGCTATCCGAGAAATTGCCACTACCGTCGTTCAGCCAGAGGCGATCGGCCGGGTCTGAACCCCCGGTCGAAGCATTGGCGACGAACGCGTCGATATCGCCGTCGCCGTCCACGTCCCCCAGAGCGACACCCAGGCTCCAGCCACTCCCGAGAGATTGGCCGCTATCGGTAAAGATCCCCGATCCGTCATTGAGCCAGACTCGATTGCCCTGGTTCGACTGGTTGGCGGTGAAGGCGTCGAGGTCGCCGTCACCATCGACGTCGCCAAGCGCAACGTCTTGTGTATTGCTGGCTCCCAATACCTGTGCGGTCGCGCTGAACACGCCCGCACCGTCGTTGAGCCAAACTCTTCCGCCACCGTTGAAGTTGCCGACGAAGGCATCCAAGTCGCCGTCGTCGTCCAAGTCACCCAGCTTTACTTCCAGGCTATTCCCGGAGCCAAGTGATTGGCCACTATCGGAGAAGTTCCCATTTCCATCGTTGAACAGGATCCGGTTGCCCGCCGCGTTCGCTCCACCAAAAGTGTTGGCGAGCGCCTCGAACGCATCCAAGTCGCCATCACCGTCGAGGTCGCCGAGCGCAATGTCGGCGGTCACGTTGCTCGCAAAGACCTGACCAGAGTTTGCGAAGCTCCCTGTGCCATCGTTGATCCATACCTCTTTCGGGCCGATGTTGGACAAAAAGGCGTCCAGATCGCCATCGCCGTCGACATCGCCCAGATCAACGTCGCCACTTTGGAACAGCCCAAGGTCTTGGCCAGTATCGACGAACCCTCCGGATCCATCGTTCAGCCACACACCGATGCCACGGCCGCGATTGGCCTCGAATAGATCCAGATCGCCATCGCCCGCGACGAACTGGACGATGTCGTCTGCCACCAGAGGCTGGTCATTGACGCCAACGATGAAGATCTCGACCGTTTCCGTTGCGACGCCGGCGCCGCCGTCGAAGGTGGTGATCAGAAAGCTGTCTGTCGCTCCTTCACCAGCCCCGAGCGACTCGAATTGCCCGTTAGGATCGTAAGTGAAGGACGCACCGCCGGCGTCGATGGTCACGAGCCCCAACGTGCCGCTGGCATCGATTGCGGTAATCGTTCCGGTTGCGGCAAGAGAAACTGCTGGGCCGTCTTCGAAGGCAAATACGATCGGCTCGGCAGGTGGCTCGTTTCCGAAACCCGGGAGAATCGGTGCCGCCGGTTCGAGAAAAGCGGGTTCCGGAGGAAGCAGCCGCAAGGACGGCACCAAGAATTGGGGGGCCGAGACGGTTTGAGTTGAAACCGGACTCGTCACTATAGGTTGCAAGTTCGGCAGACTCGAAGACGAGAAAGGATCGGCCAGGATCTCCTGCTGATAGGAGGAGCGGGGTCCGAGCAATCCCGCTTCAGACGCTTCGCCACCGGTTGCGCCACCTAGTTCGAGCATCCGAGCCAACTCGCTCACCGGTGAACCACCGGAGGCGGGCGAAGCGTCTGCTTCGGGCGAGCCTCCGGAAGACGTTTCCGACGGTCCGATGCCGGCCTCCGGCGCCAAGCTCTCGAGGCTGCTAGCGCTCGACCCAGTCCCGGATTCCGGCGCGATCGCCTCGATGGTGCGTATGTCTTCCGACCCGAGGTCGGTTCGCTCCTCCTCGGATGCGGTGCGGAGCGCAATCGCTTCGCCGAGGAAGCTCAATTCGGCGCCATAGTCCGCCTCGGCCTGCGCTTGTGATTTGACGATGCTTGGGCCGTGAGGCGCCCTGAAATCGGAGAAGATCAGGCTCTCGAACGCGCGGTCGAATATGGTCTGGCCACCATCGTTCCGTCCTGTGAACAGACCCACGTCGCCTGTGTCCACGTCCGGGAAGAGGATCAGCTCGACAGCGTTTCCGAGATCAATGAACTTGAGACCTGGGGTCGTGCCCCGAATCGAAGCATCGACGAAGGGCGAGCGGAGTATCACTTCACCAATGCCCGCGATAGCCCCGGTCACGAACACGAAGGTGCCTCGAATTGCGGAAAAGGCCAGCGAGCCGATCGAGTTTTCCGGGTCATAGACCAGTTCATCCAGGATGATCCTGGCATTGGACGACAGCGAAAACGTCGTATCGTCCACGAACCGGACGACTGCCTGACTATCGGGCGGCGTCTGCAGGACATCTCCTTGGAATACCGAGTCGCCGATCGAGAGGGCGGTTGTCGTGCCGCCGGCCCGGATGGCCCAGAGTACACCGCTTGTCTGCTCGACTTCGCCGATTGCCACTGGGCCGACGGGCTCGCTGACCTGGGCGTATTGTTTGGCTACTCCAATGCCGGCCAGTGCCTCAACCATGCCCGGCGTGAGCCTTGCCCCGGACTCGTTGTAGAGATTCGGCGGTTCCTCGTTGGAGAAATAGTGGGCAATTTGGACGATCAGGCCGTCGGCGCCTTGCAGCTCGAGGCTGTCTCCGACACGCTGGTAGTCCGCTGTTCGTATCAGGTCGCCAAACGGAACGACGAGGTTTTCGCTGCCCTGCGTCACCGCCAAGACGATCGGCGACGCACCCAAACCCCCATCTGTTCCCTGATTCAGCATCTCTCCGGCCACCTAGTTGCAGGTCTTTTTTGTTCTTCGTGCCAGTGGCCAACACAGCGCTACTTGCGGCCACCTAATGCGCAGATCTGCCTACGCCCAAGATTTGGTTTCGAGCCTTCTTTCGCGAAGTGATGGTTGTCACTATTCCCCCAAATTCTCGCAATTATAGCAGTGTCGTGCCCGGGCGTCCAAGGTAGGTCAACCTGCTCGAGCGCTTGCGTGAGCTGGCGGGCATGCGCCGGCGTGCGGATCGACTACAACACCAAGCGGCCCCACTCGGCCCTGGGCTACGCCACACCGGAGGAATTCGCGTCATCTCTCCGGGTGCATGCCCCTGGCGACTTCATCAGCGGTGAGGCGGAACATAAGGTCCTTGGGAAACCGATCTCTCCTGTGGACCGCCTGCCGGTCAAGCGCCTGATATCGATCAGGACGTGCCGCGCGAATGGGTGTCCAAGACACGCCTGGGAGCCACATGCCGGTTGAGGCGCTGTTACTGCGGGAGCGAAGGTCCCTTCATGACCGGCTTGCCCACCGGCAGGTGGACCGGCAGATGTCGAGCAAGCTATCGCCTGACTGGGAGCTGCGCGCGCTGCCCGGCCATTGAAAAGGCACTCGGCCCGGGGCTCGATCCGGATGTCCTTGGCGGCGGTGATGTGGCAGACCCGCACGGCGGCGGTCGCCGTGTCGATCGGCCGCTTCGCGTGGGTGTCGTCGACGACGTGTACACCTGGGCGCCGCAGATCACAGGGCGGCGCTCGTGGCGATCACCTGGACGCACGGCCGGCTCGCCCTCGATCCCCTCCGCACCCATGGCTACCATCGGGCCCTGACCTGGCTCGAGCGGCTACCCGGCGTCGGCTGCAGGATCGCCGCGGCAACGCTCAACTCCAGCACGTTGCGCAAGCCGGTTCTCGTGATCGACAGCCACCAGCTCCGCACTCTCAAGCGTCTCAGGCTCGTCGGACAACACGCCAGCATCGCTAGAGCTCATGACACTATCGCACCCGCCACGCCGCCTTGCTGGACAGCCTCAGACCTCGACCAACACCACCAGCTCATAAAGGTGCTGGGCCGATCCATCCGCAGAGATCCAAGACACCTCTGCCACCGATGCCCGATCAAGGACCTCCGTCCAACAGCCAACACCAAGCTGCGATGGCCAGAATTGGAAATGCGACAAACCACAGCCTCAGCGGACGCTTGCGCTCAAGGACGTGGCCTTGACAATCCTATCGGGATCATCGAATATTTCGATAATCGATTGTTTTTTCCGAAAAATGGACCTTCATCTACTCGTGAGTGACGCGCATGGGTAGCTTGGCCGGGAAATCTAGAGTCATGCAGGTCTACTCTTTCTCTTTTGCACAGCCGGCCATCGTTTCTTCATCGGTCATACAGACCGCCTTGTTCCGAGACCATTCGGGTGGGGCTGTTGCTCCGGCAGGACAGGCATCCACGCTGGTGCCGGCAATCCGGAAAGAAGAACCTCTATGATTGCCGCGCGTACAAGAGAAGGAAATGGCGGCTTGCCGATAGACTTGCTCTATCGGGGAATGCAGGTGAACGCGGACGGCATTGCGCTCGAGGATGGTGAGACGCAACTGACGTATCGAGAACTTGTCGAGTGCGTGGAAACGCTCGCTGCACTATTCATCGAGCTCTTGCCGCAGCGGCAAAGCCGAATCGGGCTTTGTGCCGACAACTCGATTGAGCAAGTCATTACAGTTCTCGCCATCTTTCGATCTGGGCATGTTTGGGTCAGCTTAAACCAGCATGCTAGACGGCATGAAATGCAAACGGTCCTTGACCTCCTAGAACCCGATTTGATCGTGGTGGACGAAGAGTACTTGGACCGCTTCCGCGACACCAATGCAGCCTCCTGGATATGCAAGCCCAGTCTAGGCGGAGGAGAAGGCATCCTGGCGCGCGTTCGGGCCGCCGAGGCGCCGACGATACCGATGCCGCCGGTAGGGCCTAGCGATACGCAATCAATCAAGTTCACAGGAGGCACCACCGGCTCGCCGAAGGCAGTTGTTATCTCTTACCGATCGGCGCTAACGATGATTGCGAATATGTTCGCAACCTTTTCGTTCGAGCGCGACGAGGTGCATCTATGCGTCTCCCCGATCAGCCACGCGACCGGCACTTTTCTCCTGCCTGTACTCGCCAACGGCGGCAAACATGTCATCTTGAGGAGACCGACGACTGAAGACATCGCGGACGCCCTGCAAAGGCACGACGCGACAATGGTTTTTCTGGTGCCGACCGTTATCGAGCGATTGTTGGAATCCGGCCAGCTCGATCTGGCGCGCATGCCGAACTTCCGTCTGATGATCTACGGTGGAGCCCCGATCACGCCCGGCAGCCTAGAACGGCTACTTGACGCCTTGCCCGGACGCGTAGGGGCGATCTTCGGTCAGACCGAGGCGCCGATGATGATCACCGCGATTGGACCGAAAGAACTCTCCGACCCGCTCAATCTCACCTCTGTCGGGCGACCCTGCCCCTTCTCCCGTGTGGCCGTTGTAGACCCGTCCGGTGAACCGCTCCCAGCGGGAAAGATCGGCGACGTCGTGGTCCGCGGTAGCCTCATTATGGACGAGTATTTCGCCAATCCGGAAGAGACCGCGAAGACCATACGCGATGGATGGCTCTATACAGGCGATCTCGGCGAACTCGATGACCGCGGCTATCTGTATCTGCGCGGGCGCCGCAAGGACATCATCATCACGGGGGGGTTCAACGTCGTTCCGACCGATGTGGAGGGCGCCTTGTGCAAGCATCCAAGCGTTCGCGGGGCACTGGTTTTCGGTATGACTGACCCCAAATGGGGAGAGCGTGTCGAAGCGGCCATTGTTCTCGACAAGCCGAACTCGGTCGATCCGGAGACCCTAATTCACTTCGCCAAAGAAGAAGTCGGGTCAATCAAGGCACCGAAAGTAATTCACATTGTGCCCGAGCTGCCGCGGACCAATCTCGGTAAACCGGACCGAAAACGGGTTCGGGAGTTATTAGGGCAGCCAAAAATCTGAGTGATGGCTCTCCTGAATGCTGACTCGACGGGTACAGACCCAATGTTGGTGGCGCTTCCAGCGCCCCAGGCGCCAAGTCTGTCCCAACAGTACGAGCCTGTGACCAAAGGTTGAGCGAGTTGCTCTTCCTGGATATGGCGGAACGCGGCTTCTGGATCGCGAAACGTGGCTCCATTGCCCTCCCTTTCGCCAATCAAGACGGTCACGTCGACAAGCTTATCGACGCCGCGTCCGATCACCTCCGCTCCAGAAACGACCTGCTTCCAACGCGTCGATAGGCTCTGGCATCGGCTTTTCAGCAAGCAGTCGTGCTTGCAGCACAAAAGCAGCCTGTTTCACGCGAACCAAAGAAAAGGCTCATGGGGGAAGGACGTAACGAGCCCGGCCTTCGACGGCAAATCAGTTCCGAGAGATGAGGAGTCTTGATGATCGGCATTACTTCGTATGGCGCATACCTGCCACGCCGCCGTTTAACGCGTCACTGCGTCACGGCGGCCAACAACTGGCGCGAAACTCCCGAACCGGCGTCGGGCCGGGACGAATGCGCGGTGGCGGCTTGGGACGAAGATAGCATCACAATGGCGGTCGAAGCCGCACGCGATGCGTTGCTCGACACGCCCCGCCAGGCAATCGACGCGATCTTCTTCGGCTCGACGACATTGCCGTTCATGGATCGGCAGAACGCGGGAATTCTCGTCGGTGCTCTCGCCATGCGTCAAGACGTAACCGCGGTCGACCTAACAGGATCACGGCGTGCCGGGACTGCCGCCCTCTCGACGGCCCTCGATAGTGTCCTGGCCGGAACGACCTCGACCGCCCTTGCCGTGGCAAGCGACATGGAAGTGCCTCAGCCAGGCTCCAGCGATGAGATGCTGTTCGGACATGGCGCAGCGGCGGTCATCTTCGGCAACCAGAATCCGATTGCCGAAGTCCTATGCCGGTATGCCGTAACGACTGATTTCGTCGATCACTATCGCAGCGCGGAACAGGGCTTCAACTATCATTGGGAAGACCGCTGGATTCGAGACGAAGGCGTGCTCAAGATCGTTCCCACCGCTTTGTCAAAGGCGATGCAGATGGCGGACCTCGAAAGCAACGCTATCGATCGGTTGATTCTATCGACGCCTGTTCCACGTGCGGCGTCGCGCTTAGCAAGCGCCGTTGGGATTCCCGCGGATCGACTGGCGGACGACCTCATCGGCGTCGCCGGTCGCGCTGGTTGCGCCCACCCGATTGTTGTCCTGGCACATGAATTGGAGCGTGCAAAGGCGAGCCAAACGATTGCGGTCGCGGTCTTTGGGCAGGGCTGCGATATTGTCATTCTTCGGACGACGGATCGTATTGAGAGCGTGAAGCCGAGGCGAGGCGTTGCCGGCCATTTGGCCAACCGACAAGAAGAAACGGAGTACGTCAGATACCTCTCGCTGATGGGTCTATTGCAATGCGATGAAGGAAAGCGTGCGGAGGCAGACAATCCAACGTCCCTTAGTCAGCTCTATCGTCGACAGGACATGATTCATGGCCTGACCGGCGGTGTCTGCGGCGAGTGCGGAACGCGGCAGTTCCCCCAATCGCGCTACTGTGTTGCGCCGGATTGCCATGCATTGGATACGCAAGAGCCAATCTCCTTTGCCGAAACCCCGGCAAAGATCATCACTTGGTCGGCGGATCACCTAACTTACTGTCCCGACCCTCCGTCGCTCTACGGGATGATTCGCTTCGAGGGCGGCGGCCAGTTTCTCGCCAACTTCGCGGACATGCGCACCAAGGATGCAAGCGTGGGCCTTCAGATGCGCATGGTGTTCCGCATCAAGGACTTCGACAAAAAGAGGAGCTTCCGCCGCTACTTTTGGAAAGCTACGCCTGATCAACATATTGCTGGAGGTCGTCATGCCTAGTGGGTTCAGAGACAAGGTCGTAATCCTGGGGATGGGCTGTTCGAAGTTCGGCGAGCGGTGGGACTGCGATCCGGAAGGCCTGATGGTGGAAGCTTATGCGGAATGCCTGACTGACGCTGGCATCGAAAGTGGCCAGATAGAAGCTGCCTGGTTGGCGACATATTTGGATCATGTGCATGTCGGCAAGAGCGCCATTCCGATTTCCATGGCCTTGCGTCTAGACAATATCCCGACGACGCGCGTAGAGAACATGTGCGCGAGCGGAACCGAGGCCCTGCGAGGTGCTGCCTACGCCGTTGCCGCTGGCGCATGCGACATCGCACTTGCTCTTGGCGTTGAGAAACTGAAGGACATTGGGTATGGCGGATTGCCCCAGCATAACCGAGGAGTGTTGAACAGCCTATGGTGGGCGAATTTCTCAGCGCCGGGGTCCTTCGCGCAGTTGGCCTCCGCTTATCGAGCAAAGAACAGCGTCGAGCGGGACCTTCTGAAGCGGGCAATTGCTCATGTTTCCGTCAAGAGCCATCGGAACGGTGCTCTCAATCCTAAAGCACATCTGCAAAAAGCCGTCTCTGAGGAGATCGTGCTTCAGGCGCCGATGGTTGCGGAGCCGCTCGGGATCTATGACTGCTGCGGAGTCAGTGACGGCGCCGCTTGCGCCATCGTAACGACGCCGGAAATCGCTCGCTCCCTTGGCAAACGCGACCTTGTTGCCATCAAAGCGATGCAGATCGCAACGTCGAACGGCGTCGAGGCCGGCCACGAATCCTGGGATGGAAGCTGTCTCCCTACAACGCGGATTGCCTCAAAGCGAGCTTACGAAGAAGCCGGCGTTACCGATCCAAGACACGATATAGACCTGATCGAAGTGCATGATTGCTTCTCGATCACCGAGCTCGTGACGATGGAAGATCTGCATCTGTCTGACGATGGCGCAGCAATCACCGACGTTCTCGATGGCCGCTATGATGCGGACGGTCGGCAACCCTGCCAAATCGATGGCGGACTAAAGTGCTTCGGCCATCCGATCGGCGCGTCGGGCCTTCGCATGGCCTACGAAGTCTACCTGCAACTGCTGGGGCGGGCCGCGAAACGTCAACTCGACAGACCGTCAGTTGGGCTGACACACAATCTTGGCGGTGCTCCACATTGCAATGTGTCCTCGGTCGCCATCTTCGGCCTCATATAGTGGACTGCTCGGCGCGGCCTTCACCATGGCGCCTGTTCGAGGCACCCTCGCGACTAAGCGGAGAGATGAGATCGGGCTTGCCCGACGATATCGATGCCAATCCGATTGCCCCAAGCCTGGAGAATTCTCACTGCGACGGGGCCAGGATTGCCGCTGCCGACTTTGGCGGCATTCACGCTGGTCACGGGAAGCAAGCAATAGCTTGTCGCGGTTACGAACGCTTCCTCTGCGTTGGAAACGTCATAGAGATTGATGTGTCGAAGCTCCGTCGGGATCTCCAGCTCGGCTGCAATCTCGAGTGCCATCCGCCTCGAGATTCCGGAAAGCGCCGACTTCGTGGGCGATGTGAGGAGCGTCCCGTTCCGCACTATGAAGAAATTACAGGTTATGCCTTGAGCTAAGTTGCCGTCTATATCCATCAGAATCGGAATGGCGCCCGGCTGGCTGCGCGCAACGTAGAGGTCGGCGAGATTGTAGTGCATCCGGCTCGTTGTCTTGATGCGAGGATCGAAGCACTGGTCCGGAACCTCCCGGAACGGTGGGGTGACAACGTCGTGGCCGACCTCATAGCGGCGCGCGAAGGAAGAGAAGCTGATGGGCTCGCTTACGATAAAGACGTTTGGACTCAAATGGGTCAGTTGAACCTTTCGATCGATCATACCGCGAGTCACGAAGACCCGCACCAGCAGGTCGCCGTTCGGCGGTAGCATCCGGCAGTTGCGCACCGCAACTTCCCGGGTCGCCCCCTCCAGCTCAGCCATTCTTTCGCCGATAGCAAGACCCGCATAGCTCATGGACTGCGCGAGCCGTGCGAGGTGCTCCGCTAGCAGATAGGGCTTGTGTTGCACGGTGCGCAGCGTGTCAAAGACGGCATCTGCGCAGAAGAAACCTCTATCGAGAGGAGAAACACGGGCCTCCGACTCGGGAACGATCTCCCCGTTGACGTATGCGACCGGACCTTCCATGTGATACCTCTTTGCAAGCAGACAGTTTTCGACGGCTAGGGCGTGTCAGTGGACGTCACAAAGGTGCTGCCGGCGCTGCGAGAAACCGGAAACCGACTTCTCCCTTCGGCAAGCTGGTCGACGACAAATCCGGCTTCCGACAGGCGGTCAATCGCTTGCAGGCGATTCGCGTAGCTGAATGTCCAACCATCCGAGCCCGTTCACGCTGGCGAGGTCTCCATCGTTGATCAGAACAGTCGTCGTATCGGCTTCGAAGAGTCCTGGCCCAAGAAAAGTCTGGCCTGTAGAGAGCTGATCGACTTTGTACGATGGCACTTCCAGCCATTGTCCCAACCAAGCTCGCCGACTTTCCGGCTTTGGCGGGGGCGTGTCCGGTCGAACGCCGGCAGAGTATGGGGCGGCGTCGATCTCTCCTATGCCGGCAACGCGGGCGTTGACGAAGACGACCTCGCTGTCCTTCGACGCGTACGTGTAGAGTTCTTCATGCCGGTTGTGGAAACGCTCCTGCACGCGGTCCACCAGGGCTCCTGCTTGCCAATCGAGATCGCCCAAAGCCACATCGATCTCGTAGATCTGCTCGCCGTAACGCATCTCGGCCCAACGCTCGAACTTCAGTGGTCCATCGAACCAGGAGCTCAATCGGTCCGCTGCACAATCCTCGATCTCCTGGTAGATCTCGCGAATTCTACGGTCGCTAAACGTGCAGAGCTCGTTCATGTAGGTGCGGCTTAGCTCGTAGCGAAGATCGGTTGTCAACATACCCCAGGCGGAAAATACGGACGCAACCGTCGGAACAACCACTCTTGGAATCTCGAGCTCCCGGGCGACCTCCACTGCATGAAGGCCTGCCGCACCGCCCGAGCTAAGCAAGACAAAGTGACGCGGATCCAGTCCCTGCCTGAGCGTGATCATCCTTATGCCGTCGGCCATCTTCAGGTTGATCATGCGATAGACACCGGCCGCCGCTTCGATCCGGTCGAGGCCCAACTGCGCAGCAAGCCTATCCAGCGCCGCCTCGGCCGCCTCCTTGTCTAGAGGTTGACTTCCGCCAAGGAAGGAAGCGGGATTCAGATAGCCCAATACGACATTGGCGTCGGTTACCGTCGCGGCCGTGCCGCCACCGGAGTAGCAGGCGGGGCCAGGTTCGGCACCGGCACTCTCCGGGCCGACCATGAGCGTTCCGACAGAGTCGACTCGCGCGATAGTGCCGCCTCCTGCACCGACACTGGCTATATCGAGACTGCGCAAAGCAATACGTTCGCCTGCAAGCTCTCGCTGTGTCGAAAGAGGGACTTGAAAGTTGGCTATCACGGAAACATCGGTACTGGTGCCGCCCATGTCGAACGGCACCAGATTGGGAGTGTCCAGGAGCTCTGCAGATTGACGCGAACCGGCAATGCCTCCTGCAGGGCCTGAGAAAATCGTCGCAGCAGCCAAACGAGCTGCTTCTTCGACCGGAGCCATGCCACCATGCGAGAGTATTATGAAGATGTCCTTCGAAAGCCCAGCCTCAAGCAGCCTACGCTGCAGGTTGGTAAGGTAGAAGTGAACAACTGGTCCCACATAGGCGTTCACGACGGTGGTCGAGAATCTCTCGTATTCCTTGATTTGCGGAAATACGTCGCTCGACGCAGATACATAAACGGAAGGCAGCTTTTGCTTCACCCGTTCGAGAGTTCGGACTTCGTGTTCGGGATTCTCGTAGGCATGAAGGAAGCACACAGCGACCGCTGCAACATCCTTCTCTTCCATCGACGCAATGGCTGAATCTATTGAATCCAGATCGAGAGGAACAGATATCGATCCATCCGGCTTCAGTCTTTCCCGGATGCCATAGCGCAGGTCGCGCGGCACCAGAGGCTCGACCGGAGGCATCCGCAGGTTGTAGCGTTCACTTTTCAACCCTTCGCGCATTTCAAGCACGTCTCGATGGCCTTCAGTCGTAAGGAGAGCGACGCGCGCACCTTTGCGTTCCAGGAGCGCGTTCACAGCCACGGTCGACCCATGGACAACTCTCTCGGTCCGGCCGAGCAGCTCGTTGAGGCTGAGAGCGTGTCTGGCGGCCAGTTTTTCCAGGCCGGCCATGACGCCGATCGATTGGTCCCTGGGCGTCGACGGTGACTTGACGAAGATCGTATGGCCTTCGCCGTCTACCGATACCAAGTCAGTGTAGGTTCCGCCGACGTCGACACCGATGCAAAACGAGCTCACGTCAAGAACGCTCAATACGGCCATCAACCAGGCCGGCTTCGATGTCGCGCTGAATTGCCTTGGGGCTACGCTTTGAGGGCGGGCCCCAACCTCCGCCGCCGGCCGATCTGATCTCCAGGACGTCCCGGGGCCGGATCTCTATGCCGACCGCCTTGGTGGGAAGGTCGCGGGGCTCTCGATCATCGGAAAGAACCCGGTAGCAATGGGGAGCGCCAGCTTCGCCGCCAAGCAATCCGCAAGCGCCATATCGAACGCCCTCGCCTGCCGTGTTTACCGATACTGGCGTCTCCGTCTCAATGAGCAGCTCGAGGTCTACACCAAGCCCGCCCCGATACTCGCCGTCGCCTCCGGAGTCTTGTCGGAACTCATGCTTTCTGAAGTGGAGCGGGAAACGGACCTCGGCTACTTCGATGCTGCCGAACTTGGCGCCGCCGACTATGTGCCACTCTCCGCCGCACGACCAACCGTCCCCGGCCGGCGAAGCGCCGCCTCCGGGCCGTGCGTGAAACATGTGCCAGATGAACTTGTGGCCGTTTCGGGGATCGACTCCTTCCATGGCCAGCCTGAACCGCCTACACCAGCCAGCCATTGTGCGATCCGGACAGGAGGCAGAGAGAGCCTTGACGATCGCCTCGACAATTTCGTTCGCAGGGTGACTCGTACAGAAGCAAACCGGCCGATCATCGTCCGCCCAAACAATAGTGCCCTTCTTCGCCACCACTGACAGAGGGCGAAAAGTACCGGAGTTCTTTGGGATTTGCGGGTCAAGCAGGTACGCGAAAGCCATCGCGACCGCCGCTTGCATATTGGCGTGCGACGAGTTTACGAAACCTCTGGTTTGCTCGTCCGAGCCGGTCAAGTCGACTTCGACACTGTCTCCGCTCTTCGTGACCTTGGCCAGGATACGGATGTTCTCCGTCCCATGGCCATCGTCCTCCAGGAAGGCTTCGCCAAGAAACACGCCATCCGTCCAAGTAGAAACGACTTGCCTCGCATGCTTCTCCGCAGAGTCCAGAATCAGATCGACCGCTCCCAAAATCACGTCGACGTCGATCTCCTTGAACAGGTCTTGCAGTCGCGCTTCACCCAGCCGCGCCGCGCCGACCATCGCAGCGAGATCACCTAGGAAGTCACGGCCATTGCGGACGTTAAGCTCCAATAGCCTAAGCAGGTCCTCGCGCAACCTTCCCGCCTCATAGAGACGAACCGGCGGCAAACGGATTCCCTCCTGCCATATGTCAGTGGCCGAGGGGTTGTATCCACCGTGCGTGGAGCCGCCGATGTCACTCATATGTGCGCGAACGATCGTCCAGAACAGCCGGCGATCGCCCGCGAACACGGGAACGAATGCGGTGACATCGGGCAGATGACTGCCGCCATTGTGCGGGTCATTGATGAGGAAGACGTCGCCTGGCTGTATGTCTTTGATCGCTTCTTCGACGGCGTGGGTCGCCCATGGCAATGCACCGATGTGGATGGGAAGATGATCGGCTTGAGCAACCAGCATTCCCTCGGGGTCGCAAATGGCGATCGAGAAGTCTCGACTCGCGTTCAGGATCTGCGAATAGGAGGTCCGCAGCATCGCCTCTCCCATCTGCGTTATGATGGAACTGAAGCGATGCTCTACGACTGAACGTGTAATCGGATCTACTTTGGTTTGTTGGTTCATTGCGCCTGCTCTCAAGGCCAACGGAACGTCTCATGCGATCGAGATTTCTGACTTGGCTATGCCCTAGCCCTTTGGCGGTTTGGCGACCGCTTCGGGCTCTGCGCGCTCGGCTGGCGGGCCGAAGGCACCCGGGCATGACGGTTCGTCGATGCGATCGGATAGTGAGTTGAGCATTGATTGCACCCTTGGCTCCCGATATTATCTCAATAATCGGAACTTTATTCCGAATCATAAGCCGGCGTGACTTCTTAGGCGGACCGGGGCATGAGGTCAAGTCCGAGACTTCCCGGATTGCCGGGTCCTTGATCTATCTCTCCAGCTCCCAACAGGCCGAAATCGCATGCGGCAATGCACAAAACATAGTGAAGTAATGAAGATCGGAAGTCGGCTTTTCTCATAGCCAGCCAACGTTTATTACAGTATTATGCACGTTTAATGGGGAATTTGGCGGGGGAGGTTATGTCCGACAAGGAAAAACAGCGGCCGTTCGAGCGATATCTAGAGATTATGGAAGTAATCGCCGCTTCTCATGACGGGCTGAGATTGATTGATATCGCCTCGGTCACCGGCTTGCCGAAGCCGACAATTCACCGCCTCGTGCAAGCCCTGGTGGAGGCCGACGTTGTCGAAACCGACGGCGAACGCGGGCGCAATTTCACCGTCGCACCCAGGTTGTGGCGATTGTTGTACTTGGCTCTAAACCGCGAATCCGTCGCCAACTACGCGCTTATCGTTTGTGCGCAGGCGGCCGCGCAATTGAACGAGACCTGCTACATCGCGCGTCTTGGAACGAATGAGATCCGAATCATCGCGCGCAGCGTTCCGGAAAAGGGCTATCGACTACATGTGACCCCCGGCGAGATACCGCCGCCCCATGCCGCCGCGGCGGCAAAGTCGATTCTAGCCTTCCAGAACGAGGCGCTTCTCCCCCGGTACTACCCGAAGTCATTGGCACGCCTGACCGAGTTCACCAAGACCGATTTGGCTGCCTGCCTTGCCGAGCTTGAAACGGTCAGGTCGCAAAAATTCGCCATCTGCGACAAGGAAATCGACGAATTCGTCATGGCCTACGCCGTCCCAATCGAACTTCCGAATGCGGGAGTCCTATTCAGTATCGGCGTGACCGGTCCAGTTACGCGTTTGCTTCAACACACGGTCGATCACTATGTCGAAGCCCTGCATGTCGCCGGCGACAGATTCTCAGAGATGCTGCAAACGACTGAAGACCTTCTTCCACGCTAAAACAGCATATTCGGTAGAACCAATATTATCTCCGGAAAGAGCATACAAACGCCGAGCCCGATCATCATAAGGACCACGAACGGCAATACAGAGCGATAGATATCCGTGACGACGACGCCGGGCGGCGCCACCCCTTTCAAATAGAACAGATTGTAGCCGAATGGCGGCGTCAGGAACCCGATCTCCATCGCAATGATGAACAGGATCCCGAACCAGACCGGATCGAAACCGAGGCTGATGATGATCGGGACGAAGACCGGAACGGTGATCATAATGATGCCGATCGTATCCAGAACCATGCCCAACAGGATGAGTATCAGCATGATTGTCAGCAAAACGAGGTAACGATTGAGGTCGAGATCCAAGACAAACCCTTCGATCAGGCGGGCCGCCCCGATACTCGTATAGAACGTAGACAGTGCCGCAGCGCCGATAATGATCCAGAAAGAAAGGCAACTGTATCGCAGCGTCTCCTCACAGGCCTCACGGACCAATGGCCAGGACAGGCGGCCACGCAAAACCGTCGCAATCACGCTGCCAAGGGCTCCGACGGCAGCAGATTCCGAGACACTCGCCAGTCCCGTCAATATCGAGCCGAGCACACAAACGACCAGAAGGCCCGGTACGACAAGCCCTTTCAGAGAAGAGAACTTCTCCGCCAAGCTGTAGGTCCGTTCCGGGACGCCGACCAAGCTCGGCTGAAGCGCGCTTCGCGTGAGAATGTACAAACAGAAAAAGGCCGCAAGCATCAATCCGGGCAGGATGCCTCCAGCATACAACTTCCCGATCGACGTAGAAGAAATCACGCCATAAATGATCATCGTGACACTTGGGGGAATCAGAATCCCAAGCGACCCGCCAGCGGCCACGCTCCCCAAGGCGATGTTCTTGTGGTAGTGGCGCGACAACATCGCCGGCAAGGCGATGAGCCCCATTGAAATCGTCGCCGCTCCTGATATGCCAGCCATGGCCGCAAAAACCGTACAGACAAAAATGGTCCCCACGGCCAATCCGCCCTTAACCCCGCCGAAGAACCGCGATATGGACTCGAACAGCTCTTCGGCGATCTGCGACCGCTGGAGCATGGCCGCCATAAAAATGAACAACGGAACTGAGGTCAGCTCAAAACTCGACGTGACGGCGAATCCCTTCATTGGCAGAATCGCCAAGGCGTTCGGGTTCCATGCAAAGTAGATGAACCCGACGGAGATACCGCCGAGCGCAATCGCGATCGGAACGCCCATCGCCAAGACAAAAATCATGCTTCCGAAGAGCAGGATTGTTCCCAACCCGGCATCCATGGGTCAGTCCTTCCTCGAAAGGTGCGTTTGCCATAGCTGAAGGACGTGCGAGAGCCATGCGAGGGAGAGCATCAGCGCCCCTGCAGGAACCATCGCCTTGGCGAGATACACCGGTCCATTCCATGTACCGGTTGCAGAAACTTCGTTCATCTCGAACGAACTCAAGGCAAGGTCATATCCGATCGTCAGCAAACATCCCACAAAGAGGACGAACATCGCCGTTCCGAGGGTGACATCAATAAGGGCCTGATATTTCTCCGGAAGCGCCAGATAGATGATGTCGACACGAACAAAGGCCTTTCGCCGAAACGCGTAGCCGCTGCCCAAAAATACGTACGCGGTCATGAGCCATCTGGCGGTATCGTATGACCAGGGTGCGGAGCCGCTAAAGACGGTCCGCACGACGATGCCTGAGATTATGATTGCCGTAATCAATAGAACCGTGATGGACACGGCTCTGCCTACGACATCGACAATTCTATCGAGAGTGCATATGACGCGATTCAAGGCTTCGATCCTACCGTTGACGGCCGGTCATCATCTTCTCAGCCTTTGCACGAGATGTCGCCTAGGATGCTGGTGATCCGACATGGAGAAGACCAAAACCAGACGCCCATCGAGACGGACGTCGCTCGATAGGCGCCAGTTGTCAATCGGCTTGGGAGAGGCTCCGTGTTCGGGTGAAAGCCGAAGATCGGAGCCAAGAGCGCTCTAACTTATAGGTGCGATGCCTCTTCCTTGATCACCGCCCAAGGTCCGACAGATACTTCTTCAGGATCTCCACGCCGCGAGCGGCGTCTTCGTCTTCCTTGGCATAGTCGTCGAGAAGCCCGCTCACCGACGAAGCCATGCTTGCCCAATCTTCATCCGAGATTCGCGTGATGGTGACCCCGCCTTCGACCATTTTGTTCAAGGCTGCCGCGTCCTCCAGTGCGGCCAAGGAGAGGTACTTCATCGACGAGGCTAGGCCGGCCTGATCCAGTATGGCCTGCAGATCTTTCGGGAGACTGTTCCAGGAGTCCATGTTGACACCAAAGAAGTTGTTTCCTGCCTCCATGATTGACGGCTGGACATAATACTTGGCCACCTCATGCAGTCCTGCGTTGAAGTTGCCGGCTGCGCTGCCCCAGCGAACGGCATCGACCGTGCCGGTCGCCAGAGCGGTGTAGATTTCGCCGCCACCCATAAACACCGGCGTCGCCCCGAGGCTCTCGAACCACTTGGCGCCCAGCCCGAACTCGCGGACTTTCAGCCCCTCGAAGTCGCTGGCCGATGTGATCGGCTTGGTCGACACGAGGTCCCAAGGCGACGAAAGCTGCGGCGCCAGATAGTGAATGTTGTGCCTTGCGAAGACTTCCCTCGTCAGCGAGATGAAGTCGTATTCGTAAAAGAGATTGTAGCGCTCCGTCGGTGTCCGTATAGCGCCGGGCACACCCGTTTCCAGGATGCCGATCGGCCCGATCTTTCCGGTGTAGTAGGCTCCCGTCAGAACGCCCATCTCGATGAGACCATTGCCGACGGCTTCCAAGCCCTCCGTTATCGGGAACAAGGCGCCCACAGGGAATATCTCGAAAGAGATACGCCCGCCAGACATCTCTTCGGCCACCTCGGCGAAGTGCTCCAGCGCCACATAGCCCGGCGAACCAGGGTTCAGATTGCTTTGGATGCGCCAATTGAAATCTGCCGACATAGCGGGCGCCGCGATTGACAAAGCCAACGCCCCCGAAACGATGGCGCCCCTCATGCACGTCACGACTCCCATTGACAGATCCTCCAGCGTTGCCGTGATTGACTGTTGATGTTTCATTTTTCGGAACTTTATTTAGATTAATGAGATTACAGCACTCATCGCTTCGATGTCAATTCCAGCGCTGCCATCTCCGAGCCACCTTCCCGCCTCGCGGGCTGCGGGAGTCACGCATTTTGGGTTTGTGCCGCAGGGATGGGTCCGGCGATTTCTGCGGCCGCTGCTTGCCATCCTCGAGCCCGGGCTTTGGTCCGGGGGGATTTGCATTTGCAACGGCAGCTCTATCCGCCGGGGCGGGCACAGACCCAGGCGCGGCAGGCGGAGCTGCCGGGCGGCCTCACCACTTGATCTCGCGCGACAGTCCATCCACCTGATACCAAACGCGACGGCGTGCCCGCAGCGAAGCGACGAGAAGCCTGCGTGGCGCCTGAACGCCATACAGACCGCAATTGAGTGCAGCTCATCGCAGTCTGGCATGAGACGTCGACAAGGCTGACCGCATCGATGTACAAGCGACGAAGCGAGTGCAGGTCCGTAGCCAAGGAGGTCGAGCCATAGCCGAAGACAATGGCGGCACGGCGTCGCCCCCTGAGACCGGTGAAGTTCTGACCCTCCGCGAGCCGGACGACTGGCACGTCCATCTCCGCGACGGTGCCATGTTGACCTTCGCCGCCGACCACACCGCCCGCCAGTTCGCGCGTGCCATCGTGATGCCGAACCTGGTCCCGCCAGTGACGACGGTCGCCGCCGCCGAGGCCTATCGAACGCGCATTCTGGCTGCGCTGCCCGGAGGTCGCCGCTTCACGCCGCTGATGACCGCCTATCTGACTGACGAGATCGATCCGGAAGAGATCGCGACAGGCTTCAAGCGCGGTGTCTTCACGGCGTGCAAGCTCTATCCCGCGGGGGCCACGACCAATTCGGAGGATGGCGTCACGGAGGTGCGCAAGATCTGGCCGGTGTTGGAGCGCATGCAGGCAATCGGCATGCCACTGCTGGTGCATGGCGAGGTGGTGTCGCCGGATATCGACGTCTTCGACCGCGAGGCCGTGTTCCTTGAGAGGGTTCTGACGCCGGTGCTGGCGGACTTTCCCGGCCTCAAGGTGGTGCTGGAACACATCACTACCGAAGACTCGGTTCGCTTCGTCGAGGCAGCGGGATCGACCCTGGCGGCGACGATCACGGCGCACCATCTGCGGATCGACCGCAACGCCATGTTCGCAGGCGGGCTGCGCCCGCACGCCTACTGCCTGCCGGTCGCCAAACGCCGCCGTCACAAAGAGGCGTTGCGCCAAGCAGCAACGTCAGGCAATCCCAAGTTCTTCCTCGGGACCGACTCCGCACCCCATCAGAAGCATGAAAAGGAAAGCGCCTGCGGTTGCGCCGGCATTTTCAGTGCACCGACGGCACTCGAAAGCTACGCCCAGACATTCGAAGAGGAAGGTGCCCTCGGCCGGCTCGAGGCCTTCGCATCGGAGTTCGGTCCAGGCTTCTACGGCCTGCCGCTCAACGAGGGAACGGTCACGCTGCGGCGAAAGCCGCAGGACGTGCCCGAACTGATGGGCGACGACAAGCTGCATGTTGTTCCCTTCCACGCGGGCGAGACCCTGGCATGGCGGTTTGCCGGCCGAACCGGTCAGACGCGGGATGACAGCCTATTGTGAACGCACAGCCGGCTCGGCGACCGAGCATCTGAGGGAACAGATAGGCGTTCTGGTAGCGCTGTTCGGCCGGCAGGCGCGGTCTTGCGCCGGTCTTGGCCCCAAATGCGTGTGCGGCCGTTCTTCTGCCCGAGCCTGGCCTCGTCCCTCGGATCGAGCCCGAGGGCAGGCACTGCCACCCGATCTCGATCGGCTTGTTCCTGGGCCGATGGCCTATGTGAGCGGCAAGCGTCCGGACGAGCTTTTTTGAACGCCTCGAGCACCCGCGGTTCCTATCTCGGATGCTGCGGGCGGCCGCTGACGTAGGAGAACGAGAGCGCCCGCAGCCGGTCGGAGATCGCCCGTTCGCTGTAGCTCACGCCGAAGCGGTCTTCGATGACCCGCTGCAGGTCGACCCACCGCCAGCGCACGATGCCGTCCACGGCCGGATCGGGGCCGGATCGGGGCCGGTCTCGACAATCTCCGCCAGCTCGCACATCTGCGCCTCGCCAAGCCAGCGTGGACGACCGCTATGCGGACGATCCCTGAGGCCCTCAGGACCTTCTGCATTGAAGCGATGCGCCGCGCGACGCACCGCGCTACGCGCCCCTCAGCGTCTGGCGGTCCATGCCGCCGACCCGGGCCGCATCCGCCCGGCTCGTCCCGTCAAAGACCGCCGCCAGGGCCAAAAAAAGCCGGCGGATCCGCCGGGGATTGCCGCTGCGCTTGGCGAGCGCGCGCAGCACCGCGGCATCATAGTCGTCTCGAAGCTGAACACTCGATGGCATGGCGAACCTCCTTCGCCAGCCTTGAATCACACAGGCCCCCGATTTGAGAATCCCCAGCGAGTCAGAACTTCGCGCCTCTGGTATTGGAGTCCGTTTGAGAACCTGCTCATTGGACTTCAGCCAGCGTTAGCCTCAATCTCTCCATCGAGCCTGTTGCTACACAGGGCCGACGGCGATTCGGCTTATGCCGCCCAAGGTATGAGCTGTCCCTCGAAGTAGAGCAGCGGCTCCGAGGCTTCGCCCCCTGAGTCGATGTCAAGCACACGACCGACGCAGATAGCGTGGTCGCCGGCACCGTGAGCGTCACGCAGGTCGCAGTCGATAACCGTATCGAAATGCTCGAGCCTCGGGACAGCATTGTGGCTGTAAGTCCAGCGACAAAGGCCGGAGCGGTCGGCGCCCTTTTGCGCAAAACCGAGAGCGAGGTCCTGCTGATCGCTCCTTAGGAAATGAACCGCAAAGCGGCCCGATTCTCGCATTGCTCGATAGCAGCGCGTAGCTCGATTGACGCACACGAGAATCAACGGCGGGTCGAGGGACACGGAGGAGAATGCATTGGCCGTCAGGCCGCACAACTCGCCGGCGGCGTCGAAGGCGGTCACGATCGTCACGCCCGTCGGGAACCGCCCCATGGCTCTGCGGAACCGGTCCGCTTCTATCTGCTCGCTCATTTGATATCCGGCCTCAGTTCCAGTCGCTCTGCATAGGGCTACGGTCGACGTCATTCTGCCGCGCTCTCCTTCGCAAAGCGGTCCCGATGCCAAGCCGTCAAGCGCGGCAGAACCTCTTCTGCAAGCAACCGCAGGCAGTTCATCTGGTGCGCGTGAGGGAGCCCAGGCCATGTGCACTTGAATATGATCTGTTCCATCCGAGTGACCTCGTAGAAGGCCTTTATCTTCTCAACAACCTCGTCCACCGAGCCGAAGAAGAGAGCACGGTCACGGACAAAATCGTAGGTTATCTCCCGCTTCAGGTCCGCCTCCAACTCAGGCGCAATCTCCTCGCCTGGGTCCAGGTAGATGCGCGGGCCGCGCCAGTTCGCGAAGTTCAAGCTCTCCATCAGGGGCCCTTCGGCGATACGTCGCGCTTCTGCTTCGCTCTCAGCCACGAAGGTATCCCGCACGATGGCCGTCTTGGCGCCGAAGGCTATGGGCTTGCCGTGAAACTCCTCGTAGGCGTCGCGGTAGATGCCGAGCCGGTGCTTCAAGGTGGCGGCGGTCGGTCGCCACATGATGATGCCCATATCATGCTCCGCCGCATAGCGCATGGAACGGGGCGATTCGCTGACCACCTGCCACAAGGGCGGCAGCGGCCTCTGGTACGGCCCCGGGATGACGCTCAGCTTCACCAGCTCGTTGGTCTCCGGATCAACGTAGTCCGGGTCGTCAACCGTGTGGGCCCGGTCGGCACGGAAGCCCGGGGCCGGAAACTGATACACCGGGCCTTTGTAGGAGAAGATCCGCTGGCTGAGGGCGGCTTTGACGACTCCGACGGTGTCTTCGAAGACGCGGAAGTTCGCGTCTTGATCGTTCGGGTCGGCCGCCGGATTGAGGTTCGTCGCTTCTAACCCGTAGTTGCCTCGCCCAAAGCCGATGTCCAGGCGCCCCTTTGCCATCTGATCCAGCATCGCCAGGTCTTCCGCCAGGCGGAGTGGATGCCAAAAAGTAACGATCGCCGCACTGAGGCCGATGCGGATACTCTTCGTCCGTGCCGCGAGATCAGCAGCGAAGAGAATCGGGTTTGGCAGCATCTCGCGGCCCCAGATGCTGAAGTGGTGCTCCGGAAGCCAGACGTTGGCGAAGCCCTTCTGGTCGCAGTAGGCCACCACCTCACGCACCTCGTCGACCAACTGGTCGTAGGGGCGAGCTTTCGAGATGTCATGAATGTTCTGCGAGATTCCAAACCGCATTTGGCCTCTCCAAGCCGGTCGAGGGTGCGTTTTGCAGATGACGATATGATGGTATACCATATTACAAAATTTGTCGCCTGACAAGACCGTCCCCGCTAGGATGGATGTTAGGCGGGGCCCAACTCAGCATCCGCGGGAGATAAGGAGGGAGAGCTTGAGAACGGGGACGGCAGATCCGGTTAGGTTCAAGATGTTCATCGATGGCGACTGGGCCGAGGCCTCCGGGGATCGGTCTATAGACTCCATAAACCCTGCGACCGAGGAGGTCTGGGCTCAGTTTCCTGATGCTGACGCAGCGGACGTGGACCGCGCGGTAAGGGCGGCTGATCGGGCTTTCTCGGAAGGCCCCTGGTCGCGGATGAGTGCGCGCGACCGCGGCCAATGCCTGCGACGGATTGCGCAGGCGATCGGGCCGATAGCCGAAGAGCTCGGCCGCGTCGAGACGAAGGACACCGGAAAGCTAGTGCGCGAGACGACCTGGCAGGCGCGGAACCTGGTGGAGGTCTACGACTACTACGCCGGCTTGGCCGACAAGCTGCAGGGCGACCTTCCGCCCACCCCGCCCGGAAGTCCCTTGGCGATGGTGGTGCGAGAGCCGTTGGGCGTGGTCGCGGCGATCGTACCCTGGAACTCCCAGCTTCATCTCGCAGCCATGAAGATCGCGCCGGCGCTGGCAGCGGGAAACACCATTGTCGTCAAGGCCTCGGAAGATGCCTCGGCCGCGATGCTCAAGTTTGCGGAAGCTCTTCAAGCAGCCGAGGTTCCGCCAGGCGTGGTGAACATCGTCACCGGCCGAGGCACGCCGTGCGGCGAGACCCTCGTGTCGCATCCCCTGGCGCGCCGAGTGAGCTTTACGGGTGGCGTGGAAACGGCGCGTAAGATCATCCCCGCCACTGCCGAGAACGTGGCGATGATGTCGCTGGAGCTGGGCGGAAAATCGCCGGTGATCGTGTTCGACGACGCCGAGCTGGACAGCGCCATCAATGGGGTAACAGCGGCCATCTTCGGAGCGAGCGGACAGAGCTGCGCGGCCGGCTCTCGCCTCCTTCTGCAGAAGGGAATCTACGAGGCCATGGTCGAGCGGCTGGTTGAACGCAGCCGGCGGATCCGCATCGGGGACCCTCTCGATCCGCGGACCCATATGGGTCCGCTCGCGACAGGCTCGCAGCGCGAGCGTATAGAGACGCTGCTCGAGAAAGCGCTCGGCGAGGGCGGGGTGCTTCTGGCCGGCGGCGCACGACCGCCGGAACTCGACAAAGGCTTCTACTTCCAGCCGACCATCGTCGCCTTCGATGAGCAGTCCAGTGATCTTGTACGCCGCGAGCTGTTCGGGCCTGTCCTCAGCGTGCTTCGGTTCAGCGACGAGAGCGAAGCCGTCGCCATGGCGCGGGACTCGGACTACGCCTTCGCCGGCGGCGTATTCTCCAGAGACTTCGCCCGAGCCTACCGCGTAGCCCGCGCGTTGCCGGCCGGACGCGTCTGGGTCAACACCTACCGCACCACCTCTGTCATGGTTCCTTTCGGCGGCGCAAAGCACAGCGGGTACGGGCGCGAAGGCGGTATGGAGGCGGTCCGAGACTACACTCAGACAAAGGGTATCTTCGTCGAGGTATCCGGCAAGCCGGTGAGCGATCCCTTCGTCATGCGATAGGAGCAAGCAATGCGCAACCGATGCGACAAGGCCAAAGGCATCCAATGAAGGCAACCATATGACAGCGCACATTATACGACGCTTGCTGCTGATGTTGCCGAATGTGGCGCTGCTGACCTTCCTGCTCTTCGTCAGTGTGGCTTCGCTTCTGGGGTCGCCTTCTGCCATGATGCTTGGACAAGATGCATCGCCCGAGGCCATTGCAGAGCTGAACGCGATCTATGGCTTCGACCGTCCTGTCCTCGTTCAGTACGCGGACTGGATGACAAGCGCCTTGCAAGGCGACTTCGGGCGCTCTTTCACGACTCAACAGAGCGTCGCGGAAGCGGTTCTGCCGCGTATACCGATCACACTGGAGCTGGCCTTCTGGTCGATTGTCTTGGCGATTGCCGGGGCGACGACCATCAACAGCATTCCGGTCGCTCGTCGCTTCATCGGGTCCTCGGCATCGGGTTTGGCGATTGTCGGCATAACGGTGCCGAACTTCATGATCGGCATTTGCCTGATCTATCTCTTCTCCGTGGAGCTGCGCTGGCTGCCGACGACCGGCTGGGTGCCCTGGAGTGATGGCGTTGGCGCCCATCTGACTCACTTGATCATGCCGGTCGTCACGCTGACAGCCTTCTATTTCGGGTCCTTCACTCTGGTCTATCAGGCGGAGTACAGAGCTGTCAGTAGGGAGTTGTACATCAAGGTCGCGCGGGCCAAAGGGCTGTCGGAAACGCGCGTGTCGTTCCGGCATATCCTGCCTAATTCCATGCTACCGGTCATCACCTATGCCGGTCTTTCTCTAGGTCAACTTGTCGGCGGCGCCGTGGTGACAGAGACGGTCTTTTCCATTCCCGGGATCGGCCGCCTGTTCGTCGAGTCGATCGGCACGCGCGATTTCCCGGTGATGTTGGCGATCGGCATGGTGATTATCGTCGGCGTCATGCTGATGAACCTGATCGCGGACTTGGTCTACACCGCCGTCAATCCACAGATCCGGCTCGGATAGCCGGCCGTGCCGCTACGCGCTGGGAGACCCACCGAGGGCAGGAAGCCGATATGGTGAGCAGCCGCCTTCTTCTGGGCCTCGGGATCATCGTCACCATTGCGGGTGCCGGCATTCTGGCGCCGCTCATCGCACCGCATGATCCGATCCGGACCGGCAGCGTTTTCCTGGGTTTGCCCACCTCCGAGAATTGGTTGGGAACCGACGATCTTGGCCGGGACATCTTCAGCCGCATTCTCTATGGCACCCAGACCTCTCTCGTGATCGGCTTCGGAGCGGCTATCGTCGCCACCCTCATCGGCGTGCCCATCGGCTTGGTTGGAGGCTACCTGCGCGGCAAGACCGATCTGGTCGTCGTGCAGATGATCGACCTTTTCGTAGCTTTGCCGGGCCTCGTGCTAGCTCTGATCCTGACGGCAATGCTTGGACCCTCAATTCCCAACCTGACGCTCGTGCTCGGTTTCGTCATGTGGCCAACCATGGCGCGCCTGGTCCGCGGCCAAGTTCTTCAGATACGCGAGGCCGTCTTCGTGGAGGCGGCGCGCGCGCTCGGAGGCCGCGACAGTTGGATCGTCTATGAGCACATTTGGCCAAACACCATTCGCATCGTCTCCGCCCAGTTCGCGATCACCGTGTCCTTCGCGATCTTCACGTCAGCCAGTCTCAGCTTCCTAGGCCTCGGAGTGCCGCCGCCGACGCCCGATTGGGGGAGCATGGTGCGAGAGGGTTTCCAGTTCCTGGCGTTGCGCCCGCTGATGAGCATTGCTCCGGGAGCAGCGGTGACCTTTACCATCCTAGGCTTTTATCTCGTGGGATCGAGCATTGAACGATAGCGCCTCGGCACGATCGACTGAGATCAGGACAACTGCGCAGTCACAAACTGCGGAGCACGCGCGAAAACCGCCCGACACGCCGCTGCTTCTCGAGGTTTCCGACCTGCACGTGAGCTTTGGCGGCGGCGCCCAAGCTCCCGCAGTGCGGGGCGTCGATCTCGCGATGCGGCACGGCGAGATCGTCGCACTTGTCGGCGAGTCGGGATCGGGGAAGTCGACAATCGGCACGACACTGATGCGCTTGTTCCCGCCGGAAACGAAAGTGCGGATAACCGGCCGTGCCCTGTTCCACGGACCGGACCTGCCAACCTGCGACCTCCTAGAGCTGCGGGAGCGCGACATGCGCAGGATCAGAGGCAACTCTATCGCCATGATCTTCCAGGAGCCGCTATCTTCCCTGAACCCGATCTTCACGGTCGGCAGCCAGATTGTCGAGGCGCTCCGCTCCCACCAATCGATGTCCCGCAAGCAGGCACTGGCGGAAGCGAAGGAGCTCTTGTCTCTGCTTGGCTTCCCGAATCCCGGAAAGGCGCTAGCGAGCTATCCGCATCAGATCTCCGGCGGCATGCGTCAACGCGTCATGATCGCAATGGCGCTTTCCTGCGATCCTTCGCTGCTGATCGCCGATGAGCCTACGACGGCGCTGGATGTCACGATTCAGGCGCAGATCATGGAGCTTCTGTTGCGCCTCCAGAGGCGCACGGGGATGGCAATCCTCTTCATTACGCACGACCTCAACCTGGTTGCACAAATCGCAGATCGGGTCGTCGTCGTCTACGCCGGGCAGGTGGTCGAAGTGGCCCGGACGGAGGAGATCTTCGCACGGCCGCTGATGCCATACACACGGGCCTTGATGCAGGCCGTACCGGATCTCGGTTGCTCGTCGCTCCCCGACTACCGTCTTGAACCCATCCCCGGCCAAGCGCCTGAGCCGGTTGCACTGCCGGCGGGCTGCGCGTTCCACCCGCGTTGCTCCCACAGCGTTCCGTCTATCTGCGCGGACCGTCCGCCCGATCTCGAATCCCTGCCGCACCATCAGGTCCGCTGTGCTCGATGGCGGGACTTGCAACCGGGTAGGGCAAAATGACTTCAGCCACTGACCGGACATCACCCGCGCCTCTGCTCAAGGTCGACAGCCTACGCAAGTGGTTCGACATCCGACGAGGCATCATTCCGCGGCCCGTTGCTCATGTGCGTGCAGTCGAGGATGTGTCCTTCCACTTGATGCCACGCGAAGTTCTTGGAATCGCAGGCGAGTCCGGCTCGGGAAAAACCACGGTCGGACGCTGTGTCCTGCGCTTGATTGAGCCGACGGATGGCAAGGTCGTCTTCAATGGGCGAGACGTCATGGGCATGTCATCCGGCGAACTGCGGCGCTTCCGGCGCGAGGCGCAGATCGTCTTTCAGGATCCCTACGGAGCGCTAAATCCCGGCAAGTCGGTCGAGCGCATTCTGGCCGAGCCTTTTCGTGTTCAGCGGGTTGACCTGTCGAAAACCGAGCGGCGGGAGCGTATCGCCGAGTTGCTCCGCACTGTCGCGCTGTCGCCCGATTACATGCGACGGAGGCCGCACGAGCTGTCGGGCGGGCAGCGGCAGCGTATCGTGATCGCCAGAGCGATCGCCATGCAGCCCGAGATGATCGTGGCAGACGAGCCGGTGTCCGCGCTGGACGTTTCGATCCAAGCTCAGATCATCGCCTTGCTCCAGGAACTCAAGGAAAGGCTAGCCCTCTCCCTGCTCTTTATCTCGCACGATCTCGCGGTCATGGAGTATCTCTCCGACCGCATCGCCGTTGTCTATCTTGGACGAGTGATGGAAGTCGGCCCGGCCGCCGAGATCTGCAGCCGCCCTCACCATCCCTATACGCGAGCGCTGCTGTCTGCCGTGCCGACCCGTGCCGGCGCGAATGGCGGCAAGAGGATCATTCTGTCTGGCGAGCTTCCGGATCCGATGAGTCCGCCATCAGGTTGCGTGTTCCGGACCCGATGCCCCTTTGCCATAAAAGCCTGTGCCGATGCCGCACCCCCGCTACGCAGGAGAGGCGAAGACCATCTGTCCGCATGCATTCGTGATGACATCTGACTGTCGCCGCTAGCGGACGGAGCTACCTCTTGAAAAAGGTGTGGTTGCAGTAACACCGGTGTGTTATGGTATACCATCTGACAGTACACCAATGCCAGCTGTCGATGCCAAGATGGGATGCGGCGCCCTGATTTGCTTGTGCAGCCCAGGGAATGGCCATTGCATGGGAGGTGAAGCAAATGATGAAGCAACTTGGCCGAATCGCCTGCGGCGTTCTTGCCGGGCTAGCGCTGACAGCCCTCACCCTCGGTGTCACACAAGCGGCCACGCAACCGCGGACCGGGGGTACCCTGAACGTCGGCTTCGTCGAAGATGCCAAGACGCTCGACCCCACGTTCTCGGTGCAGTGGTCAGAGCGCCAGGTGCTCTACCTCGTATACAATACGCTATTGCGGATGCAGCCCGATTTCTCTTTGACGCCGGAGCTGGCGGAGAGCTGGGAAATCCAGGAGGGTGGCAAGCGCGTCGTCTTTAAGCTGCGTGAGGGGGTCAGGTTCCACGACGGAACGGACTTTGACGCGGAGGCCGTCAAGTTCAATCTCGATCGGCGGATGGACGAGGCGGTGGGATCCCCGCAGCGCAAGCAGCTTGCCGGCGTGATCTCCAAGGTGGAAGTCGTCGACAGCCACACCGTCGCCGTGACCACGGAAGCCCCCTTCGCGCCACTTCTCAGCTATCTTGCCGAACGGCCCGGTTTCATGATTTCACCAGCGGCGGCTGAGAAGCACGGCGAAGATTTCGGCAGCAATCCCGTCGGCACGGGACCGTTTGTCTTCAAGGAATGGACGCGTGGCAGCCGGATCGTCGTGGAGCAGAATCCGGATTACTGGGAGGAAGATCTTCCCTATCTGGACGGCGTCGTCTTCTCTGACATGGGCGGCTCGGTGGTCGGCATGCAGCGGCTAATGACCGGTGAGCTCGACTACATTGATAGCCTGACGCCACAAGACCTGCAGCTCTTGGAGGGCGCCGATGACATCGAGCTGGCACAAATCATCGTCGGGCGCTGGTACTCGTATCAATGGCAATGGGACAAGCCGCCGTTCGACAACGCCAAGCTGCGCAAAGCCATCGCACACGCGATCGATCGCGACCGCCTGAACGAGGTAACGATGCGCGGCCAAGCACGACTCTCGAACGGCCCGACGCCAAAGGGGCTATGGTGGCATGCAGATGGTCTGCTCGGCTACGACCACGATCCCGAAATGGCCCGCAAGCTGATCTCCGAGGCCGGCGCGGAAGGTATGGAGATCGGCTTGGCGACGCCGGAGAACCAAGTGCTCAGGCAGCTCAACCAGCTCGTCCAGGAGCAGCTCAACGAGGTTGGCCTGAAGGTCGAGCTCGAGCCCGTCGCCCAGAGCGAATGGTACTCCCGGGTGGTGGAGCGGGCGATCAACTTCACGCCGATGCGCTGGACACAGCGGCCAGACCCCGATGGCCTGCTTAGTATCCTCTTTCACAGCGGCGGTTTCGCCAATTCCACTGGATACAGCAACCCGGAAGTAGACCGGCTGCTCGAAGAGGCTCGCATGACCTTCGACCAGCGGCAGCGCAAGGAGCTCTACGACCAGGCACACCGTCTGATCCTCCAAGATCTACCCTACGTGCCGATATACTTCGCGGCGGAGTTTGCGGCCATGCGCGATCGGGTGATGGGCTTCCAGTGGACCCCGGATCAGGTGCCGCGCTTCTACAATGTGTGGTTGGCGCAATAGGCTACGGAGAGCCGTCGTCGCTTGCGAGCTGCGGATGAGAGTCCCGAGAGTGGAAGCTCTCGGGACTCTCCGTTTGCGAACTGCCCGACATGCGCTGAGATCACAGGCAAAGCCAGCCCTCCAACAAGCGGTTGAAGCCGTCGGGCTCGTCATGCATCACCCAATGGCCCGCCCGCGGGAAGACATGAAGCTCGCTTGTCGGCATGCGATCGGCAAGCGCTAGCCCGCGCTCGACCGGCACGGTCGGGTCGTCGCCGCCCCAGACCAGAAGTGCCGGGACGACGATCTTTTCAAGGTGCGGAAACAGCTCGCGCTCCTGCAATTCGACATAGTCGCTGTAGTCGCCTGCCGTGCGCGCTCGCCTCAAGAACATCTCCAGGTTTCCGCTCTGTTGCGCCTCACGGTAGTTCCCACGCAGCAACGTCTCGAAGGCGAGGTCAGAATCGTTTGCCAGCCGGGGCTCGGTAGCAATGAGTGCCTCCTCACTCCGCGCACGCACGCCGTAGTCGTATGTCCGACGCGATGCCGCCTGCCAATCAAGGTCTCGCCCATCGCCCAAACAAGGTGCCGTGCCACCGCTCGCAACGATCACAAGCGAGCGAACCTGGGCGGGACGGTGTATTGCCAGCCAAGCGGCCATGAATCCGCCCTCCGAATGGCCAACGACGCAGACATCCCGAAGTCCCAGGTGATCGATCAGCGCAGCCGCGTGTTGCGCTCTCCGAAGGCGGTCCGGCAGTTCCAGCGGCGACGGCATTGCGCTGCGGCCGAAGCCGGGTTGATCGTAGGTAAGAGCCTCTGCGTACCGTGCCGCCTCGGGAAGCGTGCGAAACCACGTCAAGCGTGCATCTACTGCGACGCTACATCCATGAAGCAGCAGTAGGGGCCGCCCCGTCCCGGCTCTTGTGACGACGGTTCGGACGCCGCCAATCTCCAGATGCGCCGCCGGCCAGCTTTGGCATTCGGCCAGTTCAGGCGCGGCCCCCGCTTCCAATCGATGCTTCCTCGGTGGGCCTGATCCGCTCCCCTGGCGTTTCATGCCAGGCTTCAGTGGCCCGGCGCATCGAGGGGCCGCGGGCTGTAGGCCGCAGCAATTGACGCCACCGCAGCCTCGTCCAGAGACAAGCCAATCGCCTGAACGGCCTCGTCGACGTGACGCACCTCGGTCGCGCCGAATATCGGCGCCGTGACGCCCGGGCGCTGGGCTGTCCAGGCAAGGGACACCTGGGCCGGTGAAACGCCACGGTCCTCGGCCACCTTGGCGATGGCCTCATAGACCTCATAATCGGCTTCGCGTCCGTAGTGCTTGCGGGTGTAGTCATCCGTCCGGGTGCGATCACTGGCATGCTGCGCTAGCCGACGGTCGGCCGCCAGGAACCCGCGTGCGATCGGGCTGAAAGGCACAAGGCCTATGCCCTCCGCCCGGCAGAAAGGCATCATCTCGCGCTCCGCCTCGCGATGGGCTGGGTTGTACTCGCACTGCATCGAAACGAAGCGAGCATAGCGGCCTTGCCGAGAGATGCTGTCCAATCTGCAAAAGGTCCACGCGGGCATGGTCGTTGCTCCCGGATAGAGCACCTTACCGGCACGCACGAGGCTGTCGAAGGCCTCGACCAGTTCCTCGAGATTCGTATGAGGATTCCAGATATGCGTCTGGTAGAGGTCGATGTAGTCGGTCCCCAGGCGACGCAACGAAGCTTCGACCGCTTCGATGATATGCTTGCGCGAATAGCCGCGGCCGTTCGGGTGACTGTGCATCGGATTGCCGACCTTGGTGGCAATGACCACCGAGTGCCGCGGTACGTCGTTCAACAGGGTGGCTTTCAAGACCTCCTCGCTGCGCCCCGCCGAGTAGAAGTCGCAGGTGTCGAAGAAGTTGATCCCGTGGTCCAATGCGGAGCGGACGATCGACCGGCTCGCGGCCTCGTCCAGAACCCACTCCCGCCAGGCCCTATCGCCGAAGCCCATGGCGCCGAGGCCAAGGCGGGAAATCGTCAGGTTGCTGTAGCCAAGCCGCACGTACTCCATCGCCTTTAGGCGCCCCTCCCCTGGGCTCGTCGTTCGCCGGCTCCCTCATCGACCTCGATTTCCTTCAGCAGCCGCAACGCGAAACTCGCCGAGCGCGCGACATAGGCCTTCAGCAGGCGTTCGGCCGTATCGGCGTCACGGGCTGCAATCGCTTCGAACACTGCCGTCAAGGCTGCAATCGTGCCTTCGCGCTGCTCTCTGCTGGCAGCCCTTGCCGTGATGACGCGGAGATAGGTCATGCGGGCCCGCAGCCGGCCGAGCACCTGGCTAGCCAGCTCGTTGTCCGCGCCGGCAAGGATCACGTTGGTCAGCTCGACCAGCGTGTTTGAGTAGGCGACGACGTTCGGCTTGAAGGCGGCAGTCGCGACACGCTGCAAAGCCTTCTCCAGTGACTTGACTTGGGAGTCGCTCGCCCGCTCGACGAAACTGCGCACCATCGATGCTTCCAGAGCGGCCCGAACCTCGTAGATTTGGCGAGCTTCGTCGACCGTCAGCCGCGCCACGAACATGCCGCGGTTCGGCACCCGTTGGACCAGCCCTTCTGCCTCGAGGTGCCGCAGGGCTTCGCGCACGCAGGTTCGGCTGACGCCGGTCTCGTCGCACAAGCGCCTTTCCACCAGCTTCTCTCCTGGTGCGAAGTGGAGCGACAGTATCGCGTTCCGAAGGGCTTCGGTGGTGCGCTCGCGAAGGCTGCTTGTCTCAGGGGCTACCCGAAGAATTCGTGCTGATTGCTTCATGCGACTCTCCCTCGGCGCAGCGCAGGGATGCGCCCCGTACACCTCCAAAAGCTCGCCGTTGACAATGCACTGGGACAACGCCGCGACCGGCGGTCTTGCTGCAAGTTATTTGGTATGCCATATTATTGTAAGACAATCAATAGCCTCTCCTCCTGCATGGACAATCCAACGGCACCTCCCCTCAACTACCGCGTCGACGGCGCAGGTGAGCCGGTGATCCTCATTCATGGCGTCGGCGCCAACCTGCAGTCCTGGGACAACGTGCAAGCGGCTCTATCGCGGCGCTACAAGGTTCTCCGAGTAGACTTGCGCGGCCACGGCGCGTCGTCGCCGATCAGAGAGCGCTACTCGCTCGAGCGCTTTTGCGCGGACGTTCTCGAGGTCATGGATCGCGAAGCCATCGAGCGGGCCCATGTGGTCGGCTTTTCGCTGGGCGGCATGATCGCACAGTGCCTTGCCTTGAACTGGCCCGAGCGTGTCGAGCGCCAGGCCTTCTTGGCGACGGTCGCAGGCCGGACGGAGCAAGAGAAACACAAGGTCGTTTCGCGTCTAGAGCTCTTGCGCGACAGCGGGATCGTAGCGGTGACCGAGGCTGCGCGCGAGCGCTGGTTCACGGAGCAGTTCGCGCGGCAGCACCCGGAGCGGATCGAGGCGCGCATTCGTGAGATGGTGGCCAACGATCTGGAGTCCTATATCGAAGCCTATCGGGTTTTCGGCGAAAGCGAATTGGCCGACCGCCTTCACGAGATCAGACACCCAACTCTGGTCCTGACCGGCGAACGTGATATCGGCTCGAACACGCGCATGGCCCGGCTCATGCACGAGACCATCCCGAATTCCCGCCTCGTCATTCTGCCTGAACTCAAACACAGCCTGCTTGTCGAAGCATCCCACATTGTCGCCGACCATCTCCTTGCCTTCCTGGCCGACGATGATTGCTCTTGACCTCAACGTCGAGACTGTTCCCAGCCGACGCGCCAAGGGTGGAAGCCAAGCACGCCGCTCAGGAACCTCAAGCAGAGCACGCGGACGATCGTCGACGCGAAAAGGATAGTTGGGAGCCGAGAAGACATTGAGGTCAAAGGCCCGCCAACCTCATCCAACGCCGCGTCCAACCTGAGGCACCCGCTGCCGCGCTCGGCGATAGAGAAAGACCGGCGCTCAGTCCCGCGGCCAACCATCGATCATCAGCTGGGCGACCCGCTTAGCCTGCTGCGCGGCGTTCTTGTTGCCCTCGCAGGCCGACACGATGGATCCCTTCATCAACATGTGCCAAGCCTGAGCGAAGTTGTCCGGCCCCTCAAATCCTGCCGCGACTGCGAGCGTGCGAACAATCTCGCGGACCTTCGCCAAGTGATCTGTCGCAGCCTGATGGACTTGGCCATCTATCTCGGATTCGAGAAGAACGTTTATGAACGAGCAGCCCTCGAAATCAGATTTGCGGAACCAGCCATCAAAGAGATCGAAGATCGATAACAAGGCGTCCGCGGGCTCCTGGTGCTTCAGGACCTCCGCTTCAACGAAGCCTCTTGTCCACAAGCTTTCGCGCCGATCAAGGAATGCGACCGCAAGGTTCGCCTTGGAGCCGTAATGGTTGTAGAGGCTTTGCTTGGAGCAACCCGACTGTACCGCGATCGTGTCGACGCCTGCTTGATTGACACCGATAGACGCAAACAGCTCATAGGCCGCGTCGAGGATTCGCTCTCGCGGATCCTCAACCAGCGCTGCCCTGCCTGAACGATCGCTCCTTGGCGCCAACTCGCGCTTCTCCCCTGCTCGTCCTGCGGCGTGGAAAGATCTTATCCTTGCCAATCACTTAGTATCCACCGGCCAATCTACAAGAGTGCAGATCTGCCGTCCGCTCGGAATTCCCCCAGCCCCAGCAGCATACACCAAGCGACAAGCACATCGAGCGTGGACAGACCTGTCCAACTCCATTAGACTGACCTGTCCAATCAAAGGCTCGCAGGCCGTCTCGCTCGGCTCTTGCGGCCAAACAAAGACACGTGAAGCGAATCACGGGGGGCGCCTGCATGGCGGATTTACAGCAGCTTTCGATTGGGTCCGTGGCGATCGGCGGGCCTCTGGGCGCGAATACGGGGCTGGCTGTTGGGTCGATCTTCTATGACAACCACTCCCTGGTCGAAGACCCCTATTCAGGAACCTTCGACGAAGACCGCGCCGCGGTTCTGGTCGACCGCATCAATAGCCTGTCCGCTCGCTACGGCGTGCAGATGGCTTTTGACGTGATCGGCGCGACTGCCGAAGCCATGGACAAGGGCTTGGCTTTCGTAGCCGAGCGCACGGAACTACCGATTCTGATCAACGCGACCGAAGCGGAAGTCAGAATCGCCGGCCTGAAGCAGGCCGCCGCCCTTGGCATTCTCGATCGCTGCGTCTTCGCGTCCCTCAATGAAGACACCGAGGACGAGGAAATCGAGGCGCTCGGCCGGCATAGGCCGGCCGGCACCATGATCCTTGCAAACGACATCGGCGATCCGACTCCCGAAGGGTCGTGCGCCATGATCGAGAGCTACTTCCAACCGATGCTCAAGGACATTGGCGTCGAGACACCAATCGTCGATCTCGGGGTGATGGATGCGCCGTCGATCGGCATTGCCATGCGCGGCATCGCAGCGGTGCGCGACAGGTTCGGATATCCGGCTGGCTGCGCCTTCTCTAACTGCTTCCCGCAATGGACCGGCCTCGATTCCCTCGGGCGCGAGTGGGTCAATGTCTCGCTCGCAACGGCGCTCGTCGTCTGTCGCAGCTACGGAGGGGACTTCCTGCACTACGGCATTGTCGAGAAAGCACGGCTGGCGGCGCATGCGCTGGGCAGCGCGGAGGTGTTCATCGGCTTCGCCGCGCAAGAGCTCGACGGCCATCAGCTTCCCGAAGGCCATGCCTTGCTCAAGATGTTCAAATTGGGTGAACGGAGTGATGAGCGGCAGGGCATTTAGGGAAAGGCTTGACGCCAAAGCCGATGGCCGGCTTCTCCTGGACGTCGGTACGTCTTCGCTCACCGGCGTGCGGACAGGAGCACTCCGGACCGAGACGACGTTCGAGAAGGTCGCGAACCCGATCTACGAGATGACGGCTCTGGCCGCCAAGGGCTGTCGGACCCTCGGGTCGGATTTCCAAAGGGCCGGCTACCTCTTCGAGCCCCCGGAGCTCGATGCCGAGAATCTCTTCGTCGACAGCTATGGCGTCGGTTGGCTATGGGCTGACGGCTATCCGGCTCAGGCGCACCACCCACTCGAGAAAGCCAGTTGGGGCGAGCTTTCCGGCCATATCCGGCCTGAAATGCCGCATCTTCTTCAGATCGGGGATCCGAGGGCAGATCAGCAGCTTGTGATCGCCGATGCCCCTTGCCCGGGTCTGCTGGACACCTGTTTCGCCCTCCGCAATGCCTGGCAGTTCCTCAACGATCTCACCGACGATTGGCGCTGCGCCTCCGCACTGCTCGATTGGGCCTTGGAGACAACGGCTATCGCCTACGAGCGTCTCCTTAGCGAGCTGCCGCAGCCGCCTGACGTCGTCGTCTATGCCGACGATCTGGGCTTCCGGGGCGCGATGTATCTGTCGGACACCGATTTTCGCAATCACATCTATCCGCGGCTCAAGACGCTGATATCCCGTATTCGACGGGCGACACCCGCCGCCATTTGCTTGCATAGCTGCGGCAGCATTCGCTCCATCCTACTCGATCTCGCGTCCCTTGATGTCGAGCTGCTGAACCTGGACTTTCACTCGAAAGGGATGGTCCTCGCGCAGCTTCGTCGCGAGCTGCCGGAAAGCGTCGTCCTGCATGGCCCGGTTGACATGGTCGTCTTGGGCCAAGCGGCGCGCGATGGGGACCGCGCCCTCCTGGCCAGTCTCGCCGAGCAGGTCGCCGATAGCCTGCCGGCCGTCATGGCGCCGTCCGACTACATAAACACGCGCGGCGATCTCGACGACGCGATCCGAGGCGCTGCGGTGCTTCACAGCCTCGATGTCGACGACCTCGAGTCTCTCGAGCGGATCGGGCCATCGAAAGGCCTGATCGAGAAAATGCTCGATGCGGCCCAGTTCCAGCCCAGTCCGCTCGACGGTACCGACGTGACCGGTATCGCTTTGAAGGCGCTTCACGCCGGCCCGGCAAAGGCACACGCGCGCGTCGCCGCGAGGAGCGTGGCAGGGGCAAGCAATCCATAAGTCAGCGATCTCGAACCAGGGAGGAAGAACATGGCACAAGTGGAGAAAATGACGGGGCGCGAGCGGTTCTTTTCGGCCTGCCTGATGACGGGCATGCCGGATCAGGTTCCGGTCGTGCCCTTGTTGATGACACGTGGAATTCGCGAGGGCGGCATCACCGTCGACGCCGCGCTTCGCGACGGTGTCGCTTCGGCGCATGCCAAGGCCAAGGCCGAGCAGAAGTTCGGCGGTGACGCGATAATCGCCGGCACGGATCTCTTCACGCCGGTTGAGTGCGTGGACGGCTGCGAGCTCGACTATCTGCCCTACGCGCAGCCCTCGCTGGTGAAACATCCGACACCGACCAAGGATGATTTCTATCGCTTCAAGGAGAAATACGAGAGGGACGGCTTCCAGCCTTCGGCCCGTGTCCTGGAAATTCAGAAAGAAATCAAGACCTTCATCGAGCTTGGATACAAGGACACTCACGCCCTCCCGACCCCCGTCGGCGGACCGATCACGACCGCGCAGCTCATGACCGGCTCATCGGAGTTTCTGACCTATCTGAGCGATGACCCTGACTATGCGCATGAAGTGACCGAACTCGCTCTCGACATCGTCAAGAACGTCTGCCGTATGATGTTCGAGGCCGGGCTTGATGCCTGCAACATTCTCGACCCCTTCAACTCGACCGACATCCTGCCGCCGGACGTCTATCGCAAGCACGGCCTGCCCTACCAGCTACGCCTGTTCAAATACATCAACGAGGAGCTGAAGGGGGCCGCCTTCACCCACACCTGCACCTTCACCCAGCCGATCTGGCGCGATATCGCGCAGAACGGCTGTTGCAACTTCAATGGCGACATGTACCCCGGCATGGACAAGGCAAAGCAGGCGATCGGCGGAGAGATCTCCCTGATGGGCACCCTCTCGCCCTTCTCGACTCTGGTGCACGGCTCGCCACAGGAGGTGCGCAACGAGGTCAAGAAGCTGGCCGCCGAGGTCGGCTACAACGGCGGCTTCATCTGCATGCCCGGCTGCGACATCGACTGGAACGTGCCGGATGAGAACATGAAGGCGATGATCGACCAGTGTGCCGAGATCAAGTATCCGATGGATGTCGCTGCGCTCGGCGACCTCTCCGAAGTCTATCTTGCCGGCCATCCCAAGCACCCGGGGAAGCGCGCGCCCTCGACCGAAGGCGATGAGGCCATGGCGAGCCTCTGGGCAAAGCAGGGGGAAGACGCCTCGCCGAAGGACGAAGTCAATCAGAAACTCGTCGAAGCCATCATGGAGTATGACGGCGACAAGGCGATCGAATGGACCAAGAAGGGTCTCGAGCGGGATATGACCGCGCAGGAGATCGTCTTCGATGGGCTTTCCCTGGGCATGAAGATCGTCGGCGACATGTACGAGCGCAACGAGCGCTTCGTCACCGACATGCTCAAGGCTGCCAAGACAATGGACAAGGCCATGCCGGTCCTCACGCCACTGCTGGAAGCCTCGGGCTCGGGCGACGGACCGACGGGCACCGTGGTCGTCGGCCTCGTGCGCGGCAACACGCAGGACATCGGCAAGAACCTGGTCTGCCTGATGCTCAAGGCCAATGGCTTCAACGTTATCGATCTGGGCAAGAACGTGAAGCCCGAGCAGTTCATCGATACCGCTGAGCGCGAGAATGCCATAGCGATCGGCATGTCGGTCATGACCAACTCGTCCTCAGTCTACGTCAAGAAGGTCAAGGACATGCTCGACGAGCAAGGCAAGGGCGACAAGTACCTGCTGATGTGCGGCGGCGCCGCGGCCAACAAAGGCATCGCCCGCGAAATGGGTGTGGCCTACGGCCTGGACGCCAACGCCGCGGTGGCACTTGTCCGGGACCGAGCAGCCCAGGCGGCCGCCTAGGTAGGGCGCGCGGAAGGCTGGGTCATGCCGCTCTACGATTTCGAGTGCGCTGGCTGCGGCGTCAGCAAGCAGGTGCGGGTCGGCTATGAGCGCTCGCGCCTGCTGGCGCTCGTTTGCACGGGCTGCGGCGGTGACATGCACGTGACTCCTGTCATGAAGGTCAGCGTGATCACCGGCGGTAAGAAGGATGACCCGGCCGCTCCCGCCGCCCGCACGGCCAAGCCATGTGGACACGTCTACCACTGCCGATGCAGCATCAAGCTGGATCGTCCGAACCCCTTCGAGAAGGAGATACGCGCGGCGACTGGGCAGGACGACAAGGAATAGGGACGTAGGATCCGAATGACAACCTACCCACTGCCGGTCGTTGGAAAACGGATTGAAGGTCCCGATGCCGCAAGTCTATGGCTTGCGGTACCGCAGGACCTGGCTTCGGCGTTCAGCTACCGCGCCGGCCAATTCGTCGCCATCGAGACGGAGATCGGCGGCGAGACCCTGGTGCGTCAATACTCGCTGAGCTCGGCACCCGAGCTCGATCGCGACTTGAGGATTACAGTCAAGAAGGTCCCGGATGGCCGCGTTTCCTCCTGGCTTGTCGACGAAGTGGACAAGGGAGACGTGCTCGAAGTGGCCAGCCCCCGCGGCTTGTTCTTCAAGCCGCACGACGGACCACGCCATGTCCTGCTGCTGGCGGCGGGAAGCGGTGTTGCGCCCATGGTGCCGATTGCCCGAAGCTTGCTGGAAGAGGGAACAGGGCACGCGATCACCTTCGCCTACGGCAACCGCACGCCGGAGAGCATTATCCTGAAGGACGAAGTGGACGCTCTGGCCGGCGATCCGTCCGTGCATGTGGAGCATGTTCTATCGCGCGCTTCCGACGGCTGGGATGGTCCACGCGGCCGTATCGACAGAGACTATCTCGACGCAGGTTTGCCGGCCTGGGCGGAGCGCTCCGGCTTGCCGCCGGTCGCCTATCTCTGTGGACCGGAGGCCTTCATGGACGTGGCCGAGTCGGCCCTGCTGCTCTTCGGCCTCGGACAGAGCGACATTCGTCGAGAGAGTTTCGACCTGGTCCTGACCGACGAAGACGACGAGCCGCCGATCCCGGTCACCGCTGCCTCTCCCGGCGAAACGGGAGACTGTGAGCGGATCTCCGCCGTGGTCGGCACGGAGGAAGTGGAAGTGACGCCGCGGCCCGGCGAGTCGATTCTCGATGCCTTGCTTCGCGTCGAGGCCGAGGTGCCCTTTTCCTGCCAGGAAGGCACCTGTTCCTCCTGCATCTCCAAACTCACCGAAGGCTCGGCAGAAGTCCGATCGGTTGTGCTTAAGACGCTGCGTCAGGACGATCTGGACGAGGGACTGGTGCTGGCCTGCCTATCCAAACCGACTTCCCGATTCGTGCGGATCGACTTCGATGACATCTGACAGTGCCATGGGCCGAACTCTGATCGTGGAGGCCCGCGCCGTGACGATGGATGGCCCGCCGTCGGACCCGGTCGGCATGATCTCTGATGCAGCCATCGGCATCGACGGCGAAAGGATCGCTTTCGTCTCATCGGCTGCCGACGTGCCTGCGGACTGGGCCGGCCTGCCGGCGGACTCCGCCGAAGGCATGCTGGTCCTGCCTGGGCTGATTGACAGCTACCGCATGATCAGTGGCGCCGTCGTTGCCGATGCCGATGCCGATGCGGACTTGGAGTTCCCCAAGAGGTATCGCGAGCTTGTGTTGCAGACCGCTGAGCGGACCAAGAGCCTCGACGAGGACGAGCTAGCCCGCTTGCTCTGCAACCGGATCGACGTTCTTGCCTCCGGTGGGGTGACCGTCATCGACGTGGAGACCGGCTTCGGGCTTACAGCGGAGGAGGAGGTACGGCATCTCAAGGTGATCCGCAGGGTCGCCGCCGACAAGCGGCAGACTATCAATGCCAGTCTCCTGGCAGGGCATATCTGTCCGGACGACGTCGGCCGGGAGGCGTTCATCGCCGACGTCGAGACGCGGCTCTTGCCGGCGGCGCTCGCCGAGAGCCTTGCGGATGCCGTGGCTGTCTTTTGCGACGATGAGGCCGGCCTCGATCTCGACGAATCGAGCGCGATCCTGGAGGCGGCCTATAGGACCAAGACAGCGACTCGAGTCGCGTGCGATCGCTACGCGGACAGCGCGGGGGCGACCTTGCCGCCATCGTTCTACTCGCGCGCTGCGATCCATCTCAACTACGCCGACGACATCGCCCTGGAGACCATTGCCAGCGGCAAGACCGTCGCTGTCCTCACGCCTCATGCCATCGAACGCGATCGCAGTGATCGTCTGCCTGACATTGATGCGATGCGCTCCGCCGGCATGGCCATGGCGATAGCCGGGGACTGCTGGCCTGCCGAGCCTCGTAGCAGTGATCTCCTGGCGGCCGCCGGAATTGCACGCGATTTGCTCGGCCTGACCACCGAGGAGCTGATGTCGGGCGTGACGATCCATGCGGCGCAGGCGCTCGGCCTGGCTCACACCAGCGGGCGAATTCGGGCCGACTTCACGGCCGATCTGGCCATGTTCGACGCCGAGAGCTTGGATGACATTCTCTCGGCTACCGGCGCCGAGCGATGCGCCAGGGTCTTCGTCAAAGGCGTCCGAATCGTCGGCAGATGAAGGAGCACGTGCCGCCCATCGCGGCGGCATGGACCGTCGGGCGCGCAGGGACCGGGCGCACCGCTTCAATGAAGAAGGCCCTTAGGACCTGACGGCCGAGCGCGTTCGGGCCAGCCACGGCGGCTGGGCAACGAAGGAGTCCTGTTCCCGGCGCCGTAGCACCCTATACTCAGGCAAAACGTCCAAGAGCGGACCATGACGCAAATTCCGATCAGTCTCGAGGAGACTTCGGGGGCAACGCTCCAGGAGCGTATTTACAATGGTATCCGCAGCGCCGTCCTGGATCGCCGGCTTGCGTCGGGCTGCCGATTGCCCTCGTCGCGGGATCTCGCCGAGACCTTGACGGTGTCCCGCAACACGGTCGTCCTGGCATACGATCGGCTCGCTGCCGAAGGCTACATCGAGCTTAGGAGCGGCGTCGGCACCTTCGTCTCGAACGATCTGCCCGAGGAGTGTTTCCGGCCGGAAACCGTCGACCGGTCGCAGTCCGAGGACCAAGCAGACCAAGCTCGACGCCATCCGAACATCACCTTTGTCGGTCAAAGGCCGATCATCATCGAGAAGGGGGCCAACCTGCCCTCCATCGACTTTTGGTACGGCAGGGCCAGCCGCCACAGCTTCCCGATCGAAACCTGGCGCCGGCTCATAGCCCACAACCTGGGTCGCGCCGCCGCGAACCTGGTCGAGTATCCGCCGGCGGCCGGCTTGCCGGAGCTCAGGCACGCCATCGCCGAGCACGTCGCATCGAACCGGGGGGTCAAGACCGACTGGCGCAACATCATCGTGACCGCCGGTGCGCAGGAGGCCTTCGACATCATAGCCAAGCTCTTCGTCAGGCCCGACACGCCGGTCGCGATCGAGAGCCCCTGCTACCAAGGCATCGCCTTCGTGCTCCGAGCGCATGGCGCCCGACTGGTGCCGATTTCGGTCGATGCGAAGGGCCTGGATCTCGACAGCCTCGAGCAGCAGTCGGAGGCCGCGCTTGTCTGCGTCACGCCCTCGCACCAGTTTCCGACCGGAGAGACGCTGACTCTCGAGCGCCGCCTTCGGATGCTTCGCTGGGCGGAGCGGGTCGGCGCCTACATCGTCGAAGACGACTACGATAGCGACTTCCGCTATTCCGATCCGCCGATTCCGGCGATGGCCGGGTTGGACGAGGGGCGCGACACGGTGATCTACGTCGGTACCTTCTCCAAAGCGCTCGGGGCCGGCATGCGGACGGGTTTCATGATCGTGCCGGATCGGGCCCTGAAATCGGCGATATCCGCCAAGGCTTTGGCAAGCCAAGGACAACCTTGGCTCGACCAAGTGGTCCTCGCCGAGTTCATCAGCTCCGGCGGCTACCGCCGGCACCTGCGCAAGCTGCGCCAGGCCCAGAAGCGGTCCCGCGACGCCCTGCTCCGGGCTTTCAAGAAGCACTTCGGTGCCGTCGACATCTCCGGCGCGGAAGCGGGCATGCATCTCATGTGGCGCCTACCGAGCAACTTCCCAAGCGCACACGATCTCGCGCTCGTCGCTCGCGAGTTCGATGTCGGCATATACCCGCCGTCGGCGGCCGGCGCCGAGATCTTCGGGCAGGCGGAGCACTCCATCGTGCTCGGCTATCCTTCCCTGACCGAAGCCCAGATCGCCGAGGGCATTTCGCGGGTGAGAATGGCGCTCGACCACATGAAGTAGGAGAGGCTGGCACAGTCCTCCCGCACTGGTCGCAGCCGGCTCCGTCCTGCAACCCGAACACAGTTCCCCGGCACCATCGGTTTTTTCCGATCTGGCTCCACCCATGGAGCCGGAAATACCTATCCTGCAGCGTCAGGTCCCTACGCAAACAACTGGGCCCAGGTCATTCGCCGATCATCGGCGTTTGCTCGAGAGGCTCAAGCAAGACAACGGAGGCACAGGGACAGATGACGCACCTGGTCCTGTTCTTTGTCGGTTCTGTCTATCTGATCAATGGCTTAGCCTTGCTGGGCTTGATCGAGCCGCGGAGCTCCGCGCCGCTCAATATCTTCATCGGGGCGCTCCTGCTGGCCGTGACCGGTTACCTCGTCCTACCCCTGAGTGATCTCTCAGCGCCCGGCAGCCTCGAGACGGTCTTCGGCTCGGTCGGCTATCTGCTGTTCGCGCTCACCTTTCTCTACGTCGGCGTCATCAACTACACGGGTCACCCCAACGAGGGACTCGGGTGGTACTGCGGCTGGTCGGCGCTGGTCGCCGCCTGCCTTGCCGTCGTTCAGTTCACGCAGTTCGGCGATGTGAAGAGCGGCGCGCTCTGGTCGGTGTGGACCGTCGTCTTTGCGGCCTTCTTCGCCTTGATCATTCTCAAGGTTAATCGATTTGATCGCGCGACCGGCTGGTTCGTCATCGTCGCTGGCTTCACGACCTGCTTCTTTCCGGGCGGCCTGCTGATCCTCGGCCTTTGGAGCGCTTTGTCGAACGGGCTCGTGCTGGTCATCGAGTTCGGCACGATCGCGCTGTTCGGCCTGTTCCTCCTGCGTGCGCCACAGAAGACAGCGCCCGCCCCAGAGAAGCAGCGGGCGTGACATGCCAATCGACGGAAAATCCAAGGATCTTCCGGTCCTTCGCAAGCCCGGGACCGCGACCTTGCGGCCTCCGCGTTTGCAGCAACGACAAGGGTCGTGGCGCCACGCCGTGGCCTGATACCGAGGAGGTGGAAATGTCGGAGTTTGGAAAACAGATTGACTCTGTACTTGAGAGCTATGCCGAGGGCGAGATCGGCCGTCGCGACTTCGTTCGGCGTATGGTCGGGCTTGGGATCACGGCGTCGGTGGCCGGTGCGCTTGCCGGCTCTCCGCTGGCGGTGCGCAAGGCTTGGGCGGCCGACATCAAGGGCGCAGAGGACCGCGCCTGGGCGCTGGCCAAGGAGGCTGCCGCCAAGGCCGAGAAGAAGACCCTGACGCTCCTGATCCCGACGGGCTCGATCGGCAACATGCAGCCCTACGTCGAGCTCTGGAAGAACGAGCTCGGGATCACCTTGGAGTTCATCGAAGAGCCGGACGAGGTCGTCCACACCAAGGGCATGCAGGAGGCCGTCGCCAAGACCGGCCGCTACGACGTCATGATGCCGACGGCCATGTCCTACCCCGATTGGATCGACTCCGGCGTCATCTACGACCTCACGGACTGGACGGAGACACACCAGCCCGACCTGTTCCACCCGGAATGGGGCGTCGTCTTCCCGGCTAGCCATCATGCTCAGCTCTACAACGGCCGCGTCGCCGGGCTGCTGAACGATGGCGACCAGATCACCCTGCTATGTCGCAAAGACCATCTGACCGATTCGGACAAGATGAAGGCCTTCGCCGACAGGTATGGATACCCCCTGGCGGTGCCGAAGACATGGAAGGAATACCACGACCTCGCAGCGTTCATGCACGACCCTGACAACAAGTTCTTCGGCAGTCAGGAGTACCGCTCGCGCTACTACGTCAAGTGGATGTTCATGCAGAGGTTGGTCTCGAAGGGCCGGCTCTATTTCGACGATGACGTGAACCCGACGTTCAACTCGGAAGAGGGTCTTGCCGCGCTCGAGGACATGCTCGCCGTCAACCCCTACCTGCATCCGGATGCCTTCAGCTTCACCTGGTCGTCCAACTACAATGCCTTCGGCCGGGGCGAGAGCTTCATGAACATCGTCTGGCCGTCGGGCTTCAAGTATTCGAAAGCCCCTTCGACCGGGCCGGGCACGACCGGCAAGATCGCGGCCACGGTGATGCCGGCCGACACGCTGAAGGACGGCACGCTGCTCTATGCCGGCCTGTTCTGCTGGGGCTTCGGCTACACGGTCTCCAAGTACTCGGAGAACCCGGAGCTCGCTTACGCCTATGCCCAGTGGATGACCTCGCCGACGATCTCCGCGGACGCCATTCCCTATCTCGGCGGATACTCGGATCCCTATCGGCTCAACCACATGCTGGCGCCGACCCAGCGGCTGATCGACACCTATTCGCCGGAGTACCTGGACACGCTCTACAACAACATGGTCAACACCGTGCCGGACTTCGTGCTGCCCGGCGGCTTCGAGTACCAGGACGCCCTCGATAAGGAAGTCCATGCCTGCATGATCGGCGACAAGACGCCGAAAGAGGCCCTCGACGACGCCGCGCGCGGCTTCGAGCGGATCACCCGCCGGATCGGCAAGGACAAGGTCAAGACGTCGTGGCTGTCCCTGGCCAAGAACCTCGCCGAGCCGATCAAGAAGGCGAGCGGTGCCGATCAGTGGGCTTGAGCGCCCCTTACCTCTTCTCCCGTCCGGGAAGCCGCGGATCCGGCGCCTCTAGCGCTGGCTCCGCGGCCTAACGGCAAGGCGAGAGCGATGACATGACCGCCGCCGTCGAGTCACAAGAGCCGACCGCCGTGCCGACGCAACGGCCGGCGGCGCGGCGCGCGAGGCGGCCCAGGAGGCTCGGACTCGGGCGCATCCTGACCTTGCCGGGCCAGATGGTCTCGGTGATCGTCTTGGTCGTGCCGCTGTCGGTGGCCTTCTACATGAGCTTCACCGACTGGTCGCCAACCCGCGGCTCTTTGTTGGACGCGGCCTTCGTCGGGCTCGAGAACTACTGGGAGCTTCTGGTCTATGACACCCGCTTCATCGAGGCGGTGATCCGAACGCTGGCCCTGACGGTGGTTTGCCTCTCGCTGGAGTTCACCCTGGGGCTCGGTCTCGCGGTCCTGTTTCTGCGCAAGTTCCGCGGCAAGTCCTTGCTGTTCTCGGTCCTGCTGACGCCCATGATGGTGCTGCCCGTGGTCGTCGGCTACACCTTTTGGATGCTGTTCCAGTCGAACGGGCCGATCAATCAGATCATCGCCTTCCTGTTCGGCGCCGACGCCACGCCGGAGTGGTTCCGCGAGGCACCCTTCGCCATGACCGCCGTCATCGTCACCGAGGTCTGGCACTGGACACCGCTGTTCTTCCTCATCCTGCTCTCCGGCTTGAACGCCGTACCGGACAACTTGACCCGGGCCGCGGTGATTCTCGGCGCCAAGCCGCGCCAGGTCTTCTGGCGGGTCATCTTCCCGGTCCTCAAGCCGGTGATCATGGTGGCCCTGGTGATCCGCTCGATGGAGGTCATCAAGCTCTTCGACGAAGTCTTCATGCTGACGCGCGGCGGCCCCGGGACCGCCACCGAGACCATCAGCCTCTACATCTACAAGCTCGCCTTCGCCGACTTCCAGCTCGCCTACGGCGCGGCGGCGGCCTTCCTGGTGCTCGTGGGCACGCTGTTCCTTGTCTCGCTCCTGCTGACGCCGGTCAGCGAGCAATTGATCAAGAGTCGCCGCTGATGCCCGCCCGCCCCCTCGGCGTTCCGCTCGCTCTGGTCCTCGCGACGGCGCTCGTGCTGACCCTCTTCCCGATCTTCTGGATCGTGATGACCGCGATCAAGCCGCCGACGGACTGGAATGCGGTGCCGGCGATCTGGGTGCCGGCCGAGCCGACCCTGGTGAATTTCAAGACGCTGTTCGATGCCGAAGCGATCCGCGAGTACGGCGTTGGTGGTGTCAGTCAGTCGGCGACGGCCGCGGTCGGCGGGTCGATACTCGCCTCCGTCGTGGCCACCGCGCTCTCGGTCCTCATCGGCTTGCTGGCGGCGATCGGGCTGTCGCGCTACGGCAACGCCGGCCGGGCGACGCCGCTGGTCATCCTCTCCGCGCGGATGTTCCCGCCGGCGGCCATCGCCGTGCCCTTCGTCATCATCTTCTCGGCGATCAACCTGATCGATACCTACGTCGGCCTGATCGCGATCTATGTAGCGATCACGCTACCCTTCTCGACCTGGATGCTGAAGAGCTTCGTCGACGATGTGCCGCGCGAGATCGAGGAAGCCGAGATGATCGACGGCCGCTCACGCCTGATGGCCCATCTGACCGTGACCATACCCTTGATACGGGGCGGCCTGTTCTCGACAACGCTCTTCATCTTCATCCTCAACTGGTCGGAGTTCCTCTTCGCACTGGTGCTGTCCTATTCCAGCATCAACACGATCCCGGTCCAGCTCGCCAAGTACGTCACCGCCATGGCAGGCACGCTCTACGGCGTGCAGGCGGCGCTCGCGGTGGTGGCGATGGTGCCCCTCGTTGTCTTCGGCTTCCTGATCCAGAAACACCTGGCGCGCGGCATGACTTTCGGAGCGATCAAGCGATGACGGCCGCGCCGAAGCTGGAGCTGCGAGGCCTGCGCAAGGATTTCGGCGGCTTCACGGCAGTCGACAGCATCGATCTCGAGATCGAGGCCGGCGACACGGTCGCGCTTCTGGGTCCCTCCGGCTGCGGCAAGTCGACCACGCTCAACATGATCGTCGGACTGGAGGAGCCCACGAGCGGCGACATCCTGGTGGATGGCAGATCCGTGGTCGGCGTTCCGCCGCAGGACAGGAACATCGGGCTGGTATTCCAGGACTACGCGGTTTTCACCCACATGTCGGTCCGGAAAAACCTGAGCTTCGGCTTGGAGATCCGACGGCGGCCGCGGGCCGAGATCGGCCGCGCGGTCGACGAGGTGGCGGAGCTGGTCGGCCTGTCCGAGGTTCTGGACGAATCCCCTCGCGTGCTCAGCTCCAGCCAGCTTCAGCGCGTGGGCATCGGGCGCACCCTGATCATGAAGCCGTCGCTTCTGCTGCTCGACGAGCCACTGAGCAACCTGGAGACCGAGCTTCGGACCGCGATGCGCCAGCAGCTACGCCAGCTCCAGCTCGAGTACGGCCAAACGCTGATTTATGTCACCCATGACCAGATCGAGGCCATCTCGCTCGCCAACAAGATCGCGGTCATGAGCATGGGCGCCATCCGTCAGTTCGACTCGGCGGATCGGACCTACGGCCAACCGGCCCACACCTTTGTAGCGTCCTTCCTCGGCTCGCCGCCCATGAACCTGATGGAAGGCGAGCTCCGCCGCGAGGGTCGCGCCCTCTGCTTTGCCAACGGCAGTGCGGCGATCGCCCTGCCGCAAGAAGTCCTGCCTCACGGCGTGGAAGAGGGACGGGATCTGGTCCTCGGAATCCGGCCGGAATCCCTGCAGGTGGCGGCCGGTGAAGCCGCCATGCTGGAGGCCCGAGTCACGCTCGTCGAGCCGATGGGCCCGGAGAAGATCGCAACTCTCAGGATCGGAAACTGGGAGCTGAAAGGCTTGTTCGCCGCCGGAACGAGGCTCGTCGAGGGCGAGTTCCTGTCGCTCACGGCACAGGCGACTCAGATCTGTCTTTTCGATGGAGCTTCAGGCGTCCGCCTCAATCCGTTGCGCCCGGAGGAGCCGGCATGGGCGTAGCGGCGACCATGGAGAGGCGCGATGTCCTGGAGCTCGACAAGCTATCCAAGTCCTTCGGCTCTCTCCTCGCGCTCGACAGCTTGGACCTCGTCGTCCCGGTTGGCTCGCTGACGGTGATACTGGGACCGGCGGGCGCCGGAAAGACCACGAGTCTGCGCCTGATCGCCGGCCTGGAGACGCCGACAAGCGGGTCCATTCGTATTGCCGGCCGCGACGTCACCGACCTGCCGACCAACAAGCGCGACGTGGCGATGATCTTCGACAACCTCGCGCTCTATCCGAACAAGACCGGGTTCGAGAACATCGCCAATCCGCTAAGGGTCGCGGGAGTCAGGGATCCGGACCTGAGCGAGCGGGTCAATCGGATGGCGGGGCTTCTACAGATCGGCCACATCCTGGACCGGGAGCCGCGCACGATGAGCGGCGGTGAGCGCCAGCGGGTCGCCTTCGGGCGCGCATTCGTTCGGGAGCCGGCGCTCTTCCTGCTCGATGAGCCGCTTTCGAGTCTCGACGCCATGTTGCGCCTGGAGCTGCGCGCCGAGCTCAAGCGTCTACAGCGCGAGCGCGGCTACAGCCTTGTCATGGCGACGCCGGATTTCACCGAGGCACTGGCCCTGGCCGATGAAGTGATCTTCCTCTGCGAAGGCCGCGTCCATCAGGGCGCGCCGCCCCAGGTGCTATACGACAAGCCCGCCGACATCCGGACGGCCCGCTTCGTCGGCACGCCGGAGATCAACATCTGCCCGGCCGACTATGAGCCCGGCGAGGGTGGCCGGATTCGCTGTGCCGGAGCTGTCCTGGCCGCGCCTCCTATGTTCTTGAAGGAATTCGAAGACAAGGCGACCCGCTTTCAGGCGGGGATTAGGCCGGAGGACATCATCGTCCGTGGGCCAGAGGCCGGCAACGTCGTCGGCAAGGTCATCGACTTGGAGCCGCACGGATTGAAGTCGACGGTCGTCGTCGAGGTCGGCGACAGGGTCCTGCGCGTCAGCTTGGGCGCGAATGCGTCCGTCGCACCCAAGATGGACGACGCCGTCTCGGTGGAGATCGCGTCCGAGCGGCTCCACGCGTTCGACTACGAGACCGGAATACGCATGTTCTGAGGATGAGGTCGAAAGACCGGGTTCGGCCGGAGCCGGCCGCGCGCAACACGACAGGAGAGCAGTCATGAGGTTCTTGGTTCTTCAGCATCTTTCGGTAGAGCATCCCGGCATCCTGCGCGACTTCTGGAGAACCGAGGGTATCACCTGGGACGTCGCCGAGCTGGATGAAGGGGAGCCAATCCCATCGGGCCTGAGCCACTATGATGCCTTGATATCGATGGGCGGACCCATGGACGTTTGGCAAGAGGACAAGTACCCGTGGCTCAAAGCCGAAAAGGATGCGATTCGGCATTGGGTCGTCGCGCAGCAGAAGCCGTTCCTCGGCATTTGCCTCGGCCATCAGTTGCTGGCCGAAGCCATTGGCGGCAGCGTCGGGCCGATGTCCGAGCCTGAGGTGGGTATCGTCTCCGTGTCGCGCAGCCCGCATGCTTCCGAAGACCCGGTCATGGCCAGCCTGCCCGCCGAGTTCGACTGCTTTCAATGGCACGGCGCCGAGGTCAAGAGCTTGCCACAGGGCGCCCAGGTCATCGCCGGCAACCGGCACTGCGCGGTGCAGGCCTTCCGCTGGGGCGCCGCGGCCTATGGCTTCCAGTATCACGTCGAGCTGACCGAGACGACAGTCTCGGATTGGGCCGACGTCCCGGCTTACAAGGAGTCCCTGGAGGCCGCGATGGGGCCGGGCGCCTGCCCGAGACTCGAGAGCGACGTGGCGAACAAGCTCGCGGATTTCCAGGACTCCGCTCGCCGCCTGAACGATCAGTTCCTGGCGCTCGTCAATCAGTCGGCTCGGCCGGTCGCGTCGGCCGGCCTCTAAGGGGTCCATGACCGGCCCTGCAGGATCTGGGAGGTAACCGCAATGCTTCAGCAAGTCGTCGCCACTGCGCTGCCGGAAGCCAAGCCCATGCTTGCGCTTCATTCGAAGGAAGACGCCGAGGCCTTCGTCGCCAAGTTGAAGTCCGAAGGCTATGACTATGTGCGCTTCGAGTTCTCCGACATGGCCGGCCTCAGCCGTGGCAAGACCATCCCGATCGGACACGTCGCGCATTACATGGTCAAAGGCTTGAACTTGTATGGTGGAACGGTGGCACTGGACAGCTACTCCATTCCGGTGCGGAACTCCGGGTACAACGAAGAGCGGAACTACACCGATTGCGTCCTGATTTTGGACAGCGACACGCTCAGCCCGGTTCCATGGCTGCAGAAGACCGGACGGGTGATGTGCGATTCCATGTGGTACGACGGCGAAGCGCAACTCGCCGCCCCCCGGGTTCTTCTCAAGAAGATGCTCCAGGTCGCCGCCGAGCTTGGGTTCGCTGTCAAGTCGGGGCACGAATACGAGTTCTATGCATTGGACGAAGAGACGCGCGAACCGCTCTATACCGGACAGCCGATCTTCGCCACCGCACGGACCCACCAGTTCGAGGCGATAGACGACCTCATTCGCGTCCTCGGCAAAGAGGGGATCGATATCATCACCTACAACGTCGAGCACGGACCCGGTCAGATCGAGATCAACTACTCGGCCGTTGACGGCGTCGACGCCGCGGACCGCGCCTTCGTGTTCAAGGGCACGGTCAAGGAGTATCTCCGCAAACGGGGAATCCTGGCGACCTTCATGACCAAGCCCTACAAGGGCTTGTCCGGTAGCTGCTCGCATTTCCATATCTCGCTCCTGGACGTCGAGAGCGGCGGCAACGCCTTCTTCGACCCGAATGCCGAGCACGGCATGTCGCAGACCTGCCGCAGCTTCGTTCAGGGCGTCTTGGACCACATGCCGGCGGCGATGGCGATCTGGAACCCGACGCCGAACTGCTACCGGCGCATCCGGCCGCGCACCTACGCGCCCTCCAACGTCTCTTGGGGCGTGGAGGACCGCTCGGCCAGCGTTCGCATCAAGGCAAGCGGCGACGAAAGCACCCATATCGAGGTCCGCGTCCCTTCTGCCATGTCCAATCCCTACCTCGTGGCGTCGTCGACGCTGGCCGCTGGCTTGATGGGTATCGCCGACAAACGGGAGCTGATGGAGACGGCCTCGGGCCCCAAGGAGGACGACGAGCGCTTTCAGAAGCTGCCGACGGAGATCGGCGAGGCGCTCGACGCCCTCGAGCAGGATGCCGCATTGCGCAATGCGCTCGGCGAGGAGTTCATCCGCGTCTACCTCGCCATGAAGCGCCAGGAGGCCGCCCGGCTCCGGGACGAGATCCCGCAAGCCGAGATCGACGAGTACTTCGAGCTCTATTGATGGAGCGCGGGCAGGCTTCGGGCGAGCGGCCGCAGCCTGAGCCTGCGGCTGGCCATCTCGAGGGCGAGGAGATCTTCTGGGCCAGCTCGGCGGACTTGGTCGACGCCTACCGCTCCGGTCGCCTTTCACCGGTCGAGGTTGCGGATGCGATCCTGGCGCGCATCGATCGCCTCGAGCCGCAGATCAACGCCTTCGTCCACCTGGACCGCGACACGACGCTCGCGATGGCGCGCGCCTCCGAGCGTCGCTGGCGGGCCGGCGAGCCGCTAGGGGCGCTCGACGGCGTGCCGATCACGATCAAGGACCTGCTTCCGGTCGAGGGCTGGCCCTTGCGCCGCGGCTCTCTCGCCTACGACCCGGATGTGCCGGCGCCCGAGGATGCCCCCTCTGTCGCGCGCTTGCGGGAGGCCGGCAGCGTCTTTCTGGGCAAGACCGCGACGCCCGATTCCGGGTCCAAGATCGTCACACAGAGCGACGTGCACGGCGAGACCCACAATCCCTACGACCTGACGAAGACCCCCGGCGGCAGCTCCGGGGCCGCGGCGGCGGCGCTGGCGACGGGACTGGGCCCTCTTGCCGTCGGCACCGATGGCGCCGGATCGATCCGGATTCCGGCGGCCTTCTGCAACCTCGTCGGCCTGAAGCCGTCGTTCGGGCGCGTGCCGATCCATCCGACGAGCCTCTTCATGCCGCACTCGGTGGTCGGTCCCATGGGCCGCCGCGTGCGAGACGTCGCCCTCATGCTGGCGGTCATGGCGCGGCCGGACCCGCGGGACCCCTATGCCTGGCCGATCCGTTTCGATCTCGACAAGGCTCTGGAGGAGGATCTCTCCGGCTTGAGGGTGGCGGCCTCATCGAGACTGGGCTTTTCGGCGCCCCTGTTGGACCGGGAGGTCGTCGATGCCTGCCGAGAGGCCGCAGGGGCCTTCGCCGATGCGGGCGCGGTCGTGGAGGAGGTCGAGCCCGTCTGGCCCGTCGATCCCCTCGAGCCTTTCCAGGTGTTCTGGGAGGCGACCTATGCCGGATACCTCGCGACCTTCGCGACAGGGCTGCAGCGACGCATGGACCGGGACCTGCAGGCCATCGCCGCACGCGGCCGGGACGTCGATATCGTCAAGTACCACAAAGCCCTGGGGCAGCGCGGATTGCTGGCGTCGGCCGCCAAGTCGTTCTTCTCCGAGTACGATCTCCTGATCGGCCCGGTGATGCCGGTCCCACCCTACGCTCTCGGCAGCCTCGCACCGCCGGAGGCCGAAGGCGAGTGGGACTGGTGCCCTTTCACCTATCCCTGGAACATGACAGGCCAACCGGCGGCCTCGGTACCCTGCGGGTTCACCGAGACAGGCCTTCCGATCGGGTTGCAGATCGTCGCCTGGACCGGCCAGGAAGAGACGATTCTCCGGGCCGCCGCGGCACTGGAGCGTACGCACCCACTCCATCGGCGCCGTCCCTGACCTTCGAAAGGCCTTGCCGCGCGACGGCTGTCCGAAACAGAGCCCCTGCGCCCCGGATCAAGGGCTCGTGCGGCTATGCCGCGATCTCGGACTCGCTTTCCTTGAGTCCAGGTACGCGGAAACGACCAGCCAAGGCGGCCACCTCCTCGGACATCTCGCCGAGTCTCTGCTGGTCCTCCGTCCGCGCCACCTCGCCGATGATCCGCGCGATGGCCTGCATCTCGTCCGGGCCCATCCCGCGAGTCGTGACGGCCGGCGTGCCGAGGCGTAGCCCGCTGGGATCCATAGGGCCTCGATCGTCATCGGGAACGGGGTTCTTGTTGACGGTCACGCCCGCTCGTTCCAGGCGCTCTTGCAGCGCCTGTCCGGAGACGCCCCAACTCGCGATGGCATCGATCAGAATCAGATGGTTGTCCGTGCCCTTTGTGATCAACTCCGCGCCTTGCTGCGTCAAGGCTTCGGCCAGAACCTCTGCGTTGGCGACGACCCGGCGCGCATAGTCCCGGAACGCCGGGCGCGAGGCCTCCTCGAATGCGACGGCCTTGGCCGCGATCGCCTGCATCATCGGACCGCTCTGAAGGCCGGGGAACACGCTCTTGTCGATACGCCGCCCGAGACCCTTCCTACAGCACAGGATTAGGCCGCCTCTCGGTCCCCGGAGGGTGTTGTGGGTCGTCGTCGTGACGACATCGAACCCCCGGTCGAGAGGGTTCTCGAGCACGCCTCCGGCTATGAGGCCGGCGGTCTGCGCCACGTCGGCCACGGCATAAGCGCCCACCTCATCCGCAATCTCACGCATTGCGGCATAGTCCAGGGCCCGCGGATAGGAAGAGAAGCCGGCCAGGACGATGCGCGGCCGTACCTCGAGGGCCAGGCGGCGCATCTGATCGTAATCGATGGTCCCGGTGTCATAGTCCCGCATGCGGTATCGGACGAACCGGAAGACCTTGGCCGCGTGCGTCGCCGGATGGCCATGGGTCAGGTGGCCTCCATGACTCAGATCCATGCCCAGGATCGTGTCGCCGGGCTCCGCCAGAGCGAAATAGGTCGCGAGATTGGCTATCGCTCCGGCATGCGGCTGCACGTTCGCGTGTTCGGCGCGGAACAGCGTGATTGCCCGCTCGATTGCCTCCCTTTCGAGCTCGTCCATGAGCGCTTGGCCGCCGTAGTAGCGGGCAGCGGGATAGCCCTCGCTGTCACGGTTACCTAGGACGCTGCCCAGGGCCTCCATCACGGGCCCGCTGACGTAGTTCTCGCTGGCAATCATCTCGAGAGACCGGAATTGCCGACGCGCCTCCCTCTTGATCAGCTCATGAATGGGGCGATCACAATCCTTCAGAAGCCGGTCGTTCATTGCTGACCTAATTCACTCGTGCTGCAACTCGTATGGATGTCATGCGTTCTCCTAGATATGGCCGGACGTCGCGCTACCCCAATCGCGCTGGTCGCCTGAGCGGCTCGGCCGCGAGAAACGCCCCTCAAGAAGAACAGAGGAACCGCCTTGTCGGTCCGCCCAGGCACCCGTTGGCCGCACCCTCTTCCGGCAGGCCGCCCATCCTGGTCCTGCAACTCGGGCGAGACTCACTCCCTTGGTGGTCCAGCGCTCGCTGTCCACCACCGACCGATCGAGATACTGAACCCGCCCGTAGGACACGCATAGAGCCACGCCTTCGCTCCGGCGTAGGTCCACAGCCTTTCCTCGCCGGCCGCCATCTGCCCGAATGGGAGGTCTTCGACATCGTCGACAAGAACCTGCCGAGGGACACCATCAGGGCCGGAGATTGGCCGGCGCCGATTCCCGACCACCTGCGCGCTTTGGCTGCCGAGGCTGGCCTTCGCGCGAACCGCGCGTTCCAAGTCGATCTCACGTACGACCACGAGAAGCCGATCCTCGAGCGCATGCCACCGGCAGGCCCGGATGCCATCCGTGAACGGTAAGCCGTTGCGCTTCGAAGCCGACAGCCCCTTTGTCCACGGGGACGGTCCCAATGGGATCGACAACACCGAAACCGTGCGGCAATCTCTCGGCGGCGCTGGAGAGGAAGTCGCCGCAATTAACTAGAGATGCCGGGGTGCCCACGACGCTTTGCAGGGTTCTCCGGTTTACCCGGGCGACGAGCGGGAGACTGCCCTGGTCGAAGCATTGTCCTGCTATGTCGGAAGACTGCTCTCACGTACGGACGATCGAGCCTGCCAATTGGAGCCTGCCATGAAAGCCATCGTTGGAAGCCGTTCCCTTGTTGATGCCCTGGTTCCGGAAGATCGGTTCCAGCGACTTGCGTGGCAGGTCGTGCTGGCCGTTCTCGGCACATTGGTCCTGAGCATCTCAGCGAAAATAAAAGTGCCCATGTGGCCGGTGGATGCGTCGCTGCAAACACTCGCGGTCTTCGTTATTGCGGCCTCCTATGGCATGCGCCTGGGCACGGCAACTCTGCTGCTCTACTTGCTGGAAGGGGCTCTTGGTTTGCCGGTCTTCCAAGGGACGCCCGAGCGGGGCATTGGCTTGGCCTACATGGCCGGGCCGACAGGTGGCTACCTGGTCGGCTTCGTAGTGGCGGCTGCAATCATCGGTTGGTGCGCCGACCGGGGCTGGGACCGCAATCCCTTCAAACTGCTCGGTGTCATGGTGGTTGCAGAAGTGGCTATGCTCGCCCTTGGCGCTTTGTGGCTCGCCCATTTGTTCGGTATCGACAAGGCGTTTGTCTACGGCATTGGGCCTTTCATCATCACCGATCTCTTGAAGATCGTGTTGGCCGCCTGCATCGTCCCAGCACTGTGGCGCATTCTTCGCAGATTGCGCGTCTGAGCGCCTCACCGATCGATCGGAGCCCACGCATCAGCTTTGTCACCGACAGCGAGAAGGCATATCGGCCCGCGATGGCCGGGCATCGGCGCAGCTCTTCACTCGATCGGACCGCCAAAGGTGAGGCGTGCCCCTGTCGTCATCGGCGTGCCATCGCTTCGACGCCGCCTGCGGACCGGGGGCATTTCGCGCTAGGCTGAAGATTCGGCCCCCTCCTCACCGCTCGGCAAGGGCAGATCGGCGGCACGGGCGAGGCGGCCGGCGGCACGGTCGAAAAGCCGGAGAGTCCGGTCCGCCGCCAGGGATTCCGGTCGCCAGCGGAAGTCCTTATGCTGCCGCAGGAACTTCGTGGCGCCGCAGCCGGGCACACGGCAGGCATCCTTGCCCTTCGGGCAGCGATTGAACCGGCAAAGCCGCCCCAGATAGCGGTCCGTGCCCGGCTCGAAGACGAAGACGTCGACCTGGTGATCCGCGACGCCGGAGCCGCTTTCCTCGAAGAGCTCTCGCAGGGCCCGAGCCTTGGCGCGGCGCAAGCCGTCGAGGCCGCGCAGGTGCTCGAGCCACAGGGCCAGGTCGAGGTCCTTGCACTCATGTCAAAGCGCGATCCGCGCCCGGCGATAGGTGGTAGAGCGCCGTACCTCCTTGTAGGGCGCGGCCGCCAGGGAGCCAATCAGCGCCACGGCGACCACCTCCGGATGGCTCTGCCAAGCCTCGACCACGCTGTCCGCGGCGCGGCGGAACTCCCGGTAGCGGCGGAGCAGATGCCGGTTCTGCTCGCCAATACCGGCGGACGAGAGCTCGCGCTCCTCCTCACGCCGCAGCCAAGCCTCGAGATCGCTATCGTCCCAGTCGTGCTCGCTATCGGCCATGCCATTCTCCATTGCGCGCGAGCACCGAACTCACCAGCCCTTTCGGTCCAACATGCCGATCAGGTTGCGCTTGCGCCGGTGGGTGTTGCGGACCTCGACCAGGAGGCTGCGGAACGCCGACTCCTGTCCGTTTCGGCCCAGGATCGTTTCGATTCTCTGCAGGATGCCCACCGCCTCCTTGTAGACCCGGTCGCCCGTGTTGCGGAGAAGCGCATCGACGCGCGCCTTGTAGATCTGCACGGAGTCATCCGGATGGTTCGTCTCCCGTCGTTTGGCCAGCTCGAGCCAGAGGCCTTCGGAGCATCCGCCCGCCTGGGCTTCCCGCCAGGCCGACTCGGCGTCGCGTTCGTGCAGGAAGATCTCGACCAGCAGGGAGCGGTCCCGCGCCCGAATGCGCCACAAGCCGCCCGCGCCGGACGGCGTCTTCGGCGGCTCTGCTATGTCCTGGCGGATCCTGGCCAAGGCCTTCTCGCGCCACTGCGGCCACTGCTTGGCCCGGCGCCCGTGACCTTTCAGACGCCTGTAGGTGTCGATGTCGGGACGTTGCACGAAGCCGTCCCAAATCAGCTCCATGGCCTCTTCCCGCCGGCCCCGGTCCTGATAAGCCTCCGCGAGGAAGTCCCGGAGCCGCTCGTCCTGCTGCGGTCCGGGGAAGGCTTGCCAGCCGCGCTCCGCCCAGTCGAGCGCCCGGTCGGCGTCTTCCGCCTCCCGATAGAGGGTGGCGATCTGCAAGAAGCCGTAGGGCAAGGAGAGGTCGCGGGACTTGACCGCGACCAGGCCCTCCAAGTCACCCTCGGCTTCCGACAGCGCCTCCATGATCGAGGTGATCCGCCAACGCGCGCCGTAGCGGTCGGGATCCCTGTCGCCGGGAGCGAGCGCCGGGACCTTGGCCCATTCCGCCTCGGCCAGCCGCCGATAGGCCGCGCGTCCCGCCTCGCCCAGAACCGCCGCATAGTCGAGGACGGCGCGATGGAAGCTGTCGAACGAGGAGTCCATCTCGGCTTCGAAGAGCTGCTCGGCGAGCGCCACGGGGTCCGGCCGGGCCCGCTCGCAGGCTTCGAGGTGTAGCTCCTGCAGCCGGACGAGGAGGTCGCCCATCCAGCCGTCGGAGTCGTCGATGGAGCCCAGGCATTCCTCGAGCTCGGCGAGGCCGTGTTCGGCCAGCCCTATGACCCTCTCGGCCTCGCCTGCGCGCAAGAACCCCTCCAGCGATTCGACCACCTCCTCGATGCCGCGGGCGTGATCGTAGGCGCCGCGGTAGCCGACATAGTCGTCGATGCCGGCCGCCTCGCTGAAGGCCGCCTTCCACGCAGCATCGGCGGGCGTTCCGGGGGTCGCTTGCGCCGCTTGGAGCGCCAGCCGGCGATGCAAGCGCTCGTCCTCGTCGGCCTGGTCGACGAGCAGGGCGACCAAGTCTTCCTTGTCCAGGCCGAGAAGATAGCGCCGGAGGTCAAGCTCTCCGAGCTCGGGTCGGTCGTCGTCGGCGTCCTCTCCTGCGTCCTCGCGGCGGGCGTGCCAAGCCAGCCCAACGGCCACGCAATGCTTGCAGAACGCGCCGTCACGTCCGACGGGGCAACTGCAGTCGTAGTCGAGTTCGCCGTCCTCCGCCCGGAGGCGCACCCGGTAGCGGTGGGTTCCCTGGACCGAGGCGGCAATGCCGTCTTCGGAGCGGCGTAGCGAGCGCACCGCGCCATCGGCGAAGTAGCTCTCCCCGCGTTCATAGAAGCGCACGCCGGCGACTTGGCGCAGACGCTTGGGCGTCACCAGCTCGGTCAGGCTATCGTCGGGCACGCATAAGTCTCCCCCGCCACAAGGCATCGGCGTCAAACGATCCGATAGGCTTGGCCGGACCTGGCATCACGATAGAGGTCCAGCCGCGCAGCTGGCCAGGGGTCCGATCGATGCCGCGATACCGAGGAGCGTGCCCGAATGCAGGACCTCGCGGATTCGGCTTCTTTTCTCTTTTTTGTATGCAAGAAATACAACTTCATATACTTAGTATGACCATTGGCGCACAAAAAGGGCCTCGACCGCCCCGGATGTCGCTGATAGAAACCGTAGGCTGGTGCGGTCTTTCTCGAGGCGGGCCGGCGGGCCGAGGCGCAGGACGCGCCGAGGCGCCGCGCCTTGTTGTCCGTCTCGCGGTGAATGCGAGGCACGCTGCCATGGTTGAGGATCGGCCGTCGTCGGCCACCACCATTCGTCGGGCGCTCGAAGACGAGGTCATGCGCGGCCGCATCCTGCCCGGCCAGCGGATCGACGAGAAGAGCTGGGCGGAGAAGTTCGCGGTCTCGCGCACGCCCGTGCGCGAGGCGCTGCAACAGCTCGCCGCGAGCGGCCTGATCAAGCTGCGCGGGCGCCAGGGCGCCATCGTCTCGCAACTGACGATCCCGGATCTGCTCGATGCCTTCCAGCTCGTCGCCGAGCTCGAGGGGATGTGCGCCCGCTTGGCGGCGCGGCGCATGACGCGGGCCCAGCGCAAGGAGTTGCAGGGCCTGCATGAGGCCTGCGTCGCCGAGGTCGAGAAGGACGATCCGCTCGGCTTCTACGACGCCAACAAGCGCTTCCACGAGGCCATCTACGCCGGCAGCCACAACCGCTTCCTGAAGGACGAGATCAAGCGCATGCGCCTCCTGGTCGCCCCCTACCGGCGCTACATCACCTTCCAGCCCGGCCGCATGCAGGAATCGCTGGGAGAGCATAGCGCCGTGATGGAGGCCATCCTGCGGCACGACGACGGCCGGGCCGACGATCACATGCGGTCCCACGTCAGCCTGCTGGGCGACCGCTTCACGGATTTCGTCTCGGTCCTGCAGAACAACGACATCGCGGTGGTCGGCGCCGCGGAGTAGGCCTGCCGGCGGCTGGCGCGCGCGCCGGCCGGGGCTCAAGGCGCCGCCAGCTTGAAATCGGCTTTCTTGTATGCAAAATTCCCTCTGTTGCACGCATTTGCCCCCCCCGCCGGGCAAATGGGCAGGACCGCATGAGGCTCCCTTGACCACATTCGCGCGCATCTCGGAGCGCAATCGGCATTTCGACCGTCTCGTCGGCCGCCACGACATCAAGTGGCTGGGCCAGAACACGAACCACGCCGATCCGCATCCCGCGGTCCTCGAGGCCATGACCGACTGCCTGGCGCGCGGCGAGTACCACCTCTACGCGCCGCCGCTCGGGCTGGAGGCCCTGCGCGCGGCGATCCTGGAGGATCTCCGCCTCGAGCCGGGGCGCTTCGAAGCCATCGTCACCGATGGCGCCATCGAGGGGCTCTATCACGCCTGCCGCACCCTGCTCGGGCCGGGCGACGAGATGCTGGTGGCCGACCCGGGCTGGCTCTGGCCGCGCGCCTTCGCGCGCGAGGCGGGCGCCGAGGTCGTCGAGGTGCCGATCTATGACGAGGCCTGCGGCTATCGCCTCCGTCCGCAAGACCTCGAGGCGAGAGTGACCGAGCGGAGCCGCCTGATCTACCTGGTCGATCCGAACAACCCCACGGGCGCCATCCAGACGGCGCCGGAGATCGAGGAGATCGCGCGCATCGCCAGGGCCGCGGGCGCCCTCGTGATCCACGATTGCACCTACCGGCATTTCGCGCGCGGGCACAGCCTGCTTGCGCCACACTATCCGGAGGGCACGGTCACGACCTACAGCTTCTCGAAATGGCTGGGCCTCGCCGGGCTCCGGGTCGGCGCCGTTGTCGCGGCGCCCGAGCTGGCGGCGCGGCTGGCGACGGCGCCACCCAACAATCTAGGCTCCAGCATCCTCGCCCAAAGGGCGGCCATCGCCGGCCTGCGCACCAAGGAGGCCTGGTTCCCGGCGGTCGACGCGGCCCAGCGCGCGAACCAGCAGCGGATCAAGGCGGCGGCGCAGGCCATAGAGGGCTATCGGCTCGCCGTCTATCCCTCGCACGGCAACTTCGTCGCCCTCGACGTGAGCGGGGCCGGCGTCGATCCCGAAGCGCTCTGCCAGGCCTATCTCGACAAGGACATCCTGATTCGCCAAGGCGGCTATCACAGCCAGCGCTTCGCCTCGCGCTTCGTCAAGATCAGCACCACCGTGCCGGAGGCATGGGTGGCGGCTTTCTGCGACCTCCTGCCCGAGGCCACGGAGCAGGCCCGCGCCACGGCAAGCGTGGCGGCGCTTTACTAGGGAGAAGAGGCGATGGAGCTCGGGCTTCGCGGCCGACAGGTGCTGATCACGGGGGCCTCACAGGGCATCGGCGCCGGTGCGGCTGAGGCCTTTGCCGAGGAAGGCTGCAACCTGCATCTCGCCGCGCGCAATGCCGCGGCCCTCGGCGAGCTCGCCGAGCGGCTGACCGCGACCTACGGAATCGAGGCGCGCTGCCACCCCGTGGATCTCGCCGAGCCGCAGGCCGCGGCAGCCCTCGCCGAAGCCGTCGGCGAGCTCGACGTGCTGCTCAACAACGCCGGCGACATCCCCGGCGGCAGCCTGGACGCCATCGACAGCGCCGCCTGGCGCGCCGGCTGGAAGGTCAAGGTGGAGGGCTACATCGACCTCACCCGCGCGATCTACGCGGCCATGCGCGGCCGCGGGCGGGGCGTCATCATCAACAACATCGGCAACGCCGGGGAGCGGCTGGACGCCGACTACATCGCCGGCACCACGGGAAACGCCGCCTTGATGGCCTTCACCCGCGCGGTCGGCGGCCGCAGCCTTCGCGACGGCATCCGCGTCGTCGGGGTCAATCCCGGTCCGGTCGACACGGACCGGATCTACAAGCTGCTTCGCCAGCGCGCCAAGGAATGGCTCGGCGACGAGGAGAAATGGCCGGAGCTGCAGGCCCGCTATCCGCTCGGCCGCCCCGCCAGCGTGCGCGAGGTCGTCGACCTCATGGTCTTCCTGGCCTCGGACCGCTCCGGCTACACCAGCGGCACCGTCATCACGGTCGACGGCGGCATCACGTCGTGCAACTCGATCATCTGAGGACGGCACCTTGCCCTTCGCGATAACCGGCGATGACGTGAAGCTGCACTACCAAAGCTACGGCAGCGGCTCGGCGGTGCTCTTCGTCCACGAGTTCGCCGGCAACTGGTGGAGCTGGGAGCCGCAGATCGCCCGCTTCGCCCGCCGCCATCGCTGCATCACCTATGCCGCGCGCGGCTATCCGCCGTCGGATGTCCCGTCGGAGGCGGCGTCCTATTCGATGGAGCGGGCGGTGCTGGACGCCGTCGCGGTGCTGGACGCGGTCGGCATCGAGCAAGCCCACGTCGTCGGCCTTTCCAAGGGCGGCTTCACGGCGTTGCACGCCGGATTGAGCCATCCCAGCCGGGTCCGCTCGATCGTCGCCGCCGGAGTCGGCTACGGCGCGGAGAAGCAGCACGAGACCTATTTCCGAGAGCTCTCGCTGGAGGTCGCCCGGCGCTTCGAGGAGGAGGGCTCCAAGGCCTTCGCGCCGGTCTATGCCCAAGGTGCCGCGCGGGTTCAGTTCCGTGACAAGGACCCGCTCGGATGGGGCCTCTTCGTCGAGCGCCTGGCGCAGCACGATGCCATCGGGGCCGCGAACACGATGCGCGGCGTGCAGGCCCGCCGGCCATCGCTCTACGACCTGGAAGAGCGGTTCCGCGCCATGGACGTGCCGACCCTCATCGTCAACGGGGACGAGGACGACCACTGCCTGCAGCCGGGGCTCTTCCTCAAGCGGGTCATCCCGCGCAGCGGCCTGGCCGTGCTGCCGAAGACGGGCCACACCGTGAACCTGGAGGAGCCGGAGCTGTTCAATCGGCTGCTGGCCGAGTTTCTCGCCCAGGTCGAGGCCGGCCGATGGATGCCGCGCGATCCCGACGCCGACCCCGGCCAGATCATGCGGACCGAATGATCATGGACGATCCCCTGCCCTCCGGCGTGATCTCCGTCCCCGGCAGGGACGGCGTCAGCCAGGCCGGGACCGGCGCGGTCCGGGAGCCGACCGATGGGTAGCGCGCTTGCCGTCGACGGCGGGCCGGCGCCCCGGCACCGGCTCTTCTATGGCGGCGCGTGGCGTGCCCCGGAGACGGAGGCCGCGATCGAGGTGCGCAGCCCGGCCACCTTGGAGCTTCTGGCCAGCGTGCCGATGGCCTCGGCCGCCGACGTGGACGCGGCCGTCGGCGCCGCGCGGGCCGCCCTCGCCGGCTGGTCGGCACTGGACAGCGCCGAGCGCGCGCGGCACCTGCGCGCCTTCGCCGATCTCATCGGCGCGCGGATCGACGAGCTGGCCGCGCTCGAGTCCGCGGTGACCGGCCGTCCGATCCGCGAGATGCGCGCGCAGATGGGCCGGATTCCCGAGTGGCTGGACTACTTCGCCGCGATCGCCATGGGCTTGGAGGCGGAGGCGAACAGCGTGAAGGGCGGCCTGGTGACCGTCACGCGCTACGAGGCCATGGGCGTCTGCGCCCTGCTGACACCGTGGAACCACCCGGTCCTGATTCTAGTGAAGAAGCTGGCGGCCGCCCTGGCGGCCGGCAATTGCTGTGTCGTCAAGCCCTCGGAACTGGCCCCGGTTTCGCCGCTGCTGCTGGCGGAATGGGCGGCCGAGGCGGGGCTGCCGGATGGCGTGGTCAACGTCGTGACCGGCGCCGGCGAGACCGGTGCCCTGCTCTGCGACCATCCCCAGGTCGTCCGCATCGATCTGACCGGCGGCACGGAGACCGGGCGCAAGGTTGCCGCGCGCGCCGGGCAGCGGCTGGTCCCCTGCACCCTCGAGCTCGGCGGCAAGACACCGGTGCTGGTCTTCGCCGACACACCCCTGGAGGAAGCGGCCGCCGGCGCCGCCTTCGCCGCCTTCATTGCAGCGGGCCAGACCTGCGTCTCCGGCACCCGTTTTCTGGTCGAGCGCTCGCTCTACGAGCCCTTCGTGGCGGCCTTCGCCGAGCGGGCGCGTGCGATCAGGCTCGGCGATCCGGCCGACCCCGAAACCGAGATGGGCCCGGTCATCTCGGCCGCCTCGCGCGACCGTTGCCTGCAGGCGATGGAAGAGGCGCGCGCCGCCGGGGCGCGCTGCGCGGCCGGCGGCGGCAGCCCGACGCTCGCGCCGCCCTTCGACCGCGGCCACTTCGTCGAGCCCACGGTCTTCGCAGAGGTCTCGCCGGACATGGCGCTGTTTCGGGAGGAGCTGTTCGGGCCGGTCGTCTCGGTCACGCCCTTCGAGGACGAGGCGCAAGCGGTCGCGCTGGCCAACGACAGCGCCTACGCCCTCGGCGCGGCGCTCTGGACGCGGGACGTGACCCGCGCCCTGCGGGTCGGCAATCGGCTGCGCGCCGGCGTCCTCTGGGTCAACGACCACCACAAGAACGACCCGCGCGCCATCTGGGGCGGCTTCGGGGACAGCGGCTTCGGCAAAGAGAACGGCTGGGATGCGCTCAAGAGCTACCTGAACAAGCGCAGCATGACGCTGCGCAGCAACCCGGCCTTCGACGACTGGTTCGGCGGCGGCCAAAGATATGGCTGAGCGGCGCGGGCGAGCGATGGAGACGCGTGAGATGGCCGGGGCCGAGAGACCGTCCCCGTCGCCCGGCGAGGGATCGGGACGGCAGGCGCAGGTTCTCTGCGAGGACCTTCAGGTGGTCTATCCCGGCGAGCAGGGCGCGAAGCCGGTTCACGCCTTGCAGGACATCAACCTGGAGGTCGACGAGGGCCAGTTCATCTCGCTGATCGGTCCCTCGGGCTGCGGCAAGAGCACGCTGCTGCGGGTTCTGGCCGACCTGATAACGCCGACCGGCGGCACGGCGCGCATCAACGACCACCCGCCGCGCACGGCCCGCCTCAACCGCGAGGTCGGCTTCGTGTTTCAGGACGCGGCCCTGCTCGAGTGGCGCCGGGTCCTGGCCAACGTCGCCCTGCCGTTGGAGCTTCAAGGCGTGCCGCGCGCCGAGCGCCAGGCCCGGGCACGCGAGCTGATCGAGCTGGTCGGCCTCAAGGGCTTCGAGCGCTCCTACCCGCGGCAGCTCTCCGGCGGCATGCGCCAGCGCGCGGCGATCGCTCGCGCCATGTCGACCAGCCCTAAGGTGATGCTGATGGACGAGCCTTTCGGCGCGCTCGACCAGATCACCCGCGACCGGCTGAACCTGGAGCTGCTGGAGCTGTCCCAGCGCCAGCGCATGACGGTCCTGTTCGTGACCCATTCGATTCGCGAGGCGGTTCTCCTCTCCGACCGGGTCGCGGTCATGAGCGCCAGGCCGGGGCGCATCATCAAGCTGCTCGAGATCGACCTGCCGCGGCCGCGGACCCTGGAGAGCCGCGAGACCGATGCTTTCGAGCGGCTGGCGCGCACCGGCGTTCACGTCCTAGAGGAAGGATTCGGGGTGTCGTGACCAGGACCAGCAGCACGCCGATCGACACCCGGGAGCGGGGCTGGGCGGGCGGTCGCCTCGGCGCCGCCCTGGGTGTTCTCCTGCCGCCGCTCGCCGCCTTCGTCGTCATGGCCGGCGTCTGGGAGGCGGCGGTGCTGTTGTTCGAGATCCCGGCCTACATCCTGCCGGCGCCGAGCCGAATCTGGGTCTCGCTGATCAAGGACGGCGGCTCCATCCTGGGTCACACCGGCATCACTCTCTTCGAGGCCGTGGCCGGTTTCACGATCGGCTCCTGCCTCGGGGCGCTGCTCGGGATCGCCTTCGCCTACTCGAGGATACTGGCGCGCGGCCTACTGCCTTATGTGATCGCCGCCAACACCATCCCGGTCGTGGCCATCGCGCCGATCATCATCCTCTGGTTCGGACACGGCATTCCGTCGAAGATCGCGGTGACCGCGTTCCTCTCCTTCTTTCCGCTCGCCCTGAACATGATGAAGGGCCTGCAGTCCTACGATCACACGGTGATGGACGTGTTTCACGTCGCCGCCGCCAGTCCCTGGCAGCGCTTCGCGAAGATGCGCCTGCCCTCCTCTCTGCCCTACGTCTTCGTGGGCTTGAAGCTGAACGTCACCTTCTCGGTGATCGGCGCGATCATCGCCGAGTTCGTTCAGGCGGACCGGGGCTTGGGCTTCGTGATCATGACCGCCTATCGCACGCTCAACATGCCGCGGCTGTGGGCCGCGATGCTGATGTCCGCGATCATCGGAATTCTCTTCTTCGCCCTGGTGGCGTTGATCGAGCGCTTGCTGATTCCCTGGCACAGCTCCATGCGGGATCGGGTGCGCGGCTAGAGCCTTGACCATGTAAGAGGGAGGCACAGACATGGAAACGAGAGATGTATTGCGCGGCGTCGCCGCAACCGGCTTGAGCCTGGGCCTGCTTTCGGGCGCGGCGCAGGCGGAGGAGACGATGCGCTTGGAATGGGTGATCCAGGGCCAGTTCGCCGGTCCGATCGTCGCCCAGGACAAGGGTTACTACAAAGAGGCCGGCGTCGACATGAAGCTGCTGCCGGCCGGCCCCGACATCAAGCCGGGCGTGACGGTGGCGCAAGGGACCGACAGCTTCGGCATCGGCCATCCCAACCAGGTCATCGCCGCACGCTCCAACGGCGTTCCGCTGGTCATGGTGCTCCAGTTCGGCCAGAAGAGCGCGACCACCTACGTCGCCCGCAAGGAGTCCGGCATCAAGAGGGTCGAGGACATGCCCGGTCGCAGCGTCGGCCTCTGGTTCGGCGGCGACGAGCACGAGTTCCTGGCCATGCTGGGCGCCGCGGGCGTCAAGCAAGGCGACGTCAAGATCATCAGTCAGGGCTATGACATCGTCGGCTGGCTCAATGGCGACTACGAGGTCATGCAGGTCACGCTCTACAACGAGCTGCTGCAGGTCCTGGGCCAAGGCTACAAGCGGCAGGACCTGGTCTTTCTCGATCCGGCCGACTACGGCGTGGCCCTGGTCTCCGGCGGGATCTTCACCACCGAGAAGATGATCGAGCAGAAGCCCGGCGAGGTTCAGGCCATGGTCGACGCCACGATGCGCGGCTGGAAGGAGGCGCTCGACGACCCCCGGGCGGCCGCCGAGATCGTCCTCAAGTACAACAGCGAGCTCGAGCTGGACCAACAGGTCGGCCAGATCAAGGCCATGGGCGGGCTGATCTGCGCCGGCCCGACCTTGGAGGGCAAGTTCGGCCAGTCGGTCATGGCGGATTGGCAGACCTCGCAGGAGGTGCTGCTCGGCGCCAAGCTCATCGAGCAGGGCATCGACCTGAAGGAAGGCTTCACCAACCGCTTCTGGGAGGCGGCGCCGGCCGCCTACAAGACGGTGTCCTGCGGCGGCGAGTGATGGCCTGACGAGCAAAGGGAGCCGGGGCCGCAGGGCCCCGGCTTCGCGCCATGCAGTCCGTTCGCCTCCGTCTCCTCTGGCATCCGCAGCCGCAGTTCGCCGGGGCGTTGCTCGCCGAGCACGCGGGCCTCGCCCGGAGGCGCGGGGTCGCGCTGCGCTGTCAGGCGATGGTGCCCGGCCAAGGGCCCGTCGAGGCGCTGCTGGCCGGGGAGGCCGAGCTCGCCATCGCGAGCCCGTCCCACCTCCTGGAGAGCGCGCAACCCTCCGCATTGGCGCTGCTGCTGGCCTTCCAACAGGAAAGCCCCCTGGTCTATCCGGCTCGGCGGGACCGCGGCGTCGCAGCCATCGGTGACCTCGCCGGCAAGCGCGCCGCCGTCTGGCCCGGCGGCGAGGACCTGGAATTCCGATGGATGCTGGCGCGGGCGGGAATCGACCCCGCGGCGGTGGAGCGGGTCGCGACGCTCGACACGGTCGCGGCCCTGCTGGAGGGGGAAGTCGCCTGTGCGCAGATGACGAGCTACCACGAGTATCGCGCGTTCCTGGCCGGCGGCGGGGAGCCCGAGTCCGTCGTCGTCTTCCGGGCGGCCGACCAGGCGGCCGACCTGATCAAGGACGGCGTCCTGGCCCGGCGCGACTGGATCGAGTCGGACCCGGCACGCGCGCAGGCGGCCGTGGACAGCCTGCTCGAGGGCTGGACGCGCGCGCTCGACGAGCCGCAAAGGGCCCTTGCCCTGTGCCGCGAGCTGCGCCCGGACATGGACCGCCATCACCATGAGGCGCAGTATCGTGACATTCGTGCGCTGATCCTCTCCGGGGCGACCTTGCGGGAAGGCCTCGGATGTCCGCTGGAGAGTCACATGGAGCGGGCCGCTTGCGCCCTGGCCGAGGTCGAGACGCGCCGCCTCGATGAGCCGAGCAGGGCTTTCGTCGATGCCCGCTTCTGGCGCGCGGCACCGGAGGCCCTGCGTCGGAGCGACTGGTCTTGACGCGCTCGGTCCTGGTCGTCGGGGCCGGCATCGTCGGCGCCGCCGTGACCTTGGCCCTGGCCCGCAAGGGGCATCGGGTGACCCTGCTGGAGCAGGGCACGCTGGGCGGCGCGGTGTCGGGCGCGAGCCTGGCATGCCTCGGCACCCACATGATCGACTCCGAGGAGCTGCCGCTTCTGATCTGGAGTTGCCGGGCCTGGCGGCAGCTCGCCGAGGAGATCGGAGCGGATATCGAGTACCGGCGGTGCGGCCAGATCCGCTTCATCGAGCGCGAGGCCGATGTTGCCGTCGCGGAGCGCTGGATCGCGGAGGAGCGGGCGGCGGGGCTGGCGCCGACGCTGCTCACCCCGGCGGCGCTCCGCGCGTTGGAGCCCGCGCTCACGGGCGACGTCGTGGCCGCCACCCATTCGCCCGGCGATGCTGTGGTCAATCCCTTCCTCGCCCTGCGGGCGATCCTGCGCGCCGCCCGCAGCTTGGGCGCCGACGTCCGGCCGCACAGGCCGGCGCGGCAGGTCGAGGTCGAGGCGGGCCGCGTGGTCGGAGTCCGGACCGATGCCGGCCCTGTCGCGGCCGACGCGGTCGTGCTGGCGGCCGGACCCTGGACGGCGCGGCTGGCGGCGGGCTGCGGCGTCGCCTTGCCGATCCGCCCGCGCAAGGCGCAGTGCCTGGCCACGGTCGCCCGGCCGCCGACCATAGGTGCGGTCGTCGGCGCTTGCGAGTCCACCGGCGGCGTGGAGGCCGGCTACACGCAGATTCAGCAGGCCCGGAGCGGCCAGATCCTGTTCAACAGCGTGCTGGCGGGCGGCCTGTCCGAGGACGGCGCCCAGGACCGCTCGCCGGAGGTCGACCCGCGCTTCGTGCGCGATTCGGTGACGACGCTGCTGCGCCTGTTCCCGTCATTGGGCGGCATCGAGCTCTTGCGCTCCTGGGTCCGCTTCGAGGCGGTGGCGCCGGACGACCGCTTCCTGATCGGGCCGGCCGGCCCGGCGGGCTTGTTCATCGCCGCCGGAGACGCCGGCACGGGCTTCGTGCGGGCGCCGGCCGTAGGTCACCTGATCGCGCAGATGCTGGCCGAAGACGCGCTCTCCTTTCGTGGCGAGCTCTACGCGCCGAGCCGCTTCGCGGCGGCGGCATGAGCGCGCACGTCACCATCTTCGTGGACGGCGAAGCGCACGAGGTGCCCGAGGGGCTGCTCTTGGGCCATGCCCTTCACGCGCTGGGGAACGCACGCCTGCGGCGTACGCCCAGGTCGGGCGCGCCGCGCGGCCTGTTCTGCGGGATGGGGGTCTGCTTCGACTGCCTGGTCGAGATCGACGGCCGCGCCGCGGCCCGCGCCTGCGTCGAGCCGGTGCGCGCGGGCATGCGGGTCAGGACCGGCCGATGACGGCGCGCGGCTCGGCGGACATCGTCGTCATCGGCGCCGGGCCCGCCGGGATCGGTGCCGCCCTGGAAGCCGCCTCGACGGGCGCCGAGGTCCATGTGATCGACGGCTTCGGACGGCCGGGCGGGCAATACTGGATGCAGCCGCCGCCGGGCCCCATGGCGCAGCTCCATCAGGTGCGCGAGGGGGCCGCGCAGATCGACGCGCTGCTCGGCGCCGGCGTGACGCTGCATGCCGGCACCGAGGTGTGGAGCGTGCTGCCCGGCTGGCGCGTCCTGGCCCGGCGCGCGGACGGCGAGTCGCTGGATCTCTCCGCCCGCGCCCTGATCGTCTGCAGCGGCGCCCACGACCGCGTCGTGCCCTTTCCCGGATGGACTCTGCCGGGCGTGATGACCGCGGGCGGCGGCCAGCGCTTCGCCAAGCTTGCCGGCCGTGCGCCGGGCGCCCGGGTCGTCGTGGCCGGCACCGGGGTCTTCCTCTGGGCGGTCGCCGCCTCCGTCCTGAAGGCCGGTGGCAAGCTCGTCGCCGTGGCTGAGGCGCGCCGCGACCGCCTCGGCCTGCTGCGGCTGCTGGCCGGCTTCCCCGAGCGCTGGCCGGAGGCGCTGCGGCTGGCGGCGCCGCTGCTGCGGGCCCGCGTGCCGCTGCTGCTCGGCCATGCCGTCAGCGCGGCCGAAGGCGAGGAACGCCTGCGCGCGGTGCGCCTGGCCGAGCTGCGCGCAGGGGCGCCAGCGGGCTCCGCGGGCGCGGAGACGCGGCTGGAGGCCGACGCGCTCCTCGTCGGTCACGGGTTCCGCCCGCAGATCGAGATCACCGCCCTGCTCGGCTGCGCGCATGCCTACGAGGCCGGCCGCGGCGGATGGCACTGCGTCGCGGATCCGCAGAGCGGGCGCACCTCGCTGGAGGGCGTCTTCGCGGCCGGCGAAGTGACCGGCGTGGCGGGCGCGCGGCCGGCGCTTCTGCGCGGTCGCCTGGCCGGGCTCGCCGCCTGCGAGGGGATGGGGCTCGGCCCGGCCGGACTCGCCCGCCGCCGGCGCGCGCTCACGCGCGCGCTCGGCCGGGCCCAGGCCTTCGCCGACGGCTTGAGCCGGCTGTTCCCGGCGCCCTCCGAACTGGCGTCCATGGTGCGGCCCGAGACGATCGTCTGCCGCTGCGAGGAGGTGACCTGGCAGGACCTGCGGTCGGCGCTGGACGACGGCGCGGATAGCCTCTACGGCGCGAAGCTGTGGACGCGCGCCGGCATGGGCCGCTGCCAAGGCCGGCTCTGCGGCGACGCCATCGCCGCGCTCGCAAGCCGGGCGCTCGGCCGCGACCCCGCGGCGCTGGGCTTCAACGCCCCGCGATTTCCTCTACGGCCCGTGCCCCTGGAGCTCGTCGCCGAGACCTTATCGGAGGAGCCCGATTGACCTCGACGGCCGAATACAACCTTGCGCAATCAGACACTTCGCCGCTATTCACAGGCGACTAGGGATTGCTTGCGAGCAAGAAATAGATTGTCTCTATGATTCGCATCCCATTGGGGTCTGATCGAGGGCGTCTCGCCGGAGCGCAACGGAGGCTCGGCTAGCGGCCACGAAGGGCTACCAAGTCGGCGCCTTGACAAAAGAGCTGCTCGACGCTGCTGAGATCCGGCACATCGTAAACCAGGAGCTTGCAGTTCTGCTCACGAAGCGCCTTGCAGGTGCGCGCCAGAGCGCGGCTCTTGAATGATGGATTGGCGCCCGGATACTCGAATCTCACTGTCGCCAAGGGCGCCTGAAGTGTGGCCGGATCGAAAAGAGTCGACGCGCCAGCGTCCAGTTCCACAGCAACCAAGCGGCAGTAGCGGCGCAAGGATTGATGCATGAACTGGATCTTGGACACGACGGTCCCTTCGGGAATTTCCCGAATAGTGAGAGCCAGCCGTCGCCTGGCCGATTCGGTCAACATCGTCAGGAGCTTGAGATAGCGCTCCAGGGAATGCCGGTCCTTCAAGGTCGACAGACTGACGTCGACCAGCAGGAGAGACCCGCAACCCAGTGCCGTGTCGCAAAGAAGCTCTGAAGCGCGGCCGAGCCGGAGAAGATCGATCTCAACAGTCAGCTCCTGGCTACCCGGCCGGGCTCTCTGCAATGCGGCAATATGAGATTTGGTCGCGCTGTCGAAATCGGCAATCGACAGAGGGGCCGCCGCCCCTTGGGCCGTCGTAACACCAACCTGCACAATACGGCAGGAGTCGACGATCTGGGCGAAGGCGGTTTTCTCGCGGTTGCGCGCCCTTTGGACCGCCTGATCCAATCGCTGCACGATGAGATCATTCAGATTCGCCGACCGGGCGACCTCTTCAGGTGCGATCCCAATCTCTTGGACCTCGGACGAGACATCGCAGCTTTCCTTGACTCTCTCGTCGAGATCATTCGTGCCGAGGATCTTGCGCCGTATTGCCAGCGTGAGCTCTCTTGCCTTAGCCGCTGCCGCCTCTTGTTCGAGGGACGCGAAGCAGATCAGAAATCCCTGATTACCTGTCGGCTCGAGAAGATCACCCTTCGATAGCTGCTGCCGGATCGTCGCTTCCGCTAACTCGAGGACGACCTTCTTGTGCCGTTCCCAACGGTCGCCCAAAGCGTCCTTGATTCCGTCAAGACCGACAATCTGAGTCTTGCCGACTACGATCTTGCCGTCCGAGGCCCCCGCCAGGGCTCTGATGCTGTCGTGCATTGCGGTCGCCGCGACCGACCCGTTTGGCAATCCCATCGCGTCGACATGTTGATCTGTGCTCGCCCGCATAGCTTCGAGCGTCTCTGGATCGTCGCCTGCGCCCTGCAAGGAGCAATAGAGCTTGACCAACTGGTCCCGCTTCCGCTCGTTCATGCGCCTGACCTGCCGGAGACGTGCTTCTACGGTTGCTATCAATAGGTCGAAATCTATGGGCTTGGTCAGATAATCATCGGCGCCTAGCCGCTTGCCTGTGACGACATGGTCCCTCTCGGCAAGCGCGGTGAGAAAGATGAAGGGAAGGTCTGCGAATTCCGGATGGTCGGTTCTCAACTCCTCGATCAGGGCATGCCCGTTCTTACGCGGCATCGTGATATCGCAAAGAACCAGATCGGGCTTCTGCACGATTATTGCCTCTAAGCCGGCTATGCCGTTGTCCGCCTCAACGGCCTCGTAGCCGCACGCGCTGAGCTCGCCCACCAGGAGATCGCGGATTTCGGCTTCATCCTCGATGCACAGAATCTTCGCCGTCATGCTCGTTTTCCCGCTCTGGCAGCGTCCCCCTCAACCTGCTCGGTCATGCCCACCGCATGCTCCACCGTGGTCCGCGCAACCTTCTTCATGAGATCCAGATAGAGAGAGCTTGAGGCGATACCCGTGCTCATCCAGATTGCGGGAACGCCGGCCGCCGCCGACAACAATATCGAACGGATGGATTGGTTCTTTCGCCGTCGGGTTTCAACCATGGTGTGAACGCCTGAATGCCGATCAGCTTGATTTAGTGGCGGCCCATGACGGCAGCAATGTTGGCCGCCTCGTTCGGCGCTGACCGGGGTAGGAAGCGCATGAGCTGCTCGCCCGTCAGCGGCTTGCTGATGAGGAAGCCCTGGCCATGATCGCATCCGATCGACCGAAGATATTGGAGTACCGGCTGCGTTTCGATGCCTTCGGCGCAAACGCTCAGCCCCAGATTGTGCGCCAGGTCGACGACCGAGCGCACAATGACACAGGCTTCGTCGCTTCTCTCGATGTCCAGGACGAGGAACTTGTCGATCTTCAGCTCGCTGAAAGGCATCCTGTATAGCTGGACCAGCGACGAGTAGGCGGTGCCGAAGTCGTCCATGGACAGTTCCATGCCCTTGAGACGAAAGCGCGTCAGGCTCTCGATGGCATCGACGCCTTCCGACATGGCAGCGTTCTCTGTGATCTCGACAATGATCTGCTGCGGCTCGATCGCACTCTTGGCGATCCGGCTCGCTAGACGATCGGGCGTCTTTGGGTCGGAGAGCACGAGCGGCGATAGGTTGACTGCCATTTGTAGCCTGTGGCCGACGCCCAGAAGCCTCTCGGATTCGGCAATGGCCTGGTCCAAGACCAGATCGGTCAGATCCCTGATGATGCCGAGCTCTTCGGCAATTGGTATGAATTCGACCGGCGATACCGGTCCCCTGGTCGGGTGTTGCCAGCGTGCCAGCACTTCCAGCCCGATCACCTGCCAATCTCCGGTGTCGTTCAGGCGAATCTTGGGTTGGTAGTTCACGTCGATCTTGCCATCCGACACAGCAACCCGAAGCTCATCGCCTAGGCTGGACCCGGAACAGCCGAGAAAAGCCTTGAGCTCGGATTCCAGGTCTTCTAGATCGACCGGCTTGCGCAATACGCCTCTAATTCTCAAGCCATGGCTTTCGCCCAGTCTCGCGGCGCTGTTCAACACGCGCGCATCGGCGCCGCTAAAGAGAATGATCTCGGCCTCGCTGCCCGAATCGGCCAGAATTCGGAGGGCCTGCGCACCGTCCATTCCAGGCATCCTCAGATCCAAGACGATCAGGTCCGGGAGAAATGCGGAGCAGTCGCCGGACAGATCGGCCGCATTGCCCAGGGGACGGACATCGAAGCCGAGACTTTCCGCGAGCTGCTCGATGAGCGCGACAATGCCGGGATCATCGTCCACTATGAGAAGCCTCTTGGGGCGCGCCACATGCTCCTCCCTAGCCTTCCCCGGAACACAGATTGTTCCTCCTGGAAAGCTAGAAAATCCGCTTTAACAAAGGACTAAGGTAAAGCTCGGACGCCGGGAGCCTTGGCAGGCGCTAAGCGGTATTGAAGGCTGATTGTTCGCGCTTTGCGAGCAATCCTCTCGCAAGCCGCAACGAAGCTTGCGGCGCGCCTATCGGCTTCTTTGGTCGAGAACCTCTCTCACCTTGAACGCGAGAGACTCACCCTCATAGGGCTTGTTCAGCAACAGCTCGTCCTGCCCGCTAGACCGGTCAAGATCGAAAAAGCTGTCGCTATAGCCGGTCGTGTACAACAAGCGGGTCGCTGGCCATTGCTTGCGAACCTGTTCTGCCAGCTCCAAACCGGACATCCCGCCGGGCATGGCGATATCGCTGAAGAGCAGGTCCACATTCGGCTGGGCCTCGAGGAGCGCGAGGGCCTGCGGGCCATCGCCGGCTTCGTACACCCGGTAGCCTAGAGCCCTGAGGAGATCCACGGTGAAGGTGCGGACCCCGCCTTCGTCTTCGACCACGAGGATCGTCTCGTCGCCGCCCGGCAGGCCCTCGGTCGCTCTCCAGCTCGCAGAATCGGCGAGCCGCGTTGTCGACGCCACGGGCAAGTACAACTTGAAAGTCGTGCCTCGGCCCTCTTCGCTATCGACGGCAATGTGCCCGCCCGACTGCTGGACGAAACCGAAGACCATGCTCAATCCGAGACCGGTCCCCTTGCCGACCTCCTTGGTCGTGAAGAAGGGATCGTAGATCCGCTCGAGATGCTCCGCCGGAATGCCGGACCCATTGTCGGACACCGACAAGACGATGTATTCACCGACAAGCGCGCCGCTTCCGACCGGCCCCTGCGACTCATCCGACAGGTAACCTTCCACGCTTACCTTGAGGGTACCGCCCTGTTCCATCGCGTCTCGCGCGTTGGTTGCCAGGTTCAGCAGGACGTTCTCGAGCTGGTTGGCGTCCACCATGACCGGGGCGAGCCCCCCTGCCAGCGCTGTCTCGATCTCGATCGTCTCGCCAAGGGCCCTGCTGAGGAGGTCCAGCAAGTTGGTGACGAGGGGCGCGACCTCCACCAGGCTGGGCTCCAGCGAGCCTTTGCGACTGAACGCAAGTAGCCGCTTGGTGAGATCGGCCGCGCGCCGGGCCGCCGACGAGGCCGAGCCGAGCTGCTTCAAGACCGAGGCATCGCCGTCGGCCATCTGACGTTCCAGCAAGCGAATGTTGCCGAGGATCACGGTGAGCAGATTGTTGAAGTCGTGCGCCACGCCGCCCGTAAGCTGACCGACCGCCTCCATCTTCTGAGACTGGAGGAGCTTCGCCTCTGTCTCCCGCCGGGCGGTCAGGTCGAGCACCTGGGAGACGAAGTAGAGGGGATTTCCCTGCGAATCGCGGACCAGGGAGACGCTGAGGAGAACCGGCACGGGCTGCCCGTTCTTATGGATATAGCGTTTCTCCATCTGGTAGGAGGAGATGGTGCCGTCGAGCACTTGCCGAACGAACGATAGATCCTCCGCGAGATCGTCCAGGTGCGTGATGGACGGAAAATCGCGACGCAGGAGCTCCGTCTCCTCGTACCCGATCAGGCTACAAAGCGCCTGATTGGCCATCAGCCAGGTGCCCTCGGGCGATACCAAGGCCATTCCATGAGGCGCCGTCTCGAAGGCCTTTCTGAAACGCTCCTCGCTCTCTCGAAGCGCCGCATGGGCCATCCGGCCCTTTCGCCTGGCCGCCGCGTCCTTCATGCTGCGATCGATCGCGGGCACGAGGCGCGACAAGCGCTTCTTCACGATGACATCGTCAGCCCCGGCCCTCATGAGATCGATCAGGTCCTCTTCCTCGACCGATCCCGACACGACGATGAAGGGCGGCTCCGACGCCGACGATCGAACGACTTCAAGCGCCGAGAAGGGATCTAAGTAGGGCATGCTCATGTCGCACAGGACGACGTCCCACAGGGACTCGTCGAGTGCGGCCTGGAGTTGATCCTGCCGCTCGACACGGCGATTACGGACGTCGAAACCCTCTTGCTTCAAATGTAGATCCAGCAGAACGGCGTCGTCCTCGGAATCTTCGATGAAGAGAACATTGAGAGGCGTGGTCATCTCACCGATCCGTCATCAATAAATCTCGAAGCCGTCAGGCCGGCGGCAGCTCGTTGCGCAAGGCCCAATAGAGGCCGAGCTCGCCGACTGCGCTGGCAAAGTCTCTGAAATCCACGGGTTTGCGAACATAGCTGTTGGCTCCGAGGTTGTAGCTGCGCAGCATGTCCTGTTCCTCGTCAGAGGAGGTCAAGATCACGACGGGGATGGTCTTGGTTTTCTCCTCGCCCCTTATGCGCTCCAACACGTCAAGCCCGTTGAGCCTCGGCATCTTCATGTCAAGCAGCACGACGGCGGGCCGGACAGGTCCGTTCTCGGCGCGAATTCCGGTCCCGAAGAGGAAGTCCAGTGCTTCGACACCGTCGTTCGCGACCAGAACATCATTGGCGATATTGTGCTTCTTGAATGAACGGAGCATTAAAGTCTGATCGTCGACACTATCCTCGACCAAGAGGATCGGATTGATGGGCATTCGGGCTTACCTCCATTCTGGCGTTACGCAACGAGCGTGAACCGCAGCGGCATCTCTTCATCGGTCTTCGAGTGGAAGCCACCACCGGGGCATGGAACGGACATAGCCGGCGGCGCGCTGCAGCTTTCGCCGGCACTCGGCCTCGTCTCGCTGCAGCGCCGGGGATGCGAAAGGGGATGTCCGGGCAATGGCATGACCTCCGCCTCAGGCGACCGCCAAAGCGGGATCTGGTGGCATGTTCTTTGCCGTTCCCACCGACGCCGGGATTGATGTCTTTGGCACCCACACGGTGAAATAGAAAGTCGCGCCCTCCCCTGGCTGGCCGTCGGCCCAAATGCGGCCGCCGTGACGACGAACGATGTTCGCCACCGACGCCAGGCCGATGCCGTTGCCCTGGAAGTCCTTTTCGCCGTGCAGCCGCTGGAAGGGCTTGAAGAGCTTGTCGGCATAGTTCATGTCGAATCCGACACCGTTATCCCGCACGAAATAGGTTGGCTCCGCGGCTTCGGGGATCGCACCGAACTCGACGACGCTACGAGGCTGCCTGGCCGAGTACTTCCAAGCGTTGCCCATGAGGTTCTCCAGGACCGTCCGCAGAAGAATCGGGTCTCCTCGGGTCGTGATGCTTGGCTGGATCAGAAACTCGGCCTGCCGGCCCGGCTCGTCCTCTTTGAGCTGCACGGCAATGCTCTCCGCCAACGCTGACAGGTCGACATCGGAACGAGCCACTTGGGTGCGGGTCACTCTCGATAGCATCAAGAGATCGTCGATGAGCTGGCCCATTCGCTTGCCGGCCGCCGAGATGCGCTGGATGTAGTCCAGGCCGGTCTCGTCCAGCTTGTCGCTATAGTCTTCCGCCAAGGCTTGGCTGAATCCGTTCATGCCCCGAAGCGGCGCACGCAGGTCGTGCGAGATGGTATAGGCAAAAGCTTCCAGCTCGGCGTTGACGGCATTCAGCTCCCGCACGCGCGTTTCGAGACTGTCTCTAGCCTCGGAAAGGCCCGCATTGGCGTGCTCCAGATCTTGCCGGGATTTCAGAAGGCTCCGGCGCATTCGGTCCGTCGCCTGATAGACGTCGCCAATCTCGTCATCGGACGTCCTTTTGACTTCCCGATTGAGATCGCCGGCACCGATGCCCACGATGATCTCTCGCAAATCGGCCACACGGTGGATCAGGCCGGGCACGAGATAGAGTATGATGACAATGCTGCCGGCGAACACCGTCAAGGCAGCGACGGACAGGGCTATGAACAGCGTTGCGGTGAGGCTTTGCCGTCTGCTCTGCAAGTGGTCATCGATCCTCTCGGCCAATGACATGATGGCGGCGACTTCAGCCAAGATGCGCGAGATGCGGAAGCGCGCCGCCGCTCTCTCATCGGTTTCGCTCCTGTATTCAGGTCCTATACCCCCGAAATGCCTGCTGTAGAGCTGCCCCGCTATCCGAACCCTACGGTCGACCTCTTTGGTGAAGAGCGACACGCGCGCATCGAGATCGCTCGGATTCCCGAGGAACTGCACGAAGGATTGGTGCGCCAGCGACCACTGCTGTTTCACGCGATCGGACCGGTGCAACAGCAACTCGGACGTCAGCAGGTTCAGCTTGACCGCCTGTGACCGGATTTCGCCGCCATACGAGACCTCGCCTTGGATATCCGCGAGCTCGGCGTTGGCCCAAAGCACGACGGCGAGAATCACCACTGCCGACAGGACAGTGAGACCGATACAGACCCTGAACCTGGCTTTTATCGTCATGGCGGCACGGGCGGGCTATTTGACGATGCCGATTGCGGACGGCCGGACATCTTGGAGCGGCCTGCTCGCCACGAAATTCAAGTAGTTCGGGATCGCCCGGCGCTCCACCAAGCCTTGGCTTATCCGCCAATGCGCCTGCTCCTCCAGGAGAAACAACAGGTCCTGCGGAAGGCTCACGTGCAGGTTGTGCAGCGGCCATAGATGATCGAGGTAGCTTCTTTCGTATTCGAACTTGTCGCCGATTGCATGCTTGGCCGTCGTCGGCTCTTCCAAGGCGAACTCCTCGGCGTGCAGCAAGGCTCGCAAGATCGCCTTGACGGCCTTGGGATTCGCCTCGACCCAGTCCGACCTGGCCATCAGCAGAAAGTAGAAGAACTGACCCTCCTGCTCCGGCAAGACGATCGCCTGCTCACCCAAGGCGACTTGGGCCTCGTAGATGAAGGGGTCCCAAGTCAGGCCCGCGTCGATCTCACCCTTGGTAAGCGCAGTCGCGATCTCGGCGGGCTTGAGATTGACGATGTCGACATCCTCCGCGGTCAGGCCGTTGAGAGCCAGATAGCGGCCGAGGAAGAACTCTCCGGTGGACCTTTTCGTGACGCCGATCGTCTTCCCCGAGAGATCGCTCGGCGTCAGCACCCCGCGATCTCTCCTCCCGACCAGTCTCGCCGTCTCGGAGGCGGAGATCGCCGCCAGGATCCGCAATTCCGGGTGGTTGAGGCTGCGGCTGACGAACGCCGATTCGGACGTCGTGGAAAGCTGGGCCTCTCCGGTGAGGACCGCGTCGGCCGCATAGGAGCCCGACTGATAGCGCTCGAGCGCGACGTCGAGACCCTCGTCCGCGAAAAAGTCCCGCTCCTCGGCGAGCCAGACCAGGATCGCGGTCTCCGACGCCGCGATCGTCACTTTTTCAGAGGCTTTCGCGGGACCCAAGGCAAGCGCTGTTGCCAGCACACTCGCCAACCAGGTTAGACGGATCGGCAGGGACCTCTTCATCGGCTTGGCTCTCCTCCAAACTGGCAAAGAAACGAGGGGAAATACCCCAAAATAGCTCGTTAAGCCATCATAGGCAGGTCTGCGATGATGGGATTACCCAAGCGTGTTATAGCGACCTCCTCCAACTCACTTAGTCGTCTAGGCGTTAACATTCCGTTAACTACGATGTCGCTGAACTCTCGCTCGGCATGCATCCTTGCAAGGCACCGCTTCGGCTCGGCAACGCTCTTGAGCAACCGGTCTCCTGCGGCATGCCCGAAGTGGTCGTCGATCAGCTTGAATCGGTCGAAATCTATGTAGATCAAAGCTATCGACGATCCGCCTCGCTTTGCGCGAAGCGGTCTCGGATCCTTGGCGATCGGCGGATTCAGCGTCTGCCGGGGCCGTTGGCCAGCCGGCCAGAACCGCGGTCCGGCCCGTACCGCGGCTGCACCGCCGCAAGAGAGAGTAGAGAGTCTGCGGACGGACGATCCAAGCTTGCACCCGGCGCAGCAGAGCCCCGGCCGTCCAGGATCGTCGGCGCAAACGAGGCAGGAATCCTAAAGCACCAGCAGCCATTTGGCATAGGTCGTTGTGACCCGCCCGCATAGCGTCATATGGGGTTTCGGTCGACTTGCGCGCCTTCGCCCCCACCCAAGGCATCGCATTTGGGCAAGTACAGAGAGGAGGAAGATATCGTCCCATCCGGCTTTTATGATTTTTCGCCGTACGGAGGCCTTGTCCGGGTGGGATTGGAGCATGTTGAGAGCGATCTCTTGCAGCAACGCTATGTTCTGGGGTCCATTGTCCTTTCGGTTTCTAGCCGCGTCCTCGTTGAACCGCCCCGGGTTTGTCGGAAGCTCCAACTCTAGAGAGGATGGAGCTATGGAGAGACGGGAGCCACGGGGACACTACCCACCTGATGTGCACGCGCGGGCCGTACGGATGGTTTTGGATTATGCGGGTGACCATGGCTCGCAGTGGGAAGCGATCGTATCGATTGCAGGCAAGATCGGCTGCACGTCGGAAACCCTTCGCAGGTGGGTTCGCCAGTCGGAGCGCGATGAAGGCCTGAGGCCAGGTCAAACGAGCGGTGAGCAGGCCCGCATCCGCGAATTGGAGCGCGAGGTCCGCGAGCTTCCGCAGGCCAACGAGATCTTACGCAAGGCCTCGGTCTATTTCGCCCCCCCTCTCTGCGAATGCGCGCATTCGCTTGTCGGGCAAGGAGGCGGAGCTCGACCGCCGGTTCAAGCCATGATCGCTTTCATTGACGAGCACCGGAAGGCGTACGGGGTCGAGCCGATCTGCAAGGTGCTGCCGACCGCCCCATCCACCTACTACGATCATCTGGCCAAGCGCCGCGATCCCTCCAGGCGATCGCTGAGGACTCAGCGTGACACGGCCCTGAAGGTGGAGATCCGCCGCGTGTTCGAGGAGAGCTTCTCCGTGTACGGGGCTCGCAAGGTGTGGCGGCAGCTTCGCCGAGAGGGCTTCGAGGTGGCCCGCTGCACGGTGTCGCGGCTCATGCGAGCCATGGGCTTGGCGGGCGCGGTTCACGGCAAGTCGGTCAAGACCACGCGCCCCGACCGGTCGGCACCATGTCCGCTCAACCGGGTCAACCGGGACTTTCAGCCAGTACGGCCGAATGCCCTGTGGGTTTCCGATTTGGCCTACGTGTCGAGCTGGCCCGGCGTCGTCTACGTGGCTTTCATGATCGATGCCTTGCACGGCGTATCGTCGGTCGTTCGAGACTGTCTGATTGGCTGTGTAAGAGTTTGATGTGCTCCAATCCAGTTAGGGAGTGAGCACGATGAAAGAGATACGCAAGGAGCTTTTGGACGAGCTACTGGATGGCTACGAGGGCCCTG